>NZ_JACJDP010000035.1:0-43015 GCF_014163575.1 Psychromonas sp. SR45-3
TAACCATAACCATAACCATAACCAAGTAATTCTATGTAAATACCGATTCGACTAAACCTATTAAGCCAGGCTGTGTAAACCAGAAATGGTAAAACCAAGGCTGCTTAAACAAATGATATAGTATCGACATAAAATGAAAGAAGACGTTAACGTGGCATACTCACAAAAGTCAATTTCAGTTAACGGTGAAAACCAAGGGATTTCAAACTTATTGGCCGCTACTTTTTAATAAAGGCCGTTTCAGATAAGTTATTTCCAATCACGATGTTCTACATTAACTCATCGCCTACCCATGATGTTAGCAGGACGACTGCAGCTGAATTACCTTTGAATTGTGTATCATAATGGCATCCACTACATAAATTGGTAGTTCCGTAGCATCCCCTTTTATTAACATTATCTACCCGCTTAAAAAATTAAAGCTGACAATGTGATTGTCAGCTTTAATTGCACGTTTAGAACGTGCTTTCAGTATCAGGATCTAAAGCGCTAGGTTAATAACGACGACGTTATTAACCTACCAAATTACACTATCAGAAATAGTTGAAACCTGCATATCACTGAGTTTATTTAACCGCGATAGTAGCTTTGTGCTACAAATGGCATTTTTTCAACAACCATTGCTAATTTTTTACCACGCACTTCTGCAAATAATTCAGTACCAATCGCAGTATAATCAGTGCCAACATACCCCATAGCAACAGGAATGCCTTTTGTCGGGCCAAAAGTACCACTGGTCACAATACCAATTTCGTTATCAGCGGCATCAAACAATTTAGCACCTTCACGAACCGGTGCTTTAGTTAGACCCACTAAACCAATGCGTTTACAAGAAACTTGTTTTGTCGCGATTTGTTCCAGAATAATATCACTACCTATGAAACCACCGGCACGCACGCCATCAGCACGACGAGCTTTGCTGATACCCCATAACAAACTTGCCTCAACAGGGGTTGTTGTTTCATCTAGGTCATGGCCATATAAACATAACCCGCACTCTAAACGTAATGAGTCACGAGCACCCAGCCCAACCCACTCCACTTCATCATTTGCTAATAGTTCACGAGCAAGTTGTTCAGCTTGCGCAGCAGGTACTGATATTTCAAAACCATCTTCCCCCGTGTAACCAGAACGACTGACATAACATTCAACCCCAACGAGCTGTATTTTTTCAGCATCCATAAACACCATCTTTTGTACGTCAGCATTTAACTTCGCTAACATATCAGCTGCTTTTGGGCCTTGAATCGCTAATAAAGCGCGGTCTTCAATAATATCAATTTCAACATCAGCAGGAAGATTAGCTTGTAGGTGAGCAATATCTTGTGTTTTACAAGCCGCATTGACTACAACAAACAGGTGATCGCCAAAGTTAGTCACCATTAAATCATCACTAATACCACCTTGCTCATTAGTGAAAAAAGCATAACGCTGTTTACCCGCCGGCAAGTCAATAATATCGACAGGAACTAAAGCTTCTATCGCCGCCGCTGCATTAGCACCTTTTAAACGCAGCTGCCCCATATGAGACACATCAAATAAACCCGCCGATTGACGACAATGTAAGTGCTCTTTTTTTACACCTAATGCATATTGCACCGGCATATCATAACCAGCAAAAGGAACCATTTTTGCGCCCATTTCAATATGTAAAGCATGAAACGGTGTAACTAATAATTGTTCTGACATTGTTTTTACTCCAAAGGCTATAATTTATTAAACGTCACTTACGTTTAGTTAGTAAATTTAATTGTGTTGTTTAAAGCTATTTTTAACGTTGATTTAAACGTTATCGTAGCTCGTTATTTGTAAATGTATTTTGTGTTTGACTATTAATAATGTTGTTCGTTGTTAATGTGATTTATTGATGCTTCCGTTTATCTTTATTAATAATGTTCGATAATAGTGTTAGCGAGTCATGTTTAGTAACTATGTTAAGTAACTATGCTAAGTAACTATGTTAATTAATCGTGTTAAGTAATCATGTTTGGTAAAATGCTAGATGCTTGTTAAATATCTGCATTAATATCCCACTTGCTGACTGCGTCACTTATCGACTTACTTACCATTTCCCTCACATACGGTCTCAGCAACTACCTGAGTTAATAACTTACCACCAAAAAATTTCGATGATTAACTAAGAAGCGGTCACCCATAAAATACTGGCGTCGTCTTCACTTACCGAGATCAACATGTGTCCCATGTTGGCATCGTAATAAACTGAATCACCTTCAGTTAAATTGACCGGTTCATAAAATTCAGAGAAAAATGTAATTTCTCCACTTAACACTAACAGGAACTCTTCACCGTCATGTCTTATCCAATCGGCATACGCATCAAAACTACGTGCACGAATTAATGATTTAAACGGCATCATTTTTTTATTGGTTAATTGCGTCGCTAATAACTCATGTTCATAGGTTGAAGTTGGATGTGCTTTTCCTTCCTCATTTCGCGTAATATCACGGCGACCGGTTGTATGCACTTGCTTGGGCGCCGCAAATAATTGTGGAATATTGATTTGTAATCCACTCGTTAACTTTTGCATTGCTTGAAAAGTCGGTGATATTTGCTCATTTTCAATTTTAGATAAAGTTGAACGCGCTAACCCGGTTTTTTGACTCGCCTCTTCTAATGTTAACCCCAATGAACGACGGATCTCTTTCAATCGTTCACCTAATTTAATAGGAGCTATCTTCTGTTCATGCTGATCTGTAGAAATCGTCATTGATGGATAAATATCTTGTTGTTGGTGATCAGTCATTCTCGTTCTCCTGTCTATGAGACACTATATTATCGAACAAAAATAAAAGCGCACTTTAAAATAAAGATCAATGTCACATTACGGAAATAAAGTTTCCTTTTGGAAACTTTTGCTCAACATTGAGCAAATAAGTCCTTATAATGACCAGCACTTGTTATTATATTGTTAACTTATTTAGGCTAAAGCCTATTAAAAGCTAAAAGCACCATGTTAATGAGTTGTTTCTATTGGATAGAGATAATTCCACTACTGGAAACTTTTGGGTTGGCAGAACCTTAACAATGTAGTAGAAATAGAATTTGTGAGTGTTATGCTTGATAGCGAAACACTCAGCCTCAATATCATTTACTAGCGAAGGATTTAACTATGGAAAGTGCATTAAAGTTCACAGAATCACACGAATGGGTATTAGACAACGGTGACGGTACCGTTACTATCGGCATCTCAAACCAAGCACAAAAGTTATTAGGTGATGTGGTATTTGTTGACTTACCTGCTGTTGGCGATACTACTGAAGCTGGAGAAGCTTTTTCTTTAGTAGAATCAGTAAAAGCAGCGTCTGACCTTTATGCGCCTGTTACTGGTGAAGTCGTTGAAATTAACGACGAGCTAGAAGGTAGCCCAGAGTTGATTAACGAATCACCTTATTCTGCGGGTTGGATTGTTAAAATTAAACTTGAAAATGCAGCTGAGCTAGATACCTTGATGTCAAGCGAAGACTACCACGCAGCAAACGAAGAATAAGCTTTTTGCTTTGTTCTGCAATTGCCAACAAGTTTAAAGCAAACCATTAACAATGATGATTAAGGCGACTTCATAGAAAATCGCCTTTATTTTATAAACCATTGCGCTTTTAACACCATATATTTTTAGCGGGTTTATAAAAAATCTTTCTTACATTTTCTGCAACAGCGACTGTTTAGGATGAATATGACTGCTCCAACATTACTCGATTTATTAAGCGACCAACAAGAATTTGCAACGCGTCACAACGGCCCTAACCCTGCACAACAAAAACGGATGCTGGACACCATTGGTGCAACTAGCTTAGATCAATTAATTGACCAAACTGTGCCCGCCGCTATTCGCCTTCCAAAAAAATTAAACTTAGCCGAAGCACAAAGTGAATCTGACATGTTAGCTTCACTAAAAACGATTGCAGAAAAGAATGTGGTTAACCGAAGCTTCATCGGCCAAGGTTATTACAACACTTTAACGCCTAATGTTATTCTGCGTAACGTATTAGAAAACCCAGGTTGGTACACAGCTTACACACCTTATCAACCTGAAATATCTCAAGGCCGTTTAGAGTCTTTATTAAATTACCAACAAGCGGTAATGGACTTAACAGCAATGGATTTAGCGAATGCGTCTTTATTAGATGAAGCAACCGCTGCTGCAGAATCAATGACCTTATGTAAACGTGCCAGTAAAAGTAAAAGTAATGCTTTCTTTGTTTGTGACGGATTACACCCACAAACAGTCGATGTTATTCGTACACGTGCAGAATATATCGGCATTGAAATCATTACAGGTACTGCCCAAGAATTAGACAACCAAGATGTGTTTGGCGCTATTTTACAGTACCCAAATACTACCGGTCATGTCATTGACCTAACAGACATCATTGCACAAGCTCATTCTAAAAATACCTTAGTCGCTGTTGCATCAGACCTATTAGCATTAACGCTATTAAAAGCGCCGGGTGAAATGGGCGCAGATGTTGTTATCGGTAGCGCACAACGTTTTGGTGTACCAATGGGGTTTGGTGGTCCGCACGCAGGATTCATGGCAACACGTGATAAATTCAAACGTACTATGCCGGGTCGTGTAATTGGTGTGTCAAAAGACAGCAAAGGCAAACCAGCATTACGCATGGCGATGCAAACACGTGAGCAACATATTCGTCGTGAAAAAGCCACTTCCAACATTTGTACTGCACAGGCACTATTAGCCAACATGGCCGCATTTTATGCCTTATACCATGGGCCAGAAGGTTTATTAAAAATCGGTCGTCGTGTTCATCATTACACAGCCGTTCTTGCTGCTGGTTTACAAAGTGAAGGTATCGAATTAGAAAACACCACTTTCTTTGATACGTTAACCATTAATACAAATGAACACAGTAAAGCGATTTACCACCGTGCATTAGCAGAAGGCATGAACTTACGTCTATACCCTGCAAAACAAGTCCCATCGCCAGATAATATCACTGTGCAACTAGGCATCAGTTTAGACGAAACAACCACTGCCAAAGATGTAGAGGATTTGTTATTAGCCATTACTGGTAAAGCACTTAAAGTTAGTGATTTCAGTGAAAACATTGCTAAAGATGAATTTGCAGCAATCCCAAGTAACTGTCGTCGTACTAGTAAGTACTTAACACACCCTGTGTTTTCAGATCACCAAAGTGAAACGCAAATGATGCGTTACATGAAAAAACTAGAAAACAAAGATTACTCATTAACACACGGTATGATCCCATTGGGTAGCTGTACCATGAAGTTAAATGCAGCAGCAGAAATGCTACCTGTTACATGGCCTGAATTTGGACAAATGCACCCTTTTGCACCGACAGAACAAAGCTTTGGTTACCAAGAATTAGCTGAGAAACTATCAACCATGTTATGTGAAATCACTGGTTACGACGGCATCTCATTGCAACCAAATTCAGGTGCGCAAGGTGAATATGCCGGTTTAATCGCGATTAAACGTTACCATCAACATAATGGTGAGGGTCACCGTAATGTATGTTTAATCCCAAGTTCAGCACATGGTACGAACCCTGCATCAGCCTCTATGGTTTCAATGAAAGTGGTTGTTGTAGGCTGTGATGAACAAGGTAATATTGACCATGCAGACTTAAAAGCAAAAATAGATAAACATCGCGATAACCTATCGTGCATCATGATCACTTATCCATCGACACACGGTGTTTACGAAGAGTCGATTCAAGAAGTATGTGAATGGGTGCATGAAGCTGGTGGCCAAGTTTATCTTGATGGTGCCAACATGAATGCACAAGTAGGAATAACAACACCGGGCTTTATCGGTTCAGATGTTTCACACCTTAACTTGCATAAAACATTCTGTATTCCTCATGGCGGCGGCGGCCCAGGTATGGGACCAATTGGCGTTAAAGCACACTTGATCCCGTTCCTACCAGGACACATCGAAGTAACTGAATCTGCAGATAACAAACATTATGCAGTATCAGCAGCAGAGCTAGGTTCAGCGTCTATCTTGCCTATTTCATATGCCTACATTGCAATGATGGGTGAGCAAGGGTTAACGGAAGCCACTAAATTAGCAATATTAAATGCAAACTACGTGATGGAACGTTTACGCCCACACTACCCTATTTTATTCCTTGGTAAAGAAGGACGTGTTGCGCATGAATGTATTATCGATATTCGACCAATTGAAGCTGCCTCAGGCATTTCAGGTGAAGATGTTGCTAAGCGCTTAATGGATTACGGTTTTCATGCGCCAACCATGTCATTCCCTGTAGCGGGAACATTAATGATTGAACCCACTGAGTCTGAAAACTTAAACGAGTTAGATAGATTCTGTAACGCGATGATTGCAATCCGTAAGG
This sequence comes from Psychromonas sp. SR45-3, assembly GCF_014163575.1. NCBI lineage: Bacteria > Pseudomonadati > Pseudomonadota > Gammaproteobacteria > Alteromonadales > Psychromonadaceae > Psychromonas > Psychromonas sp. SR45-3. The sequence goes on from NZ_JACJDP010000035.1 coordinate 6,363, forward strand.
AAATCAGCCAAATAGAATCAGGTGAATGGACACTAGAAGATAACCCACTAGTGAATGCGCCACATACTCAAGTGGATGTAATGGAAACTGAGTGGACACATACTTACTCACGTGAAGTCGCTTGTTTCCCATCAGAGTTCAGCAAAGGCGCTAAATACTGGCCAACTGCAAATCGTGTAGATAATGTATTTGGGGACAGAAATTTGATCTGTTCATGCCCAAGTATTGAAAGCTATATCGAAGATTAATTGTATCTTGCTAGTTTTGAATAAAGTTTGAAACTTTAATAGCGTTTCAAACTAACAATAGCCGAAAGGCGAGACAAATATGTCTCGCCTTTTTTATGGCTGTAGTCTTATCGTTCAAGGAGAAATATCCCCTTATTCAGAGACAAACGTTATTGCTAATAAATAATTCGTTTTGCTATAGCGCTGATTTAAACCATTCAACAAGCGGCATTTTGCATCAATAACAGAGCGTTCCTGATTATTATCTAATTTCTCATAAAAATTTTTAACTGAGCAGTATTTTTAAAGTACTACAACACTTCCAACATTTTGCATACAACATATGTATTTTCGAAAGGAATTGATATTGTTGCTCTTTCAACTACTTCGAATCGTACCTTAAATAATTCTTCGTAAATCCTCCGTAGCTCTATGATAGCAACTAACGCGCCTCTAAGCGGTAAATAATAGTTGGTTAAAACAAGCGGCTAAAACCTAAAAACCAATGGTTATCAGCCCTTTTATGTATCTTGTATGGCATACATTTCAGCTTAATTAATTGTCAAAAGATGCAAAGGAAAAATCAATGAGATTAAGACGTTTGATTGAGTAATAACGAGCTATTGGGATTGAGAACAACGAAGTTTTAATTAATTTTAACCAGCAAAATTGTTCAGGATTTTATGAAGATTACTATTAGTTACCCATTGCTGATTTGGTAGCAAAGATAATAATATTCACGCACACGGCAATTAATATTAAGGCAATAAAAGCAAATTTCTTAGAGTGGATATTAACAACTTCGGGTTTATTATCATTACTGTTATTTGATAGCCCTAGTATTGAAAAGTACACCAACGGGATTGATATAATGGAGCCAACTATTTCTATTACAAATAAGCCAGTTGGCATTTGATCAGGTGAGATAGGAAATATACCGGCAAGATCGAGAGCATATACAGATAAATACGAAGCCGCACAAATAATTGAAATAAAGTACGCCCACTTCAGTTTCCGGATCACGAAATAAGTGAGGAGCAAGCTTGTCATTCCTAAAAAGGTTAGAAATATATTAAATGAGCCTAATATGTAGGGATCTATGTGAGTAAAGCTTCTCGTTTCAATTGCACCGCCGGGTATCATAATACTCAACAACACAAAAGAGATAAGTAACAATGTAGCGGTTAAGTATTTAATTTTATCATACATAGTTTTAGCGCACATAGGTTTAATACGCTCCCGATTGAATATCACGCTTCGTTAACTGGCGCCTAGAATAGTATAATTTTTGCTGGCTTTCGTTTGTTGACAAAAACAGCAACAGCCATTTTGCGTCCATTTAAGTCACTTGTTGGAAAATGTGTAAGTGGAATACCACTGATTAACACGACATTCCCCGAGATCGCACCAACAGCCGATTCAATGAGCAACCCGCTTGCGCGTTAGTGCTATCCCTAAAATTATTAATAACATCGCCGCTAGGCTATGCCATTCAATGACTTCGCCCAAAAGAAGCGCACCAGTAAAATACGCCACGACAGGGATCACGTAATTAATGTACGATAGGAACGTAGGGCCTGCCGTGCCGATAACTGCAAACAAGAGAATAGTGGCATACGCAGTTGGGCCGATACCTAACCACAACACGGACAACGTAGCTTTTAAAGAATAGCTTTGCTGCCACGGTAAATCTTGCCACAGCCACAATGGCACTATCACGATGCTGGAAATAATCATCACGCCAGCCGACTTTACAACAGGGTTATAGGAAGGCAATCGTCTCACCAAAATAGTATTGATCGCATAACTAAAAGTGGCGAGTAAAATCAATAGACCACTCAGTAAGTTACTGTGCGCTCCTACTAACGAAGGCCAAAGCACAATCACCACGCCAGTGATACCCAGTACAAAACCGAATATTTTAAAGCGATTGAGACGCTCCCCTAACACAAAATAATGTGCCAAAATCATTGTCGCCAGCGGCATAAATGCCATCAACAATCCCGCAATGCCCGAGCTAATATCCTTCTGACCTGTAGAGATCAGAAGAAATGGCAATAAGTTACCCATAATACCCAGCAACAAAAATATCGCCCAAGCCAACGGCTCCGCAGGCAAACGCCAGCCCTTGGCATACATAAACAGCGTTAGAATAATCGCAGCAATCAATACTCTAAGAGAAACGATCCCCACAGGGCTAAAGCTTTGCAGTGAGACAGCGGTAAACATAAAGGATGTCCCCCACAGCAGAATAAGTAACAGTAGAGAAAGCCAGTCTTTAACAGTAGGTGTATAGTTGTGAGTCATATATCTGATCCAATTAGCATTATTACTGGAGAGTTTAACCGACAACCTCCTACGTTTTTGATGTTTTAAAGTTTAAATGACTTCTAAAACCGCAATAAACTGTAAACAATAGTTGACGATACTTTGTGAGATACGAACAAAAGCCAACTGTTTTTCGTCCTGCTTTAATAACTTATAGTTTGACCAATCCACTTATTTAATAAAATAACTTATTATTATCTAAAAGGGTTCTAAAAATGGCTAAAAGTACTAGCGTTACTTTAGGTAATCATTTTGGACAGTTCATAAGCCAAAAAATTAACTCTGGTCGCTATGATTCAGCAAGTGAATTACTACGAGCTAGCTTATGCGCATTAGAAGACCAAGAGAGCAAGTCATTGAATTTACGTAATATACTAATTCAAGGTGAGCAAAGTGAAACCGTGACTAAAGCTATGGCTCTTTGCTCGCTGAGCTTGATAAAGATAATCACTAATGAAAAAATTGTATTATCAGTTAAAGCAAAGTCAGATGTAACTGAAATAGTAAAGTATACCCAGTTAACTTGGAGACAAGCACAACATAATAACTATTTAAAAATAACGGATAACTCATTTCAATTATTAGCAGATGAGCCCGAGCTAAGAATTAACTGCGATTAAATTAGAGAAGGTTATAGTACATACCCTCAATCTAGTCATGTAATCTACTACAAAGAACATAAAGTAAATCAAATACTAATTGTTCGAACTTTACATAGAAACATGGGTGTTAACCATGCTCTATAAAAATATAACATCGCATTAAGCGGGTTAAAATGTGTCGCGAAGTGAAACCTAACCAATTTTTATTGTTTCAAGCACTTATTAGATTTTGGGTGCTATTGAGAAGAAGCCATTAACACTTCTTTTTGAATAAATGACTGTAAATCCAGTCCATCAGGTATTTCAATGGTTAGTTCATCATTACCTTGTTTATGAATAACTATATGTCTTAACTTCTTAGAACCACTATCGATCTCAATACTTCCAACGCGAGTACTATTGTTATCGAACTGAATTTCACGCCCTGGTATTATTTCAAATATAATGAAACCAGACTTCAAATCGGTTACGCGTAAATAATCAAAGCCATCTTCTTTTTTCCACGCGAATACTGATAGCATTGAGTCCTGATTTATAATTTTTACAATTTCATCGATTGTGCTCTGCAATTTAAACCTTATATCATCCATATGACTCTCCTATAAATAAACCTAAATAGACTGTAATATTTCTCATTTTAGCCTAATTATTATAAATAAAAATGACAGTAACTTACATTTACTTGAGATTAAATAGATTATTTTATTTTTATTAACTAATTGATTAAATTGGGTCATAGATAGAATTATAAGGCTAACACTGAGGCATTTTTTGAGTTTAGAAGCACCAAGGTCAAACCCCAATGGAATCAAAAATCTTAATAGGCATAATGTATCTCATTATGGCGTCACCCATTAGGTCCATCGCTTGAGGTTGTCCAACACCCAGATAAGGTGCCGGCTGTGCTGCACCAATTCTTGTTTTTTATAACGCACTCACTCTGGAATAAAATTAGCTTCTGGCCATATTTCATTTATTTCATCTGCTTGCTGGTGAGCAGTAAAACGCTCCCAAACGATACAGTTTACATCAGTATCTTGGCTAAACTCTTCTGCTGATGAATCTTCCCAACCTAAATGACGTAATTCTCCAGGCTTACAGGTTGAATCTTGTCTGACTGATAAATTAAGTGACTCAGTTCTCCATAAGGCATATTCATTTAAAACAAATGAGCATGGTTCCACGCCTAAACGAATAGTGTAATCTTTGATAGTTTCTTTGATATTATGTGTAGCAATTGCGATATGTAATTTATTCACAAAACCTCCTTGTGCGATATCAACGCCAGCTTAAGCGAACTAAAATACCCTACATTTGAGTAGGCTGGTTTTTCGATTCGTTATTCATTCTGGCAAAGGCTTATTATGAGCAACAACAAGCTAAAGAGACGCCGCATAACAGTATAATTAGAGCCTTAGCTTTTAAGTGGTTCAGGATAGTACTTAGATATTTGAATACCAACACACCTTATGATGAATCAACCTATTTAGCCACGCTAAAAAGAAGGGACTCACCGCTTTTAAAATTTGCACTTGATAGTTAAATTTTACTAGCGCTCCACCGCAGGGCGTGTTGTTATGTGACTCTATCTGTATTAATAAATACATGATTTATTTCTTTTAGTAACTCTGTCATTTGCTCTAAAATATGATCGAATGCTTCTATTAACGTAGTATCATCAAAACCTAGCCTTCCAATAGTTTTCTCATAATTTGAGCCTCGCCTATGAGCGACACCCGATGAACGAACACCTTGCAGACCACCAAAGAAAGAAGCCGCGTCGAATTTTACTCCACTCTCTTTAAGGTAGGCTGAAAGTAACTTTATAGAGCCACTTTCTTCGATGGATACATGTTCTTTAAGACTCTTAACGTTAATAGAATCGATAGTGACTTTTACCAAAGAGAGGACTTGAGAGTCAAATTCAGATTGTTCATTTTTTGTTAAAGAATGCAAAGTCTTAAAGCAATGTTTGTCAGCTTCAATTAACGGTAAAAATAATGACCATCCTTTTTGTTCTACCCACTGACTTTGGAAGCGTTCAAATTCAGATTTAAATACTAAGTCAGGGCTTTCAGCATCGGCAAAATTTCCCATAATACTACGCTTGAAATAAGTGCCACTCATTTTCCTTTCTTCTGGAGGTAAATTAAAACTTTTCCAATAAACAGCCTCCGCGTGAGGTATATCTCTGCCTAAATCACCTAAAAAAACGCAAATATGATCTGATGAATTATTATCAAAACGCAATCTCCAATAACCATGCTTAAGAATTACACTATCTTGTACATCGTATTCTGTTGACGCTCCGAAATATTTTTGGAGAACACCTTTATCAAAATAAATAGGAGTTAGATAGTGTGGAGCACCTTGGTTTTTCCCAAAGTAGTCAGCAAGCAATGAAGGGTTACTTGAGTGAACCGTATTATCATGAGCATCGCCTTCTATTATAAACGATTCATAATCTTTCTCAGTCTTAAACGGGCTATAATTCTCCTCTAGTCTGGGTAAACATCGATAAAGTTTCTTTCCTAGAACTCGAGTAAAGGTATCAAAATCTTTAACATATGAGCTATCCCAAAACCTAGTGAATGAAATAGCGGTTTCATTAACGTGCTCATCCGCCAACCTTTCACTACCTATTTTATGTCTGGAGTTTTCGAAAAACAGAAGTAGGTTCATTTGTCTAGCCGACATAAATGCTCTCAAAAATGACTTTCTTATTACAGTTTCCATTTCCGAGTATTTGATGACGTCAATTTCAGTCCCATTTTCATCATCTACAACATACTTACAATTAGCTGAATCATGATATAACTCAAGGTAGAGAACTAACTCTTGTAAAATTTCACGATAAGGCTCGCGCCTTCCGTGGAACTCTCTGCGAATAACTAAAGGAATATATTTTGAACTGTTTGGTTCATACCAAATATTATTATGACCACTTGATACTATGGACGGACCTCCATCACCAGGCAATAAATCCCAACCATATCCCTCCATAGCTTGTTCTGTTTCATCGGGGGAAACCAAACATGAATATAAAGATCCATCTTCGGATTTGTCATCTTTGTTAAGGTTTTTGTGAAGAGGAATCCAGTTTTCTTCACCCAATTCATCACGAACAAATTGTAAAAAATCATCCATGTCTACATTTTTACTCATCATTCACCTAATATTCAATTTGTCAAAATTAACCTAAAAAACATTTATAGCACATAAAATCAAATAATTAAGATTTTAATCAAATTGTAATCATGCGAATAGATAGACAAATCTGTATTAAAAACAGAAATACGAAACATCAAATGCACTGTATAAAAATCATATAGAAAGGTAAAAGAAGTAAAATGAATGAAGTTTCCATTTTTCAAACGCAAAAGGAGTGCAATAGGTTACCCATTAGGGCTTATAAGCTAATCTTTAAACCACAAATTAAGTAACAATATGCAGGCTAATATCAATAAAACACACTGATTAATCTGTTGCCAATCAAACCAATTTATAAGTACTCCTCCACTGATAACCGCGATAATGCTTGATAGGGCAATAATCACCTCTGACACTCCTTGTGCTTTTCCTTTTTCTATTGGTTCAATGGATTTTGTGTATTGTGCAGTGCCAGCCATATACATAAAATTCCATCCCATTCCGAGTAGAAATAAACTCACGTAGTAATTGATCAACTCCATCCCTAATATGGCCATCATTGCACTAAGAGATAAGATACATAGGCCTGTTATTGTGATCGATTTTGTGCCGAATCGGTCAATCAATTTTCCACTAAAAAATGAGGGTAAAAACATGCCAATAATGTGCCAACCGATAACAGATATCCCTTGATTTGTAGAGTGATGACCTGAATGCATTGCTAAGGGTGTTACTACCATCATCAACACCATCACAAACTGAGTGAAGGCTGTATTAAATACGCCTATCAGAAAGCCTGAATGTTTAATAAAGCGAGAGCTTGCGCTTTTAATTATAGGTTGAGCAATAACCTGAACGTTCAGTTTACCTAGTAAAAAATAGGCAATGAGAGTAAACACAGTCAACATTAAGTATGCGCCTAGGTAGGCAGGTTGTTTTATCCATTGATTTGCTTGCATCGCCAAACTAGGTCCTAAAACAGCAGCAAGCAAGCTCCCAGACAACACTAAGCCCATGACACGGCCATGTTGACCTATTGGTGTTTCATCAATTGCTGCTAGTCGATAAAAAACTGAGGATGCCTGATAAATCCCCATTAAAAAATTGGCCAAACAAAACAAATAAAAACTCTCTTGTAAAATAGCTAACATACACAACAAACCAGAAATAGCGCCTGCAATTGCGCCGAGACGTAAGCCCTTACGACGCCCATGTTGCTGCATGAAAATAGATAGTTTATAAGTCGCTATTAAAGCACCTAAGCTTACTAAACCATATGGGAGAGTCGCCAATGAAGAATAAGGCGCAAGTTGAATACCAATAATTGATGATAAACTGACCCCAATTAATACAGCAAACCAGTAACAACTCTGGGAGAAAGACAGGGCAATAATGCTAACATTCATCTAATCAGTCCTTTTTTAAATTAAATATGAAAACGTTTGCGGTATTCTGAAGGTGAGATATTTAACTCGCGTTTGAATAAACGCCTAAAAGATTCACTATTTTCATAGCCACATAAGTAAGCGATTCGTTGTATTGATGTGTTGTTTTCTTCCAACAATAAACGTGCTTTGTTAAAGCGCGCTTTGGTAATATAGCGTGAAGGAGGTAAACCTATTTCCAGTGTAAATTTTCGAGAGAAATTACGAACACTCATTGCCACTAATTCTGCAAGCTGGCTTACCATCAATACCTTATTTAGGTTTTTATCAATCCAATTCTGAGCTAGCACTATCGCATCACTGCTTGCGCTAACAGTGGTTTTAATACTAGAAAACTGATTTTGTCCACCAGGACGATGATAAAATGCAACCATCTCGCGAGAGGTCTCCAAAGCTATCCGATGCCCGTAATCTTCTTGAATCAAATAAAGCGACAAATCTATTCCTGAAGTCACACCAGCTGAACAGTAATACTTATCATCTTTAGTAAACAGAGCATCAATATTGAGTTTGACTGAAGGAAAGCGTGTAGAAAACTCCTCATAACGCCCCCAGTGTGTCGTTGCTTGACGGTTTTCCATTAGCCCTGTTGCGGCAAGAATAAACGCCCCACTACATACTGAAGATACACGCCTTGCTTGATCCATAATGGGCAGTAATTGAGAAATCACTTCAGGTTGATCAGCTAACGACAATGCCACCTCTCCTCCTGAGATCATAATAGTATCAGCTTGATATTGAACAAGATCGTCAAGCACACCATCAGTTAAAACACTGGTTCCCGTATGAAGTTTAATTTGCAGTTGAGTAAGACTAAATAATTTTATTTCGTAAATATCAAAGTTTTCAGAATGCATGCGTTTATACATTTCATTGGCACTGGCAAAAACTTGTAAAGGACCAAAAATATCAACTGCATTTGCACCATCATAAGCGATAACAGCAACTTTGATTGGATATTGTATTTTCATGGGTATCACTTCCATTTGAGTTAGTGATATGAATTATACGCACAACCAGCTGTCCGAAAGGACATATTACCGCCTTATTCAGCCAAAAAATTATAAATCATGTAGGGGTAATGATGACGTATGTTCCTAAGCGATTCGGTATCTATTTCTTTGTCTGTTTATTGTTGTTAAAAAGTTATTCTGATAACAGACAATTTTGTCGCCGGACAGGGCAAAACTATTAAACATTTTTTTAAACTTAAAAAATAAATTTAAAATTGTGCGAACCGCACAGTCGGTTAATTTTCACAAAACGAGTATGATAGAAAAACGTTAACTTAAACCAAGGATTTCAATTACATGCTTTTATTTATTAATGCGGAAGACGTTAAGGATAATTTATCATGGACAGCGCTTTGTGATGCTTTGCATGAAGGTCATCAAGCTCCCCAAGCTGATATCGATGACATTTTATTCAAGCAAGGAGACAATGCGCTATTAAACCGAGCAGCATGGATCAAAGGTAAGGGAATAGGTGTAAAAACAGCGACCATTTTTCCCAATAATGCCAACCTCGCAGAGCCCCTCCCAAATGTACAAGCGGTGTTCACCCTGTTCGATGATGAAACAGGAAAACCATTAGCATTTATTGATGGCAATTTAGTCACAAAATGGAAAACAGCTGGCGATTCAGTATTTGCCGCTAAATTATTGGCGAGACCAAATAGTCGAGTGTTAACCATTATTGGTGCTGGAGCAGTCGCATCATCAATGATTGATGCCTATAGAGCTTTGTTCCCTAAACTGGAAAAGGTTCAGGTATGGAATCGTACCTTTGCAAAAGCCCAAAAACTAGCGCAAGAAAAAAACGCTATTGCCATTCAAGATCTGCCTGAAGCATTAAGCAACGCTGATATTGTCTCTTCTTCTACCATGTCAACGTCATCGTTTATTAAAGGTGAATGGATCAAAGCAGGCACACATGTGGATTTAATTGGTGCCTATCGTCCTGATATGCGTGAAGCTGATGACTCACTATTAATCAAATCGCGAATCTTTGTTGATTCACGAGATACTGCAATTCATGATATTGGCGAGCTCGCGAAGCCAATAAAGGATGGAATAATTAAAGAAAGTGACGTGTTAGCAGACTTTTATCAACTGTGTAATGACGGACAAGGACGCCAAAACGAATCGGAAATAACGCTTTTCAAAAATGGCGGTGGTGCCCATTTAGATTTAATGACTGCGCTTTATATTATGAAAATGGCAAGAAAATAACTTATATCATTTAACACAGTGGGGGCAGTTCTTGCTTTACTTTTATTCGTCTTATTGATGAATGAGGTAAGACAAAGTACCGCCCTATTTCGCTAGTATATAACGGTGAGATTGATAAGTTTTAATGATGCCTTTATTACACGAATTAAAGGCTTAGCGTGTGGTTCATACAAGTAGGTAAAACTTAAATATTTATGTCACGTACTTACTAAAAGCAAAAAGGCTAGACAGAAATCTTCCTAGCCCTACCCCTGTTATTTAATAACCATTATAAATAACGAGCTTCCAAATGTTTTCTGAAATAGTCCGCGTTGAGTGTTTCACCTGTTGCACGTTTGATCAACTCATCCGTGGTATGCAGTGATGCTTGTGTCCAAATATTATCGCTCAACCATTGGAAGATAGGACTGAGATCGCCACTTTTAATCGCCCCGTCTATATCCACTGTGTTTTGCATTGTCGCTTTATATTGTGCCGCATACATTGCACCTAATGTATAAGAAGGAAAATAACCAAATGCGCCGTCGGTCCAGTGAATATCTTGCATACAGCCATTTTTGTAATTACCTTTAGTGGAAAGACCAAGCGAAGCTTTCATCTTTTGATCCCACAATTCAGGCACATCGGTGTGCTCGATAACACCGTTGATTAAGTCGCGTTCGATTTCATAACGCATGATCACATGTGCTGGGTAAGTAATTTCATCAGCATCGACTCGAATGAAACCTTTTTCAACTTGCGTATAGATTTTGTACAGGTTTTCTTCTGCAAATACGGGATCTTTTTGTGCGTTAAAAGCATTTGCTGAAAGGCGTGATAAGTGAGAAATGAACGGCTTGCTACGGCCAATCTGCATTTCAAAAAAGAGTGACTGAGATTCATGAACGCCCATTGAACGAGCTTCACCAACAGGCAATCCTGCCAATGCTTTTGGTAACCCTTGTTCATAACGTGCATGGCCAGTTTCATGGACTATTCCCATTAAGGCTTGCACAAAGTCTTTTTCATCATATCGAGTGGTAATACGCACATCTGTTGGTACGCCGCCACAAAATGGATGCACGCTTTGATCTAATCGTCCATGGTCAAAATCGAATTTCAACAACTTCATGGTTTCTAAACCCAGTGCTTTTTGGTTAGCAACCGAAAATTTGCCTGTTGGCATGATGATCGATTGTGATTGTTGCTTCTGCAATACTTTTTCAATTAAGTCGGGTAACCAACTCTTAACATCTGAAAACAAGCAATCAAGTGACGCGGTTGTTGTTCCCGGTTCATACTTATCTAGCATCGCATCATAAGGGCTAAGTCCCGACCCTTCGCTGCGAATTTTAGCTTCTTCACGAGATAACTTAACAACCTCTTTCCAGTTTTTTTCAAACCCTGTCCAATCATTTTCTTGACGCTGTGAACGCCACGCATGCTCACATTTAGAACCTGCAATAGATTGTGCTTGAACCAAGTCCTCTGGCACAATCGTCGCTTGATGCCATTGCCGTTTCATTTCACGTAAGCTAGATTGTTGCTCTGAATTAAGTGACTCTTGTTCTGCCTCGCCAAACCATTCTTCAAGTTGCGGTTGTGTCGATAGACGATGTATATGAACTGATAACTCTGCCATAGCCTGAGAGCGAGCATCACTGCCACCCGATGGCATGTTCGCAGCGGCATCCCAACCCAACATAGATTGAGCATGGTTGAAGTGATTGATTGTTTGATAATGAGCGGTAAGTTGGTCGTAGTTTGACATGATCCGGTTACTTCCTATAAGTTTCGTCTTTGCGGCTACAGGATACTGGCACTAAAAAAGCAGATGCCGATATTATTAAGCTATCAATAACATATTAACGAGACTCGCAATAAGTGAACAGAAAAATCAACGTTGTTTACAGATAAAATTGTTATTAACCAACAGTCTCGACTATCTACTAATTAAGCTACCAATTGTTAAATACCCCTGTGCAGCCTCCAATATGAATCGGCTGTGCGGTACCAATTTTTGTTTGTTAGCATTTGTTATATGCACTTTTCAATTCGATCTTGTTCAGTGACTTTTCTCAGCACTTTACAAGGGCTGCCTAGCGCAACAACACCAGCTGGAATATCTTTAGTGACGACACTGCCCGCACCAATAATACTGCCTTTGCCAATGGTGACTCCAGCACAAACTGTTGAATTAGCGCCAATCCAGACTCCATTTTGTATCGTGATGGGGGCAGATGTGATGATCCCTTTTATGCGCTCTTGGGGATCGATGGAATGCCCTGCACAACTAAGGCACACGCCAGGTGCAATAAATACCCCGGCACCAATATTAATTGGAGAAGTATCTAGCATCACACAATTGTAATTGATAAGTGCCATGCCATGAAAATGGATATTAAAACCATAGTCACAACGAAAAGTTTGTTCTACAAACACTGTGTCATTATAGGTTCCAAATAACTTAGCTAATATTGCACTTTTTTTATCCACATCATTGGGTTGTGCTTGATTAAACTCCCAACAAAGTTGCTTGGCCGGCTTTTGCAGTTCAAGGTTTGAAGGTTCAAACTGCGCAATATAGGCTTCAGGTTTAGTTAGTTTTTCTAAGAAGCTCATTGTGTTCCCTATTTTGCTTGTTTATTTAAGAGTCATTATTTAAGGGTGTTTATTTAAGCATGAATACTTAACAGTGAATCCTTCACAACGTATGAAAAGCAATTTATCAGAATCCAGTTATCAAAGCCTATTTATCAATAGCTCAATCATGACAACAGGGGCTGTCCACTGCAAGTGCTAGATGACTGTTTTATTTGTAAGCATGATGATTTCCCCTCACCCCGAATTTTCTCATAAAACAAAAATAGCTAAATGTTCTTATGCTTCTACTAGTACACAATATAGATAAAACTTATATTTAATATGAGCACTATTTAAAATGGCACAAACAATACAGCCCCCTTCTAATTCACACCTAAATGAATATTAACGCCACGGCCTATATTCGGAATAATAACTATATTCTGAATATAAATCAGGTCTCCATTCATTCCAATGATCATTACGTATAAACGAAAAAGTAAATACGGTTGTGATTTTCATCAATGATTGAATGTTTTTTAAGCATAACTTTCTTTATTATTGCTTTAAAAGCAATAGTGATTCACATAAAGCAGCATATATCATCACATTAAAACCAGTAATAATGTATTTAGCTTAAACATTGCAACCTTAATACGATTACAACGTCTTAAATATAAATGCTTTAATTGCATTTTTAAGCAATTAACAACCATCTTATATTAAGGCTTGCTGTTGATGTTTTAGTTAAGATTTTCCATTACAAATAGAAGAGTAAACTATGATAACTTTGCACGGTTTTGCCGCTAGTAACTATTACAACCTAGTGAAACATGTACTTCTCTATAAACAGTTGCCATTCCAAGAAAACCTCCTCTACGCGGGCAGCAAAGAATTATTAGCAATCAGCCCTGTAGGCAAAGTACCTGCTATCACCACTGCCGAAGGTTTAAATATTTCTGAGTCGAGTGTTATTTGTGACTTTCTAGAAGAAACTTACCCTGAGATTCAACTCTACCCTGAAAACAGTGGCGAACGAGCTGTTGTGCGTCAAATAATGAAAATAGCAGAGCTTTACTTTGAGCTGCCAAGCAGACGTTTTATACCTTATGCACTTTCCGGTACTGAAGCGCCTGAACCCGTTAAAGCAGAAGTACGCCAAGTATTAAAACGTGGTATTACTGCAATAAGTCATTTATCTCAATTTTCACCTTGGATTGCGGGTGAACAATTCACTATGGCTGACATTTACGTACATTATGTTAATAGCATTGTCAGTAAATTTGCATCTAGCCAACTTGAATGGGATGTACTGGCTGAGATCCCTGGAATGACAGAATGGAATGAGTCTATGAGTCAATCTTCGATTGCTCAAAAAATTGAAGCCGATCGCTTAGCAAATATGCCCGACTTTATTAAAAAAGTAACCGCTCAAATAAGAGCATCAAAGGCTAAACAGTAATTGCTCGATGACACTAAAACGAAAATAAAAAGATTCTTTTACTGAATTAGTTCATTCATAAAAATATAACCAAACCAAAAATAATTAGTTAATACCTTACTTATTTGCAGGAGATAATATAAATGACAAATACCAATATTCAACTGACTTCAACTATCAGCGAAGATAACAAACTAACACTTGCCTTACAAAACATCGAGATGCCACAACCTAGCGCCGATGAAGTGGTTATTCGCATTGAAGCAGCGCCCTTAAATCCATCAGATCTAGGTGTTCTATTTAGCGCGGCAGATCTATCAACGGCAGTCCAATCTGGTACAGAAAACAACCCTATTATTAGCGCAGATGTACCAGCTCAGTTTATGCCTTCGCTTAAAACACGCGTTGGTAAAGCAACCCCTGTTGGCAACGAAGGTGCTGGAACAGTAGTCGCAGCTGGCCCATCCCCAGCGGCACAAGCCCTAATGGGTAAAATGGTTGCAGTGATTGGTGGTGGTACTTATCGCCAATATCATTGTGCTAATATAAAGAGCTGCCTTGTATTAAAAGAAGGCACAACGGCTAAGCAAGGCGCATCGTCTTTTGTTAACCCGCTTACCGCATTAACAATGGTTGAAACCATGCGAGCAGAAGGTCATAAGGCGATAATTCATGCAGCCGCAGCCTCTAATCTCGGGCAAATGTTAAACCGTATTTGTATTGCAGACGGTATTGATTTAATTAATATTGTGCGCAAACCTGAACAAGAAACACTATTACGCGACATGGGCGCTAAATACATTGTGAACTCAAGCAGTGAGTCTTTCCTTGATGACTTAACCGCAGCAATTATTGAAACAGGTGCAACGATTGCATTTGATCCGATTGGTGGTGGTCAATTAACCAGTGATATTCTTAACTGTATGGAAGTCGCTGCAGCACGTGACATGAAAGAGCATACTATTTACGGCTCTGACACGTTCAAACAAGTTTATATTTATGGCGCATTAAATCGCGGTCCTATTACAATAAATCGTAACTTTGGTTTTGCTTGGGGTGTGAATGGATTCTTATTATTCAATGCGCTTGGTAAATTAGGCACTGAAACGGTAGCTGCAATGCGACAACGTGTAGCAGATGAAATCACCACCACCTTTGCTAGCCACTACACACATGAAGTGTCATTGTCTGAAGCATTACAACTACAGTCAATAGCCGCTTATTCTAAGCAAGCAACGGGTGAAAAATACCTCATTACCCCTCAAAAATAACATCTTGTAGAGAGACCTAAAACATCACCGCTTAGTAGGTTACGTGCTTAGTTCTTAGTGTTAAGAGTTAAGTGTTAAGTAAAGCAGATGCCAATAATGGTATCTGCTTTTTTATTACCTGACTTATTCATACCTTTGTTTGCCATACCGTTGTTTCGATAGTGCAATGCTCATGTCTTTACTACTTTGAATAAATAGAACATCCCCTCTTAACGTAGGAATGTTAAAAGGTAGTCCTTTAAAAAGTGACGTGTGCAATTTCAATGCAAGTATTTGTGATTGTTGCACCCTATTAATGCAACTTTCTTTGATAATGAGGTTGTTTTATAGCTAAAACAGAACTAGATTAGCGCCATTGTTATGTGGGGTATTGAATATTAACTATTGGTCTAATTATTGCTATTAATTGTTAATTGTTGCTAATTATTCTTTAATTTTTAATAGTTTGTTGTAAAGAAGTGGAATAGGTCGTTAATGACCTAAAGGGCTTCAAACATTCAAAGTACATTAATTTATCCTTAGTTTTTATTCTCAAACATATAATTAGGCTCCTTATGTCTACAAAATCAGCTCAACACTCATTGTTTGAAGATGCTCAAGGCATACTGATCGGCACTTTACTTGCTGCACTTGGCATTACATTTTTCAAATCGACAGGGTTACTTATTGGTGGCACGGCGGGTTTAGCATTCTTAGGACAATATGCCTCTTCATATTCATTTAGTTATGTGTTTTTTGTTATTAATCTGCCTTTTTACTATTTGTCATACCGACAACTGGGATTAGCTTTTACAATAAAAACCTTTATTTCAGTTTTTCTTCTGTCTATTTTTGTTGAATACGCCCCTTCTTTTATGCAATTTAAATATTTGGATCCGATATATGCGGCGTTCATTGGCGGATTATTGGTGGGATCTGGTTTACTTGGATTATTTAGACATCAAGCGAGCTTAGGTGGCCTCACTATTCTCGCGCAATACTTAGCAAAAAAACACGGTATCTCCATTGGTAAGTTTCAAATGGCTGTGGATTGTATTGTTCTTATTCTTGCCGTTTTCATTGTTGATTTGAGTGCCATTGCTTTATCCATCGTTGGTGCTATTTCCTATAACTTAATACTGGTTATAAACCATAAACCGGGCCGTTATAGCGCCAGATAGTACAAAATAATGGAATTAAAGAGCATGTGGTGTACCTGAATCGCATCGTTGTATTTCAATCAATCCAAGCTATATTGCATAATATGTTCGTAACAAAAATAGCAATATAAAACCTAAAATCATCATAAGATAAGAGTTTATTTTATAGTTTGTATAATATCGGTCAAGGATGAAGCACATATGTTCAGGAACAAAGCGCTAGAAATTAAAATAATAACAACGTCATAAAAACCACTAAAACCATAGCCAGAAAATCAAAGAATTAACCAAAAAAAGGTAACACTAAAGGAGAGCAAAGGTCTCTCCAGTAAATACTACGTTTTTTGTTTTTAACCAAGCCAACGACGAAATGATCGCATATATTAATAATGTTGTGAGAAAAATTAAAATCATTGTCCCCCATTAAAATCACAGCCCCCAAGAAACATAGCGCCCTAATAACTGCCGTGTAGGTTGATGTTATTTTTGCGGCTTTTTCTTTTGCAAAGACGATGATAACCGTAATACATCCATTTAATTAACTTATTCCGTGGTTAAGTTATTGAAATTCATCACCAAGGTTTTCTCGTTTTTTATGGCCACATTTTTTACAAACAACATACCTGTCAATGAGATCTAACGAAGCTCCAGCGGGGCTCACTGTGCCTGCAAAAAATCCAGATAGGAAAGCTTTAAATTGTTCTTTTCTACTGTTACCGTACTTTGAAGGCTTCTGCTTGATAATTTCTCTATGCTCAGTTTCTTCACCGCAATGATCGCAAAATTGCTTTAACATTATTAAAATCCCTTTCCCAGGTTTATCAGCTAACGAGGCTTTATAATTTATCATTCTCGCTCGAATTTTAATTATAAAAATTGTACCAATATAAACACAGTATTTTATCTTTTATTGAGATTCAAATAGATTATTGATTTTTCGATAAATGATTGATTAAATTGAGTTGTAAAAACGTTTGTGAGGCTAATTAGGCTGTGTTATTGAGCCTAAAGGGCTTTGCCCTTGGCTTGATGTAAACTATTCCTTAACTTTTCGTCGTTATAAGGAACAGTATGAACAAAACAGTGCATTTCACATTAACGATTTATTAGGAATAGACTTTATCTTGGCCCAGGTTCGTGAATTTATTAATGCCTTAATCACTTTAATATTAACTACCTTGTCGTTTCTATGGTTGATATTGCAGCATGTGTTATCCAAAGGGTTACAGCGAGTAAGGGGTTATGTTTTTTACGTAGGAGTCTAAAAAATTGAGATTACGCATATTGATTAATTATGGATTAGCCAGACTCACTTAAAAAAGTTAAAAAAAACAAACCCACTAAAAATCAATTCCGCAATTTGCTATAAATAGTGATCAAATAAAAGCGTCACTTCCCATCAAGGAAGTAATAGATAATTCGCTAAACACCATGCTTCTCTTTACCCTAACTCGCGACTCGAATCTTCCGCAAACCATCTACCTTGAATCACATACCCTGCTTCGGATTTGACGATAATTATGATTTAAACAGTCTAAACTATTCATCACTGAGGTGAACATCTCGATATTTCTCATATGTTTTTTATTCTAAAAATATACATTTTATTAATTAAATGTACGTAAGTAAGGTATAAAAAGCCAGATGATACGAGATAAGAATGAGCTACAACGACGTATTAAACAGAATGCTTTCGTATTGACAGTGACCACTACACAACGAAAATATGTGCTTAAAATTCTATGCAGAATAAACGCTCCAAGATTGTATATATAGAATTCAAAACTATATTAACTTTAATCCAAAAAACGTCTATTTGCTCGTCATCATGCGAATGTGTTTTTTTCTTTCTAACCAGCTAGTATCAAGAAAGAGCTAAGAAAGCATCAAACAAGCATTCCTACTTCTATAGTTAACATAATAGCTATTTCTTTATATAAAATGATAGCTATCATTGGCTCTTATTGGATTGGTTTGTCGTTGTAGTTGTCGTTGTCGAGATTCAATTAAGTTAAAGAGAATATACATTATCAAATGAGCAATCTTATGCTCGCCATTTTATTGAGCAACCCATGCTCGGCGTTTGCTGTTCTGGGCCTTGGCCGGTGTTAGCTATCAAACGCATTGCATTGATTAGTTCAGGTACCCTATTTTCTGCGTCAGCCATGCGTGCATCGTCTAGTCGCCCTCGATATTGAAGTTCACCTTTGCTATTAAACCCAAAGAAGTCTGGCGTACATACTGCACGATATTGCTTAGCAATTGACTGATCTTTATCGATTAAATAAGGAAACGTAAAAGCATATTTTTCAGAAAATAATTTCATATTCTGCGGTGAATCAGCTGCTACATTGTCATAATCGTTAGACATAATGGCCAATACATTAATACCATCTGCAATCAGTAACTTTGCATCGTCTGCTAGGCGATGGCCAATGCGCTGAACGTATGGGCAATGGTTACAAATGAAGACAATTAATAAACCTTTTTCTCCTAGTTGTTCGCTCATTGTGAACGTCTCACCAAAAGCATCTGTTAATGTAAAGTCAGTGGCTTTCCAGCCAAAATTACAAATTGGTGTATCGAGTAACATAATTAAAATCCCATTGGTAAGTTATAAAATGACTGTTTACAGAGCAATACTGTGAATAAATCTTAGATTCAAAAAACAAAATCTGATTTAGTAAAAAGTGGGAAAGCAGGTTCAAATCAACTTTATCTTCCCACTTTAGTATCATGATTAAACTATGTGATTCATAAGTAAATTAAGTGCACCTTCATTGTTAGACACAAACAATGAAGGTGCACAGAATAATTTTTAGTCTTTTTTAAGATAGCCAGCTTAGAAATCGCTTAAAAACCTTCTAAAACAATCTTACCAATTGAACGACCTGTTTCTAAAAGCTCATGCGCTGAACGTAGGTTCTCAGCATTAATCGCGCCTAAGTGTTGGCCCAAAGTTGTTTGGATATAACCTTGGTCAATCAAATCTGCTACACGGTTTAGCAATTTACTTTGTTCATCCATATCTGCTGCATTAAACATTGAACGAGCAAACATGAATTCCCAATGTAGTGAAAGACTTTTCATCTTCAACTTAGTCACATCCAACGCTTTTGGATCATCAATCATCGCTATTTTACCAAAAGGTGCCAGTAGCTCTGTATAGCTTTCAAAGTAACTATCCGTGCTATTTAAACTAGCAACATGTGTTACTGAACCAAGGCCTAACGCTTCTATTTGTGGTAATAATGGTTTGGTATGGTCAACAACATGATCAGCACCTAATTTCTTAACCCAATCAGAAGAACTAGCACGTGATGCGGTCGCAATAACAGTGGCGCCGGTAATGGCTTTAGCTAACTGTACTAAGATAGAGCCAACACCACCCGCAGCACCAACCACTAAAATAACTTCTTTAGAAACATCTTTTGAATCTGGGTTTTGTTGTTTAATAGCAAGATGTTCAAACAATATTTCATAAGCGGTGATCGCCGTTAATGGTAATGCCGCTGCTTCAGCATCTGATAAGCTTTTTGGTTTGTTACCCACAAGACGTTCATCAACTAATTGGTATTCAGCATTACAACCTTGACGCGTAATATCACCTGCATAATAAACAGTGTCACCTGGTTTAAAGTTTGATACTTTGTCGCCAGTTGCTACGACTTCGCCTACTGCATCCCAACCAATAACTTTATGTTCGCCTTCTGATGGTGCCATATTTAAGCGCACTTTATAATCAGCTGGATTAACTGCAATCGCTTTGATTTTAATTAATAAGTCGCGGCCTGATGCAATAGGTTGTGGTAACTCGATGTCTGTTAAAGATGCAACGTCGGTAATAGGTAATGATTTAGTATATCCAATGGCTTTCATAATATGTTCCCGTTAAATGTCTGTCTTATGTTTAAATGAATGTTTGATGGGAAGTATAATAGCCCTTGTTTTATTCTCATTAAACAGCACAAGATTTGAAACATTATCAAAAAATATTGGAGAATATACTATTAGAAAATCTACAAGTTATTCTTAAAGTTGCAGAGTTTCGCAACAGTACCTCTGCACTACCTCAGCATGACAAGAGCCGCTGCGATATAACCACTGAGCTGTGCTTTATTTTTCATAATAAACTCTCGAACATACCCACCACACGAGTAATCCGCGATAGTTTGAAAGAAAAGCTCCCAATGTATCAAAAGTGTTTTGAAAAGTTTTTTGAAAATCTATGTCTTAAAGAGTTGATTGAAAAAAGGATGATGAACAAATGTATTCTTAACTAACATTTTTTAACTAAGGTGATTCTGAGTTAAGAAAATGTTGGATAAACATTAGTCAACGTTTAAGTTAAATAGTGAAGTCATTGATAGATATTTACCTTCAATAAGGTAAACAACACTCACTACTCTTTAATGCCATGTTGTGAATAAAAGTGCATTGAAGAACACTTAACAAAAAAACAGCTTAATAGTGATAAAAACTCAATGTATGAACTTATAAAGATAATTCAACTTAAAAAATTACAATTTATCGGTTTTAAAAACCAATAAATTGAATAATTACAGCTCACTTAAATACTAGGGATAGTAATTAAAACCAGTCATCTTCACTTTCTAACACTTTAATCAGGTGTTGCTTTAAGTTTGCAATATTTAACTCTTTTTGAGCGTATCGAATCAGATACACAGGATAAGAAAACTGCGGAGAGTCTGGTGTCAATTCTAAGATGCCTTGCTTTATATATCTGTTAATGACCCTTGTACGAAAATAGCCGCTACCTCCACTTTTGAGCATCACTTGCAAAGCCACAGGCCCCAAACTAATCGAAATATTGCTTCTAGCTAACTCTGGTAAAGCAGAATCGTGTAATTTTTTGAACTTGTCACCCCAGTCTACAAAGAGATATGGGAAAGGTTTATTGACGGATTGAACCCTGACTAGCTTTTCATCTAACAAATGCTCTACCACAATAGGTGCGCTATATTCTGGTTGATGTACAAGCGCAATATCTAACCCACCAGCGCGTACTTTTTCACACATTTGCTTGTTATCACCCACCTCAATGGTTATTACCAACTCTGAAGATGTTTCGTTTAAATGAGAAATGAGTGTTGCAGCTATGGGGTTCCATAACGTTAAGTCTACGCCTATCGCTAAGCTGCCTTTGACGGTTTCCGGTAAGGGTAAATCTCGTTTTGCAGCGTCCCATGTTTGCACAATTTGGGTGGCGTAAGATTTGAAATGCGCACCATTTTTAGTTAATGATGCCCCACTTTTGTTACGCGTAAATAAAGCACATTGTAAGCTTTTCTCTAACGACTTTATACGCGCTGTTACTGTTGTTTGTGTGACATTCAGCTCAACAGCGGCTGCACCAAAAGTGTTCAAGTCGCAAATAGTCAGAAACGTTTTGGCTAATATATAATCCACTACACCCACCTTTATATGAAAATATTGAATAATAAATCGATATATTATTCATTATACATGATTCATTCATTTCCTATATCCTAACGCACCAAAGAAGTGCTCACGACCAATAATAGTGCACACTTAAATCATCGATTTATTTCAGGAGAATTATATTAATCCTTTTAATATTGTTAAGTCGTCGAATCTTATTCATCTATTCACGTTATTCGGGGTTTCTATAAGCGGCACAACAAGCATTTTTATCTATTTGATCAAGACAGCGCTAACAATCGTCCAACTGGTTAATCGTAAGGTCACTTTCTGCTTGTTTTATCGATTTAGATTAGGAAATGACTGTAACACTCAATACAACGCGGTGGGTTTTACTGAATGATAAATAGCGCATTTACCAAAGAGATAAAATTATTTTTAGGTATCCCGACAATAGGCCCCACTTTTAAGGAGATCATTGTTTCATCATTCACTGCTTTATTAGCGACACTTTGTATTATTTATATCTCCAAAGATGTATTAAGTTACTTTAATGTGCATGCCAATATTTATATATTAATCCCTATTGCAGCCACTTCAGTTCTTGTGTTTGTTGTGCCTCATGGTGCCTTATCTCAGCCTTGGCAAGTGATTGCCGGTAATCTCATTAGTGCGTTTATCGGAGTGACTTGTTATCAATATTTAGGTCAAGATCTAGCAACCGCTGCGGCTTTGTCTGTATCAATCTCGATCATGGCGATGTCATTGTTGAGGTGTGTACATCCGCCAGGTGGAGCCACTGCATTGGGGGCCGTTTTAGGTGGTGATACGATCCACCAATTAGGTTATAGCTACTTACTGATTCCAACATTATTAAACTGCTTAATCATCATTTCAGTGGCTATTGCTTTCAACTATCCCTTTCACTGGCGTCGTTATCCGTCTCATTTATATTACAAGTACAACCTAACTACCACTATTTCACCGGGTGCCCGAACCAATGAAGTTACCGTTGAAGATTTTATGAAAGCGGTAACTGAACATGGATCATTTATCGATATGACCGATGAAGGTTGGAATGAAATCTTTGAAAAAGCCAAGCAACATGCTGAATATGATAACGTTCACCCGGACACGATTGAATTAGGTCAACGCTATAGCAATGGCAAAATAGGGAAAGAATGGGAGATAAGGGAAGTACTAGCAATAGATAGAAAAAAGACAATAAAATACCTTGTGTTGGCTGGCGAACACACCAATTTGTCTGGCTCATGCTCAGTTAACGCGTTTACGGCTTGGTCTAAGTTTAAAGTTACAAAAAATGATATCGGTATATGGTCAAGACTTCATTAAAAGTTGGCCATATACATGCCAACTTTCATAACTGGCATCGCTAATTGCATGGAAAGCATTGATTAATCGTGTATCAATGCTTTAAAACATCTATCCACCCACCGAAGTGCCTCTCTTCCATTAACGAGTCTAATTTTTAGTATACTTCCTTACTGCATAAATTTATTTGAAATGCATTTTCAGTGCTGGTAAGTATAAATAACCTAAAAAACTCGCCTTTTAATACTGACACGTTACAATTATTTAATATTTCATTAACTAACAGTAACGAGAGAAAAGCAATGATTGAACGTCAACAAACTAAACAACGCATGAGTCGTGTAGTAAAACATAACGGCACTGTATACCTATGTGGTCAAGTCTGTGCTGATGCGACTAAAGATATCAAAGAGCAAACACAAACTATGTTAGATAAGGTAGATGAGCTATTAAAAGAATCAGGTAGTTCACGTGAACATATGCTATCTGCCACTATTTACGTTAAAGATATGGCGTTACATTTTGCTGGCATGAACGAAGTGTGGGATGCTTGGGTTCCTGAAGGTCATGCACCTGCACGCGCCTGTGTTGAAGCGAGTATGGCAAGAGATGTATTGTTAGTTGAAATATCTGTGATAGCGGCGGTTAAATAACAATCGCTTTAATATTTGGCTGAATATGTTACCTGAGTAAACATGATGCTGAATAACCATATCGATGTTTACAGACCCTGTAAATAATAAGTGTGTATTGTAATAGCATCGATATGTTCTCCTCTTTTTTTACCGTTAGGAAAACTGAATGAGTTCATTATTGCCGACACTACATCCTGTATTTGTTTCACAATTACCTGCAGATACTGAGTTAAGTAATACCTGCCGTAGTGTGGAACATGCTGCATACTCATACGTTACCCCAACCCCCACTAAGTTATCCAAAATTATATGCTGTAATACTGAACTTGCTTACACACTCGGCTTTAGTGACGCGGCATTACAATCAACTGAGTTTTCAGAGTTAATTAGTGGTAATAACCTACCCTCGACTATGCAGCCTTATGCAATGAATTACGGCGGACATCAGTTTGGTCAATGGGCTGGGCAATTAGGTGATGGCCGAGCGATTAACTTAGGCCAATATTCATTGTTTAATAATGGTGCAGAAAGAAAAGAATACGTCACGTTACAACTTAAAGGTGCGGGGCAAACTCCCTACTCTCGTCGCGCCGATGGCATGGCAGTACTACGCTCATCTATCCGTGAATATTTATGTTCTGAAGCTATGTACCATTTAGGCATTCCCACTACTAGAGCGTTAAGCTTGACCTTAACCGGTGAAGAAGTCGTACGCGACAAATTATACGATGGTAGGGCGGCCTATGAGCCCTGCGCAATCGTTGCCCGCGTTTCTCCTTCATTTTTACGTTTTGGTTCGATTCAATTACCCTCTACTCGTGGTGACTTGACCTTATTAAAACAAACCGTCGCATTTAGCATTAATAATGATTATCCAGAACTGCTGCCTTCATCGGGTGAAATTGATAAATCTGTTTATTTGCAATGGTTTCAAGAAATTTCTCAGCGCACTGCTCATTTAATTGTTGAATGGATGCGCGTAGGTTTTGTACACGGTGTATTAAACACCGATAATATGTCTTTAATTGGTGAAACTATTGATTTTGGTCCCTATGGCTGGATTGATAATTTTGACTTAAATTGGACTCCTAATACATCCGATGCAGCAGAGAAACGTTATCGCTTTGGACAACAGGGGTATATTGGGCAGTGGAATTTATTCCAATTAGGTAATGCTATTTACCCTTTAATTAATGAAGCAGAACCTTTGCAGAAATTATTAAATGATTACAATCATATCTACCAACAAAAATGGCTAGCAATGATGCAAGCAAAACTGGGTCTCGAAGCTAACCCCAAAAACAGCAAGCAGGATGAAACGGATTTACTATTGTGTAAAGCGTTAGAAAAAGTAATGTCCTTGGTTAATACCGATATGACGTTATTTTATCGTCACCTTGCTACTTTTTCTCAGCATACATATATTACAGACCGAACTGTATTATTAACCCATTTTGCGACGTGTTTTTATCAATTAGAAGAAATTACGCCTGAATATTTAGAACAGCTTGCAGAGTGGCTAAGCCAATATCAAACACGATTAAGCACTCAACAAGTTAATGACGAGCAACGGAAAGAGGCCATGAATAAAGTGAACCCTTGTTATATTTTGCGTAACTTTCAAGTACAAGAAGCGATAGAACTCGCTGAACAAGGAGATTATTCTAGGGTGTTAACCTTGGCTGAATTATTAAAGGCACCTTATCAAGAACAGAAACAGTATCAAGAGTTTGCAGTAAAACGCCCGGATTGGGCGACTAATAAATTTGGCTGCTCTGCGCTTTCATGTAGTTCATAGTTTATTATGTAAACTCACAATATCAGCATAAATATAAGCCTCAATATTTAAATTTATGTTACTTTAAATAAATAGACTTTAAGTTGATATGTGTTGACATTTGGTATGTGTTGATATTTGACACTAGAGTTGATATAAGACTCATATTATCACTTAATATACATCTCTAAATGGGTATTTATGGCCGAAACGATGACAGAGGCACTATCTTTATCAGTACAACATGTAATGTTGTCTCCTGATAGTTCACAGTTAACATTAAAGATTTTTCAAACTGAATCAGTGATCTCTGTTGAGGATATTGTTCGTCTATTACAAAATCCTACACTGCCACGCTATAAACTCAATATTGATGGCGTTAATAAAGCTATTGCCGTTTTTACTATGTTGCGTGAAGGATTAGGCGAAAGTGAGCAAGAACAAAGTATCGACTTCCCACCTATTGCGATAGCCAATAAAGTAGATGCCATATTACATATAGATATAGATAACGATAAAATGAGCGCTTACGCCAGAATTACGGTCGCCTATGGGGGTAAATCAATCACCTTAGATGATATAAAAAAGCGTTGTGAGCAATTAGATATTAAGTTCGGCCTATCTACCCTGTATATAATTCAACTATTAGATATTTGCAGACATTCCTACCCTGGCAGAATATATACATTAAAGATAGCTAAAGGCCTGCCTCCTATTGACGGAATCGATGCTGAGTTTAAACAATTAGTCAGCACCGATAATCATCGTAAACCTGCTCCTACTATTCTGCCAAATGGCAAGGTTGATATGCTTAACCTTGGTGAGTTTATCACCGTTGACGTGGGTGCTGTGTTAATGCAAAAAACACCTGTTTATTTAGGAGAGCCTGGTAAAACAGTAACCTCAGAAACAGTACCACAGCAACAAGGCATAGATCATCCTTTTGTCATAAATGACAATGTGCAAATTAACCCAGCTGACCCGCTGCAATTAATCGCGACTAAATACGGCGTACCAATCGAGAAACAAGGTTTTATTAGTATTGATGATGTACTGCTATTAGAGGAAGTCACTAACAAAACAGGTCATGTTGATTATAACGGTACCGTAGTGATCACTGGCGATGTAGAAAAAGGGATGAATGTTAATGTGCGAGGTGATGTAACAGTAATGGGAAGGGTTGATTCTGCTCATATAACCTGTGGTGGTGACTTAACCGTTCAGCAAACTGTTATTGGTTACCATAAAAATACTGAAGAAGAACAGTTTAGTTGTGAAATCAATTGCCAAGGTAATTTCACAGGCACTCTTGCGCAATATGCTCGTCTCAAAATTGGTAAAGATTTGTTGTTAAGTACTCAATTAATTCATTGTGATACTGAGTGTGATGGTTCAATTAAAGTACATAATAAGTCATTAACAAAAGGGTCGATTATTGGTGGGCTCACCAAAGTAAAAAGTAACATAATAACGGCAATAATAGGTACAAGTGGTAGCACAAAAACGATCATAGAATTGAAGGGTGATGTATCTAATTTAGAAAAAGTGAAAGACGTTCAGTTACATGATTTACAGTTAGTAAATAATTTTTTAGATAAATTTAAACAGGCAGATAAAAAAGCAGATGCGATATTGAACATCGCTGAACGTAAAAAAGCAAAGCGTCAAATTATGCTAGAAAAACAGCAGTATCGAGATGCGAGCGATCGAATTCAAAATGAGATGGCAATAACTAAATCCGACATCGAGGCAAGTTACAACTCCTGTTTTATTACAGCAACTAGAAAGCTATTTAGTGATACCACGGTGTCATTTGGAAATCAAACTTGGTGTAGTAATGAAGAATATGGGCCAAGCACGGTCTCATTATTTGATAAAAACTTACGCATATCACCTTATGAAGCTAGCTAGAATTTATTTCCTATCAACCGGAACATATATTTATAGTCATATTATGCTTATAAACATACAAAATTAACAATATCATTCTTTAATCCCTTAAATTTAGCGTTCCCCCTCTAGCACCGTAAGCAATTACAGGCTAAAATTCTTGCCATTATTTTTCCAGACAATCATTTTAAGAAAAAAGAGAGCATTCAGATGGGAAGAGCATATCAAAACAAAAAAGAGTCTATGGCTAAAACTGCAGGCGCTAAAACTAAAGTTTATTCTAAATACGGTAAAGAGCTTTATGTAGCCGCTAAAAATGGCGGCTTTGATCCAGAGGGTAATCTAACACTTCGTCGTTTGATCGACAGCGCTAAAAAAGACCAAGTACCTGCTCACGTTATTGAACGTGCTATTGAGAAAGCAAAAGGTGGTGGCGGTGAAGATTACGAACGTGCTAGTTATGAAGGTTTTGGCCCCGGAGGTTGCTCTGTCATTGTAGACTGTTTAACTGATAACGGTAACCGCACATGGACTGATGTACGTAACTGTTTTAATAAAACAGGTGCTAAAATTGGTTCACCCGGCACAGTTGCACATATGTTTGAACATCAAGCTGTATTTGTATTTGCAGGTGAAGATGATGAAGCCGTTTTAGAAGACCTTATGATGGCTGATGTAGATGTCGTTGACGTAGTCAGTGAAGATGGAAAGATTTCCGTGTTCTGCCCTCACACAGAGTTTAACAACGCTAAAATCGCATTGCATGCGAGTTACCCAGATGTAGAGCTTGAAGTTGAAGAGATCACTTACGTACCGCAAACAGATACTGAGATAACAGAAGAACATGTCGAGAAATTCGAGAAATTTATCGAGATGTTAGAAGATTGTGACGATGTACAAAACGTATATCATAATGCAGTTTTGCCAGAGTAGTTATTAACAGTTACAGACTCTGATAAAATCGATTAAACCACACTCTGTGTGGTTTTTTTATACCTGTGATCTAATACTAACTCCGTTAACTAACTGATCAACCTTGTTGGTTGAAATGATGCATTTTTCCTGCGTAATATTTGCTCACATAATTAATGGGTTTGCTATCAATTAGTCGAGCACATTTTTTGCATAAAAAATGCCACTCAATAGTGGCATTTTAATAACGAATGAATAGTCACTTAATCGTCTAGGGTTTGACCCTTAATTAATCAAGTGTTTTTAATTGCCTTTCATATTTATCGAATTGAGCCATTACTTCAGCTGATGGTTCATCAGTGAATAAACTCACTGCTACGATAGAGATAGTAGCAAAAATCACCCCTGGTACAATTTCGTATAAATCGAATATACCACCAGATAACTGTTTCCAAAGAACAATTGTAATCCCCCCCACTAACATACCTGCGATAGCACCACTTCGGTTCATACGTTTCCAATATAAGCTTAAGATAAGTACCGGTCCAAATGCAGCACCGAATCCAGCCCAAGCATAAGAAACAAGGCCTAATACAGAGCTATCAGGCGACATTGCGAGATACAAAGCAAGTAATGAAATAAACACAACACCTAAACGACCTACCATTACAATTTCACTCGACGTTGCATTAGGTTTGATCAGTTGTTTGTAGAAATCTTCAGCTAAAGCAGACGAAGAAACTAATAATTGTGAATCAGCAGTACTCATAATAGCTGCTAAAATAGCCGCTAATAAAATACCAGCGATAACAGGATGGAAGATAGTGTTCACTAATACCATGAATATTTTTTCGCCATCTTCAAGGCCGCCAGTTAATGAGTTGTTCATATACAACATACCCACTAAACCAACTAATACCGCACCTGTCATTGATAATGCAGTCCATATCACAGCGATACGACGTGCAGTGGTTAAGTCTTTATTACTACGTGTTGCTTTAAAACGCGCTAAGATATGAGGCTGTCCAAAATACCCTAATCCCCATGCAACCAAGGATACAATTGCAATCCAAGATAAAGGCTCACCATCGACACCATTCCAAATAGATAACAGCTCTGGGTTAATTGCATACAAGTCAGCAGATAATTGATCCACCCCACCGTTCATAGCTGCAATTGGCACAATTAATAATGCCGCTGACATTAATAAACCTTGCACTAAGTCAGTCCATGCTACCGCTAAAAATCCACCAAATAACGTATATGAAACGACACAGACAGTACCGATAATGACCGCAACCGTATAATCCATAGAGAATACTGTTTCGAATAATTTACCACCGGCCACTAAACCTGAACTAGTATAGAAAAGGAAGAACATAAGGATAAAGAAAGCCGCTAAACTTTGCACTATTTTTGACTTATCAGCAAAACGACGTGATAAGAACGCTGGTAAAGTTAAAGAATCGTTAGCGGTAATACTATAAGTACGTAAACGCTTAGCCACGATCAACCAGTTCAACCACGTCCCAGCTAATAAACCGCCTGCCAGCCATAATGATTCTAAACCAGCAGCATAGGCATAACCTGGCAAACCTAACAACAACCACCCACTCATATCCGATGCACCTGCAGATAATGCTGCTGGCCATGGTCCTAGGCGGCGTCCACCTAGGAAGTAGTCCTTCGCATCAGAGGTACGCTTATAAGCATAAATACCAATAGCTAACATCATGACGAGGTACACCATAAATGTTGCTATTATAGTAAAATTATTTTCTATCATAGATCACTCCGTTTTTGATCATTAATGCTCTCATTGCTCACCGCAACCTAAAGCTAATAAAGTAGCGTTACCACCTACCGCAGTGACATTTGTCGACAACGTTTTTTCGGTAATAAAGCGTAATACTAAATGTTGATCTCGTACTGTTGGTAACAGTGCTAAATCCGTTTCTGCAATTAATTGAGCAATTTGTCCTGTTCGAGCTGCTAACGCTTGATTCAAACTAATTGCCTGTGCCTCATTACCTACATAGCAAACACCGGCAATATTAGGGTCTGAAATGATAGCCTGTAATGCTTCCTTCTCGTTTACGATGAACACTGGCATTTCAACACCAGATAATGAACAAGCTTGCTGTAAACTCGCGACAATTTCCTTATTATTAGAGTTAGATAGTAATAAAACACTATTACCTGCAATTAATGCACAGTTTAATAGCCCCACTAATGCTGGAACGGAGGAGTCCTGTTCCATCATCATCAAAAATATGCCCCGACCAGAGGTGCTCAGT
Organism: Psychromonas sp. SR45-3; assembly: GCF_014163575.1. Lineage (NCBI taxonomy): Bacteria > Pseudomonadati > Pseudomonadota > Gammaproteobacteria > Alteromonadales > Psychromonadaceae > Psychromonas > Psychromonas sp. SR45-3. Next base: position 37,005 of record NZ_JACJDP010000035.1, read on the forward strand.
ATATTGCTCTCCCCCGTTGGCCCTGGCATCATTTGCGATTCTGCAATTAACGAAACAGCTTGGCGATTATGAAATTCAATCACGTGTGCCGGCGTGTCGCCAATATTTGGATTATCTTTTAAACGCTCGCCCCACTGGGCAGTGATCCCTATGCGTTGATGTATATTGATATCATTCCATGTTAACCATGATTTTTTTGCTTGCTTGATCATTACAGTTACTGATTCTGACATGGTACTTTCTCCTAACATGAACTTACGATTTGTTGAGTAAAACGATGTAAATAACGTGGACCACCTGCTTTAGGGCCAGTACCAGATAGACCTTGGCCACCAAAAGGTTGTACACCTACTACGGCTCCTACTTGATCGCGGTTGATATAACAGTTACCCACTCGGCTCATTTCTGCGATATGTGTATAAGCTCTTTCATTTCGGCTATGCACACCCATCGTCAAACCAAAACCAGTGTTATTAATCTGTTCAATCACGTTATCTAATTCAGCCGCTTTGAAACGGATCACATGTAAGATCGGCCCAAACTGTTCTTCACTTAATTGTCCAAGATTATCAATCTCGATCGCTGTAGGTGAAATGAAGTCACCTTTTGCACAACTGTCATTTAAAGCCACTTGTGCTAATAACTTATGTTCAGCGGTCATTTTTTTAAGATGCGCGTTGAGTTTGTCTTTTGCTGTTTTATCAATAACAGGTCCCACATCGGTGCTATGAAGATAAGGTAAACCAACGGCAAGTTCTTGCATTGCTCCCTTAATTAATTCAATAACACGTTCTGCAACATCTTGTTGAATAAATAACACCCTTAATGCCGAACAACGTTGTCCTGCAGAAGCAAAAGCTGAACGAACAACGTCACGAGCAACTTGCTCTGGTAATGCAGTACTATCAACAATCATTGCATTCTGACCACCCGTCTCTGCTACAAAGGTAGCCGGTAATAATGGGCGTTTAGCTAGATTGCGGTTAATCACTTGCGCAGTCCCCGTAGAGCCAGTGAATACAACACCAGCGATACGATGATCAGCGGTTAGCGCAGAACCAATTTGGGCACCATTACCGGTTAATAATTGGATACTTTGGCTAGGGAATCCAGCTTCAAGCATCAATAAAACAGTGCGTACAGCAATTAACGAAGTTTGTTCTGCAGGCTTTGCAATCACTGTATTACCAGCCACTAACGCGGCACCAATTTGACCGAGGAAGATAGCTAACGGGAAGTTCCAAGGGCTGATGCAAACAAACACACCTTTACCTTGATGGCGAATTTGTTGCGTAATGCCATCAAAGCTGACATCTGTTTCAGCATTCGAGAAGTTATCAACGGCTTGTTGAGCATAATAACGACAAAAATCTACTGCTTCTCGTACTTCATCGATACAGTCATGAATTGTTTTACCTGCTTCATGGTGACATAAAGCAATTAACTCAGGCATATTCGATTCAAGTAAGTCAGCAAGTTTATACAAGTACTGAGCACGTTGCTGTACTTCGGTATTAGTCCACTCAGGGAAATATTGATGTGCAGTTGTTAGTGCTTGTTCAATCATCTGGGTTTCAGAAAACACAACAGACCCAACACTAATCGTACGGTCGTAGGGAGCTGTACATTGGTAAACGTCTGTTTTCTCAGTAACATCATTGTAATGAGTCCCATCAACAATCGGCCCCATTTTCCAAAAATGGCCTGTGAATGCTTCCACTTTTTTCTCAAAAGGAAGTGCTTCGCTTTCTATGTCAATATTTACACTGAACGAGTTTTTACGATCAGGGAAAATAGCAGGCGGTAATTCAATTAAACTATTATGCAATGATTGACGCTTCAATAATGTTTCAACAGGATGCTCAATAAGTTCAGCAATAGGACAATCAGCGTCAACTAAACGATGTACAAATGAACTGTTTGCGCCATTTTCTAATAAACGTCTCACCAAATAAGGTAATAGATCTTTGTGGCTCCCTACTGGGGCATAGATACGTACATTACTATTAGACATGGTCATTACATGGTTATATAACGCATCTCCCATGCCGTGTAATCTTTGAAACTCAAACTCTTTGTGAGTCGACATCGAATTGATAGCGGCTATCGTGTGTGCATTATGGCTAGCAAATTGCGGGTAAATAAGGCCCTTAACATGTTCGCATAAAAGAAAACGTGCACAGGCTAAATAAGAAACATCAGTTGCTTCTTTACGCGTATAGACAGGATAAGCCGGGTAACCATTTTGTTGAGATAATTTTATTTCACTATCCCAGTATGCCCCTTTCACTAAGCGTAAAGGAATAACATCACCTTGGGATTTAGCTAATGCAGCCAACCAAACTAAAACAGGTAAAGCACGTTTACTGTAAGCTTGCACCACAATACCGAACTTACCCCAGCCTTGCGTCTTTGGATCTCGGTATAATTTTTCAAATAATGCCAATGAAAGCTCAAGACGATCCGCTTCCTCTGCATCAATCGTTAAGCCAACATTTAAAGCACGCGCTCTTTCTATTAAAGATAACACCGAGTCAAACATTTCAGTCATCACGCGTTGTTTGTTAGCTGGCTCATAACGAGGATGTAACGCAGATAATTTAATCGATACCGTCGCGGCATTATTAGCCTGATTTTTATTAATAGACTTGCTGCCTACTGACTCTATAGCGGTTAAATATGCAGCGTAATATTTTTTGGCATCACTGGCAGTTAGCGCTGATTCACCAAGCATATCAAAGGAATAACTGCAGCCTTTGTTAGTAAACCCTTTACCGTTCTTTTGTGCTTCATCGATATTGCGGCCCAATACAAACTGGTGCCCCATTATTTTCATCGCTTGATGCATGGCTTTACGAATAACAGGCTCAGACATTTTATTAACCAAGCTATTAACAACATTGGTTGTACTATTGGTTCTCGTTTTCTTTAAATTAACAATTTTACCCGTTAATAAAAGACCCCAAGTTGAGGCATTTACAAAAATAGAATCTGATTTTTTAAGATGAGATTTCCAGTCAGCAACACTGAGTTTATCTTTAATTAAGGCATCTGCAGTTGCTGCATCAGGAATACGCATTAATGCTTCAGCTAAACACATTAATAAAATACCTTCTTTGGTATCTAAACTGTATTCTAGTAATAATGCATCAATCATCTGCACAGCATTTTTATCTTTACGCACACGCTTAATCAAATCCGTCGCATAATCTGCCATCGTATTTGATTCATCTTTAGATGGCGTAGCAAGTGGTATTAATTGCTTTAAACAAGCAGACTCATCAGCCATATACAATGGTGAAATATGCGCCCAAAGCGTTGCTAGCTCTGTATTTATAAAATCTTTGTGCAACACATCCGTTGCAATAAATGATGACATACCCAACTCTCCTAAAAGTCATAACACCTGTTAATGTTATGTTATGCAAATGTAACTAAGCACGGATAGTATTGGTAAAAGTTTTTAAGTTCTTACCTAAAACTACGATTTATATGTCAAAAAGTACGATCGATTTTTTTTTGTGACCTGAGTCATGGAAAATTATAATCCAGCTTTATAAAAAATGATTAATTATGCGCGGATTTTAGCTATAAATAGCATTTATGCCCTCTGCTATAGTTATATGTTCTTAGCTCGAACATTAAGGTCAGGTTTAACCTGATGACTTTTGAAGTGGTGATTGACTATAAAGAATTGCAAGAGCCCCCCTCCCTACTTCTAAGCCAGTAAAGGCATCCGTTGAGGTAGAGAAGTTAATTAGTTTGAAGTAAAAAGGTTGTTGACGTTATTTCGATGGTTGAATTATTAGCGGTACCGAGAAGGAGAAGTTCCCTGAAACTTAGTGAAGGTGTGAGTAAAACTGCTTTGATTAGCAAAGCCACTGGCACTGGCGATCATCGCTAATGTCAAAGAGCGGTCTTCTAGTAGCTGTTTTGCAAGATTCATTCTCACTTGCATGATGTATTGATGCGGGGTCATGCCCATTTGTTGCTTAAATAATAAGTGAAATTGACTTTCTCCCAAGAACACACAACCGGCTAGCTGAGCGACACTGATCTTAGTGGTAATGTGTTGAATAATAAAATTATCAATCACTTCTATATTAATGCGATTCTTTTTACTTAGGTCGGTTTTAATATGACGCTGTAATAAAGCAATAATTGTATTTTTACATGCTTCTGCTACCAATATATCATCAGGGGCTTGGCGCATCTCCTTTACTAATAACTGTAATAGTATTTGAAACTGGGTATCTAATTTAAAATATTGATTAGAATGAATCAAAGGTTGAATATGTTGAGCGGTATAATTATCTAATTGAGACTCAGTGGGTAAATTTAGTGTTAATATCTCGGCAAAGCCTAAACCATTAAAAGCATGATCAGATGAGGCAGTCACCACACATCCCTGCCCTGGTATAATAATATTCTGCATACCTTCTATGCTAAATTCAGAGTTACCATTTAATGCAATCACTAATTGATGATGATCGTGGTCATGATGCTGTATTTCATTGGGTAAAGTTATGACTTCAGCCGGTCGGATTAAAACAGTTTCAATTAGATTCATAACTCACTCCTTGTAATGCGTAATATTAAAAATCCAAATATAAAAGCGAAATGTTGAATTACCTAATAAAAAAATTATATTTTTGAACGACTGTCATTAAGTGGTCATTTATTAGCAATAAAATGAGCGGTTGTTAAGCATTTTCAAAAGCTAGCTAACAACCAGCAACTTGTAACTGATAATTTATGATTGATGATTGATGATTGATGATTGATAACAAGTACAAATCGAATTTATTGTTGTGCAACATGACATTACTAATAAAATTGTATACAGATTGATAAAATGGATATGAACAAAAATCAAAAGCAGTAAATTGATAGGAAGGTTAAAACGAGTTAATTAGAGTATGCAAAATAATAGAGGCTAGTGACACAAAGTAAACGTTTTATATCAACGAACAGGGGCAGCTGACATCCAATCAGCCCTCAAAAATAAAACACTGCCGGTCTCAAACGATTAACCTGCTAGGTAGGCATTGCCCGATTGTATAATTTAATCATTGTTGTATAAATTAAGAAAACCTTTAACACTAAAACCATTCAAGAACTGGTCGCCTATTTTCAATACAGGTACACCTCGGTATCCGGTTTTTGCAAACTCTTTTTGGCCAGCAGCACTTTTAACATCAACTAATCTAAAGTTTATTTTTTGTTGCTCAAGATATTGTTTAGCTGTTTTACAATGAGGACAATTTGCCATCGTATATAATGAAACACGTTTCATTTTAGGGATTCCTTCGGTTCAAATAATAGGTGCTTAATTTGAAATTAAAACGCCTGTGAACATGCAATGAAGCATGGCAACGGCACCACTATAAACACAGGCGAAATTCGTAAAAACGCACACAAATAACAATCAAATGTGTAAATTTATTTGCGCTTTATGGTCTAATGACCGCAACCTCCTTTTGCATGTGCATGGCCGTGTGATAACTCATCTTCAGTTGCCGCACGTACGCTGACTACTTCAATGGCAAATGTTAAAGTTTTACCGGCAAAGGGATGGTTCAAGTCGCAATCTGCATTAAAACGTCCTACTTTAACGATGGTGACTTCTTGTTTACCCTGGTTAGATTCAACCACAGCAGTCATACCAGCAGTCCATTTCTTTGCACCTTGTAAGTGTTTAATCGGAATGCGTTGTAACGCACCTTCACGACGTTCACCATAAGACTCTTCAGGAGATAAGGTTACTTCAAATTTTTCACCAACTGTTTTATCTACAAAGGCTTGCTCCATTTTTTCAAATAGACCACCGCCGCCGTGTAAATAAATAAGCGGATCATTACCATTACTGTCTTCTAATAATTCATTACCTTCTGTTAAGCGATAATGGAATTCAACGACACTGTTTTTAGCTATTTGCATTTTATATCCTTGTTAATTTTTTTGTTACTAAATAATTGATATTGATTAATTGTTACTAAACTACTTTACTA
>NZ_JACJDP010000036.1:0-39674 GCF_014163575.1 Psychromonas sp. SR45-3
TTTAACCCTTTAACCCTTTAACCCTTTAACCCTTTAACCGGGAGCAGGAATACACTTCACCATAAGCAGTAGATTTAACCGTTAATGTTGAAGCAGTTAATGCTAATACCTTACCTGATTCGTTAATACTATCTGGCAAAATATCATTAAAATTAAAAAAGTTATTTAGTTGTGGATGACTCACATTGGTGAAGTCAATCTCAGTGGATGACATAACAAGTTGATCACCTTTTAACTGCCATGACGATTTATCGGTTTCATTAAATGTCAATTCAGGCATACCTGGAATCTTCAGCAATACAGTACCAGAGCCACTCGACTTGCCTTGCTTAGCATAATTTATGTTATAGCTGACCTTAACTTTCATCTTGGTATTTGGCTCTTCTGTTTGGTGCTGGCAGCGCCAATGACCAATCATGTTATTTTCATTAATCTTACTGACTTCAGCGGCGAAAGTAGGTATTGCAACTGTAAATGCCAATAGTGGTAATAATTTCGTTAAATTCATTTTTCTATCCCAATTTTTACAGTTAATATGCAGTGCGATGATAGCCTAGAAGCCTATTAGTAGCTACTGTCGCCAATAACGCGTTTTAAACTCAACTTCACATCCCCAACTCCACATATAGATAACGAATATTTCATTATCTAGATAGGTTAAATTATAAAGTATCGATGATTTATATAGTCAAAAGAAAACTATTGAGTTTAGAACGGCGCTTCTACAAACAAGTTATGAAAAAAAGTTTATAACGTAAAAGCAGTATAAATAGCAACACTGACTCACTTTGCTTATCTCTATGGAGTTTATCTAGTAAAAATAGTAATACTAATTATCTACTAGATAGCGAGTCAATGTTGTTGGTAACAATAGCCATTGCTAAGAATAAATAGGAAAGATTTACAACACAAAGCCGTCTCCTACACTCGCATAATAAGTTTTTAACTATTAATAAAAAGCCCCGTTAAAATAACGAGGCTTTCTTGATGCAGAGGTAACTACTCTTGAATTTATTTTTGTAATTGACGTTGGCGGCGAACAGCTAAACCTGCAATCGCAAGTCCAAATAGTAACATCGTCGCAGGCGCAGGTACTTGTACTGTTAAGGTTGATTTTCCGACATAGAAGTCACCCAATAAAGATGACACTACAATATCAAGTAAACCATCAGCATTCAAAGCACCTAAAGCATTAACTTCTAATGCACCAGAGAAACCATTATTGAATGTGATGGCACCGGTATCAAAGTCAAAATCTTCAACGGTAAATAAAATAACTTCTGGCACTAACCCCTCGAAAAAACCATCATTATCATCTGTAACTTCTACTTCTAGGAACCCACTAAAAGCACTTCCTAAAGTAAACGCTCCAGTTTGATTTAAACCATCATTTAAATTGTGCTGATAAGTATGCGATCCCCACCAACCAACAAATTGATTTTGTTCTACTGTATCTACGATTGTACCGGCAAAAGTACTTGCACTAAACAATAGTCCTATCGCTAATCCCATTTTTTTTATGTTTGAAAGTTTAAACATGTCCATATTCCACCCCTATCCCATTAATGTAAGAAAGAAAAACTTAAGAAAAAAGCATATATATCAGATATATCAGATATATACATAACTGGTATTAGACTTGATAAAGCATCAAATATGCCAAACCAAGAATCTCCATATTTAACAGATAGATACAGGTTTTTATGGGCCTATTTAATAAAAAATGTAAAGAAAATCAACATATTGTTAATTCAGTATCATTAAAGGTGAATAATGAATGAAACAAAACATTCAAAAAAGGGGAAATGACATTATAAAATAAAAGACAAAATTTAAAAAAGTCATTTACATAAATAGAAAGGGATATTTTAAAAAACTAACAGTTAATTTAAAACATAATATTAAAATAGAATGCAAGCTATTGATGTATTTAACAATAATAATTTCGTAAAAAATTAATTACTAACTCATAAGTAATGCAAGATTTCCCGACATATTATTTGAACTTAATTGTTGGATAGAATGAAATCAGTTCGAATTACTCAATTCTAAATAGATTGAAAGCATTATTAACAATAAATTGAATCGAAGGTTTTCTTTATTGTATTTCGCAATAATTAATTACTTTAAGAAACGATCGTCCATTTTGCGTAAACTGTACGCGAGCTTTTCAATGAGATCGAATGTGGCTTAATGGTTCAGTTGTCATATCTTTAAAATTACTGTTTATTGAAGAAGGCTGGGATTCAGATCATAAGTACATAACTTAAAATTTTTATAAAAACAAACAGGGAGTCACTGGGCTTGTATTGTGAATAAATACGATAGGAAACTTTATTAGAAGACTATTAGCCTGATGCTACGTAAGCTGCTGTGTAAAGAGCTATGTAAAGAGTTATGCTAGATGCAATGTTTTGCTACCTTTTTAGCCAATAACTACGTCAGTCACTCTATACAAAACGTCAACAATATCAATTAACCTTTAATGGGTTTATACAGAAATATTATACCAGAACAGCTTCATTAAGTTTAAACGCAAGGAATAGAATTTAAATTTTAGATATAAAAAAGCCCCGCTATTAAAGCGAGGCTTATATTGTGAGTCAACACAGTAAGAAATCTCGTTAAGAGATTACCAACCAGTTACTTCACGTAGTGCTTTACTGAAATAAACAGCTGCTAGAGATTTAATCATTTTTATGCTTATATCTGTTGTTCTAATGCAACTCACAATAAATAACTGCCATAAAAAAGCCCCGCTATTAAAGCGAGGCTTATATTGTGAGTCAACACAGTAAGAAATCTCGTTAAGAGATTACCAACCAGTTACTTCACGTAGTGCTTTACCGATATCAGCAAGTGATTTAGTCGTTTTCACGCCTGCATCTTCTAATGCTTTAAATTTATCTTCTGCAGTACCTTTACCGCCAGCGATAATCGCACCAGCATGCCCCATACGCTTACCAGCAGGTGCAGTAACACCAGCGATGTAAGAAACAACAGGTTTAGTTACGTTTGCTTTAATAAATGCAGCCGCTTCCTCTTCCGCAGTACCACCGATTTCACCAATCATTACAATTGCTTCAGTTTCAGGATCTTCTTGGAATAATTTTAGAATATCGATGAAGCTAGAACCAGGAATTGGATCGCCACCAATACCAACACAAGTAGATTGACCAAAACCTTCGTCTGTAGTTTGTTTAACGGCTTCATAAGTTAATGTACCAGAACGCGATACGATACCTACTTTACCTTTTTTATGAATGTGGCCTGGCATAATACCGATTTTACATTCATCAGGTGTGATTACACCAGGACAGTTAGGACCGATCATCACAACACCTTCTTGATCTAGTTTGATTTTAACTGCAACTAAATCTAGTGTAGGAATACCTTCCGTAATAGTAACGATTAATTTAATGCCTGCATCAATCGCTTCTAAAATAGCATCTTTACAAAATGGAGCTGGTACATAAATAACCGATGCTGTCGCACCCGTTTCTTCTACAGCTTCACGTACTGTATTAAATACAGGTAAGCCTAAATGTACTTGTCCGCCTTTACCAGGTGAAACACCACCGACCATTTTTGTACCGTATTCAAGCGCTTGCTCTGAGTGGAAAGTACCTTGACCACCAGTGAAACCCTGACAAATTACTTTAGTGTCTTTATTAATTAAAATACTCATTATTTTCCACCTACCGCTTTAACAGACTGCTGAGCAGCATCTGTTAATGATGTTGCTGCAATAATATTAAGACCAGACTCTGCTAAGATCTTACGACCCAATTCTGCATTGTTACCTTCTAAACGAACGATAACAGGAACAGAAACACCTACTTCAGCTACTGCGCCAATAACACCTTCTGCGATTAAATCACAACGTACGATACCGCCAAAGATATTAACTAAAACAGCTTTAACTTTGTCATCAGAAAGGATGATTTTGAATGCTTCTGTAACACGTTCTTTAGTTGCACCGCCGCCAACATCCAAGAAGTTCGCCGGATTGCCACCATGTAGGTTAACCATATCCATGGTACCCATAGCAAGGCCTGCACCATTAACCATACAGCCGATATTGCCATCAAGTGCTACATAGTTAAGTTCCCACTGAGCAGCATGCATTTCACGTGCATCGTCTTGTGTTGTATCATTGATAGCTTGAAGTGCTTTTTGACGGTACATTGCATTTGAGTCAATAGTAATTTTGCCATCTAAACAGATTAGGTCATCTGAACCTGTCACTACTAATGGGTTAATTTCTAATAACGCTAAATCTTTATCTTCAAAAATAGTTGCAAGGCCTAAGAAAATCTTAGTGAATTGACCAATTTGCTTACCAGATAAACCTAATTTAAATGCTAATTCGCGACCTTGGTACGCTTGTGCGCCAACCAAAGGGTCGATCATAACAGTATGGATTAGTTCAGGTGTTTCTTCTGCAACTTTCTCAATTTCAACGCCGCCTTCAGTAGACGCCATGAAAGTAACACGTTGTGAAGCACGGTCAATTACCGCACCTAAATAAAGCTCATTAGCAATGTCACTACATTCTTCTAATAATAATTTGTTAACTGGCTGACCATTTGCGTCTGTTTGGTAAGTCACTAAGTTTTGACCTAACCATTTATGAGCGAATTCACGAATACCGTCTTTTGAATCAACTAACTGTACGCCACCCGCTTTACCACGACCGCCCGCATGTACCTGACATTTAATAACCCAACGTTCGCCACCTAATTTAGATGCAGCATTCACCGCATCTTCAGCGCTGTCGCAAGCGACACCATTAGGAACCGGTAAACCGTATTCTTTAAATAATTGTTTTGCCTGATATTCATGCAAATTCATGATTTATTTCCATCTGTTTAGTTAAACTTAATAGCCCGAAAGCCGTGAGTGTAAAAACAATTTTTTTGTGGCTGTTTAACAATATAAACAGCCAATCGACTATTTTTAAAAATCGATATTAAACGTCTAGTAATAGACGTGTTGGATCTTCAAGTAGTTCTTTGATTGTTACTAAGAATCCTACTGATTCTTTACCGTCAATTAAACGATGATCGTATGAAAGTGCTAGGTACATCATAGGTAAAATTTTCACTTCACCATTAATGGCCATTGGGCGGTCTTGGATTTTATGCATACCTAAGATAGCCGCTTGTGGTGGGTTAATAATTGGCGTTGAAAGCAGTGAACCAAATACACCACCGTTAGTAACCGTAAAGTTACCGCCCATCATTTCGTCAACCGTTAATTTGCCGTCACGACCTTTGATAGCAAGCTCACGAATGCCCTTTTCAATGTCAGCAACACTTAAAGTATCTGTATCACGTAAAACAGGTGTTACAAGACCACGTGGTGTTGATACAGCAATACTGATATCAAAGAAGTTGTGGTAAACGATATCAGTACCGTCAATTGCAGCATTGACTTCTGGGTAACGTTTAAGCGCTTCAGTCACAGCTTTGATGTAGAAAGACATGAACCCTAAACGGATACCATGTTTTTTCTCGAACACTTCTTGGTACTGCTTACGAAGATCCATGATTGGTTTCATGTTTACTTCATTGAATGTGGTTAACATTGCCGTCGAGTTTTTAGCTTCTAATAGACGCTCAGCAACACGCTTACGCAAACGAGTCATCGGTACGCGCTTGTCACTGCGTGCAGCAACAGCAGCAACGATATCAACTTTAGGTGCCGTTTCACTTTTGTTTTTAGACGTACGGAAGTTATCTACATCTTCACGCGTGATAACACCACCTTTACCAGATCCTTTGATATCACGTGCATCAATGCCTTCTTCAAGCATTAAACGACGTACAGATGGGCTTGCATCAGCAGTTGCTGCAGGCGCTTCAGCTGGAGCAACTTCTTCTTTAGCTGCAGCAGGTGCATCTGCTTCTTCTAATTTAGCTAATAATTGCTTAGAAAGTACGGTTGCACCTTCATCTTCAATTATTTCTTTTAAGATACCTGATGCTGTAGCAGGTACTTCTAAAACAACTTTATCGGTTTCGATTTCAACTAATACTTCATCACGCTCAACGAAGTCGCCAGGTTGTTTGTGCCAAGTTGCTACAGTTGCATCTGCAACTGATTCTGGAAGTTCTGGAACTAATACTTCAATCATAATTAACGCTTCCTACAATAATAATTTTCTTCAATAAATTCGATTTAATTTTGATTACTGTTCATCAAAACCAAGTGCTTCGTTCACTAATGCTTTTTGTTGCTTAACATGTAGAGACATATAACCAACCGCCGTTGATGCTGATGCTGCACGACCTGCATAATGCAGCGTAGCGCCTTCAGGCATGACAGTACGGAAATTATGTTGACTACAGTACCAAGCGCCCTGATTTTGAGGCTCTTCTTGACACCAAATAAACTCAGTTACATGCGCATATTGCTCAAGTAAATCATTTACTTCATCCGTAGGGAATGGGTATAGCTGTTCGATTCGTATAATCGCAATATGGTTTAATTCTTCAGCACGACGTTTTTCTAAAAGTTCGTAGTAAACTTTACCACTACATAGAACAATTCGAGTCACTGCTTCAGGGTTTAATTCATCCACTTCACCAATTGCATTTAAGAATGTACCTGATGCTAATTCATCTAAGCTAGAAACCGCTAATGGATGACGTAACAATGATTTAGGTGACATAACAATTAATGGGCGACGCATTGAACGAATTACTTGGCGACGTAACATGTGGTAAACCTGAGCAGGTGTTGAAGGAACACATACTTGCATATTATGCTCAGCACACAATTGTAAGAAACGCTCTAAACGAGCAGAAGAATGCTCTGGACCTTGACCTTCATAACCATGTGGTAATAAAACAGTCAGACCACACATACGGCCCCACTTCTGTTCACCTGATGATAAGAATTGGTCAAATACAACTTGAGCACCATTTGCAAAGTCACCAAACTGCGCTTCCCAAATACATAAACCTTTAGGTGCACCAGTTGAGTAACCATATTCAAAAGCAAGTACCGCTTCTTCAGATAGCACTGAATCATAAACATCAAAGTGACCTTGATCATCAGAGATATTATGTAGAGGAGTATAACGTTTAGCTTCCGATTGCTCATGCAATACAGCATGGCGATGGAAGAAGGTACCACGAGCAGAATCTTGACCTACCAAACGAATGTTATACTTAGAGTCTAACAAGGTCGCATAAGCTAAGTTTTCGGCAAAACCCCAATCAAGTAGCTTTTCACCACGGGCCATCGCCTGACGGTCATTGTAGATTTTCGCAATACGTGAATGTTGTTTCTGATCTTCTGGATAATGACTAATAGATTCCGCTAATTCCACTAAACGTTGTTTTTGGAAACCCGCTTCGTAGGGTAAATCCCAGTCATGTTTTAGGTAAGGAGACCAATCTATTGAATTGCCTTGCATCGATTGCCATTCTTTAACCACACACTCGCCATTATCTAAGGCATCACGGTAATCAGCAACAAGCTGTTTAGCAAAACCTTCTGCAATCACACCTTCACTTTCAAGTTGCTTGCTATAGATATCACGTGGCGTAGGATGTTTTTTGATTTTCTGGTACATCAATGGCTGTGTTGCACTTGGTTCATCAGCTTCGTTATGGCCATGACGACGGTAACAAACTAAATCAATAACAACATCACGCTTGAATTTATTACGGAAATCAATTGCGATATGTGCCGCTTGCATGACTGCTTCAGGATCATCACCATTAACATGGAAAATGGGTGCTTGGACCATTTTAGCAATATCAGTACAGTAACGCGTTGAGCGAGTATCTTCAGGGTTTGAAGTAGTGAAACCAACTTGGTTATTGATAACGATACGGATAGTACCACTTACTTTAAATGCACGTGCTTGTGACATATTGAATGTCTCTTGCACAACACCTTGACCAGCAATAGCAGAGTCACCGTGAATAGTAATAGGTAAAACACTTTCACCAATACTATTTAATCGCTCTTGACGAGCTCGAACCGAGCCTAAGACTACAGGGTTAACAATTTCTAAGTGTGAAGGGTTAAATGCTAATGATAAATGTACATTACCTTTAGCCGTTTTAAAATCACTACTAAAACCTTGATGATATTTAACATCACTTGAGCCATCTATATTGGCATGTTTACCAGCAAACTCATTAAACAAATCAGCGGGTTTTTTACCTAATACGTTAACTAGCACGTTTAAACGACCACGGTGCGCCATTCCAATTACAACTTCATGTGCACCTTGCTCGCCCGAACGTCTAATGACTTCTTTAAGCATAGGGACAAAAGAATCACCACCTTCTAAAGAGAAACGTTTTGCACCAGGGAATTTAGCACCGATGTAACGCTCAAGTCCTTCTGCTGCAGTCAACTCTTCTAAAAATCGATTTTTAGCTTCGTTGCTGAACGATGGGCGACTTTCACATGACTCAATACGGTTTTGGATCCAACGCTTTTCATCAGTATTCGTGATGTGCATGTATTCCACACCCAACGAACCACAATAAGTACGTTTAAGTGATGCAATAAGATCCTTTAACACCATCGTTTCATTGCCAGCAGCAAATGAACCGACATTGAAATTAGCATCTAAATCAGAACCAGTAAGTTCATGATAGAAAGGGTCTAACTCTTTAACTGATTCAGTTTTAACTAAACCAAGAGGATCTAAGTTAGCGATTTCATGTCCACGGTTACGGTAAGCACCGATTAATTGTAACACTTTGACTTGTTTTGCATCATTGTGAACAGCACCATCTGGTGGTGTGAAACATTTTGGCCCTTTAGCCGCAAGTTTCATTTGTTCACGGATAATTGAATGACGCTCCTCAGGAGCATCAGTCACACTTGGTAACTCATCAAAGACTTCACGCCAATTAGCGTCCACAGCAAGTGGATCCTCTAAATACAATTCGTAAATGTCTTCGATATAAGTAGAATTTGCCCCGGAAAGATGCGATGAGGCTAACCAAGTTTCCATAACATTAGTTGGCATTAAAATTCCTTATTCTTTATTAATGTTTAATTAATAATAATTATTTAGTAATTAAACTGCGCGTTGTAATAACATAGATTTAATTTTACCAATCGCTTTGGTCGGATTTAATCCTTTCGGACAAACACTCACGCAGTTCATGATACCGTGACAACGAAAAACACTGAAAGCATCATCTAAATTCGACAAGCGTTCTTCAGTTGCACTATCTCGACTATCGATAAGGAAACGGTAGGCAGCTAATAAACCAGCTGGACCAATAAACTTATCAGGATTCCACCAGAATGAAGGACAAGAGGTTGAACAACAAGCACATAAAATACACTCGTATAAACCATCTAATTTTTCACGCTCTTCAGGAGATTGTTTGAACTCTCCAGCAGGCGGTATAGTGCCATCTGTAATTAAAAATGGCTTTACTTTTTCATACTGAGTATAAAATTGTGTCATATCGATCACTAAATCACGTACCACTGGTAAACCAGGTAGTGGACGAAGAACAATTTTTCCTGCAGAAAGTAAATCAGAAATAGGCGTAATACACGCTAATGCATTTTTACCATTAATATTTAAACCATCGCTACCACAAACACCTTCACGGCATGAGCGACGGAATGACAATGACTTATCTTGCTCTTTTAATGCAATTAAAGCATCAAGCACCATCATGTCAGAGCCTTCAGGTATTTCTAATGACATCTCTTTCATTGAAGGTTTGTCATCAACATCAGGGTTGTAGCGATAAACAGAAAATGTAACATTCATATTATAAAACCTTCTTAGTAAACACGTGCTTTAGGTGGGAAAGCTTCACGTAGTACTGGCGCCATATTAACGTCACGTTTACACATACTTTCTGTTTCAGGATTGAAGATACTATGGTGTAACCAATTTGCATCATCACGATCAGGGAAGTCAAAACGACTATGCGCACCACGACTTTCAGTACGGAAGTTTGCCGCTAAAGCAGTTGAAAAAGCAGTTTCCATTAAGTTATCTAATTCTAAACACTCAATGCGATTTGTATTAAACTCGCTGCTCTTATCGCTTAACTTAGCATTGTTCAAACGTTCACGTAACACGCGTAACTCGGCAAGGCCTTCAGCCATTGCAGCACCGTCTCTAAATACTGAGAAGTTATTTTGCATACATTGTTGTAGATCTTTACGAATTTGATCAGGACACTCTGTCCCCGTGCCTTTTTCCCAGCGATTGAAACGTGCTAAAGAAGCTTCAATGTTTTCTTCTGTAGGTGGCTTAGCTGTATTTTCTTTGGTTAATACTTTACCAAGATGTTTACCTGCGGCACGACCAAACACGATCAAATCAAGTAATGAGTTACCACCTAAACGGTTTGCTCCATGAACTGATACACTTGCAATTTCACCTACCGCAAATAAACCTTTCACTTCAACATCTTTACCATTTTCATCAAGCTTTAATACTTGACCATTAACCGTCGTAGGTACGCCACCCATCATGTAATGACAAGTAGGGATAATTGGAATCGGTTCATGTACAGGATCAACGTGAGCAAACGTACGTGATAATTCACAAATACCTGGCAAACGAGTTTCTAATACATCTTTACCAAGATGATCTAGTTTTAATTTAATGTGCGTGCCCCATGGACCTTCACAACCACGACCTTCACGAATTTCAATCATGATTGAACGAGCAACAACATCACGCCCCGCTAAATCTTTAGCATTAGGCGCATAACGTTCCATGAAACGTTCACCATCTTTATTTAAAAGATAACCACCTTCACCACGACACCCTTCTGTTACCAGAACACCTGCACCAGCAATACCGGTTGGGTGGAATTGCCACATTTCCATATCTTGTACCGGTACACCAGCACGTAATGCCATACCAACACCGTCACCAGTATTAATGTGAGCATTAGTCGTAGAAGCATAAATACGCCCTGCTCCACCCGTTGCTAGTACCGTAGCTTGTGCTCTAAACACACAAACTTCACCGCTTTCAATATCAATAGCAGTACAACCAACAACATCACCATCATCATTTTTCAATAAATCCAGTGCGTACCATTCAGAGAAAATAGTCGTTTTATTTTTAATGTTTTGTTGGTAAAGCGTATGCAATAAAGCATGACCTGTACGGTCAGCAGCTGCTGCAGTACGAGCAGCTTGTTCGCCACCAAATTCTTTAGATTGACCACCAAAAGGACGTTGGTAAACTGAGCCATCTTCGAAACGAGAAAAAGGTAAACCCATATTTTCAAGTTCACGAACCGCATCAGGTCCTTCGTTACACATAAACTCAATAGCATCTTGGTCGCCGATAAAATCAGAACCTTTAACCGTGTCGTACATATGCCATTGCCAGTTATCTGCATGTGCATTACCTAGCGCTACTGTAATACCACCTTGAGCAGATACAGTGTGAGAACGCGTTGGGAATACTTTAGTAATCAACGCACAGCTTTTTCCTTCCTGCGAAATAGATAATGCCGCGCGCATACCTGCACCACCAGCACCAATAACAATCGCATCAAATTCTCGAATAGGTAGACTCACTTAAACACCCCACAAAATTACAAAACCAAAAATAACGTAAGCAAATGCAACTGTTGTTAACACAAACTGTAATGTGCCACGTAATAATGTACATTTAACGTAATCTGTTAAAACTTGCCAAATACCAATCCATGCATGAACTAGCATTGCCACTAATGCCATTAACGTAAATACTTTTGTTAATGTTAGTGAGAAAAAGCCTGTCCAAACTTGATAAGTAATGTCCGCAGATGCAACAAAACCCACAAGATATAAAATGTAGGCTAATAAAATAACTGCACTGGCACGTAATAATATGTAATCGTGGACGCCGCTTCGCCCGAAAGTACCTGCAACCTTTACCATACTAAAATCCCCGCTAATATTGATAATACAGCAGTAAGGCCAAAGCCTACTTTTGCACTAAGTGATGCACTGTCCATTTCTTCCCAGTACCCTAAATCTTGTATCATATGCCTAACACCAAACACGGCATGGTAAGCAAGACCTGTTAATGATCCCCAGAAAATAAATTCAACGATAAACAAGTCTAAATAACCTTGTACACTTTGAAAATCTTGAGCTGATGATAACGAGCAGTTTAGGAGGGTAAGGAATATTGCTAATGCAATAAAAACGATGATCCCAGAAACACGATGCAGTATTGATGCTGTAGCAGTAATGGGGAATTTAACCGTGGATAGGTCTAAATTTTTAGGTCTCTCTTTGCGCACAATTTATCTCTTTATGATGGCTAAAAGTTAGGGGTTGTTTTACGGGCTCTATTGTTAGCACATTGTTAATGCTTTGTAACATCGAAACGCATTTTTTTGTGAGCTAAGTACGGTAAAATTTGCAATTAATCAATAAATACTACAATTAAAAATTTCACCCACCCAATCCTTAAGATATCAGAGGCTTGAAAGAAATTATAGCTCTTTGGATTATTAAAGATTTTATCTAATATTTGTTGCGATCTTCTCCCGCAAAGTTGCAATGTATAATTTGACAAGGTTAAATTTTGACTGTAAAAATGTGGCACCAAAAAAGCGTGTATATAAAAATAAGAGTACAAAAAGAGTACAAAGAATTTTAAAAAATATAAATAATTTTTAAAACAAGGGAGAAAATAATGTCGGACAAAGTCGCAATACTTCACTTACCAGGACAAGATCCTGTTGAACTACCTATCTTTAGTGGAACAGCTGGTAATGATGTCATTGATATTCGTAGCTTAGGAAAGACAGGCTACTTCACTTACGACCCTGGTTTCCTTGCAACAGCCTCTTGTGAGTCTGCAATAACTTTCATTGACGGTGATGAAGGGATTTTACTACACCGAGGTTATGCTATCGATGATTTAGCATACAAATCAGATTATTTAGAAGTTTGCTACTTATTACTGAACGGTCAACTACCTACTGAAAAAGAATTTGCCAAGTTCAAACACACTGTACTTCATCATACAATGTTACATGAACAACTAGTCGCATTTTACCGCGGTTTCCGTCGTGACTCTCATCCAATGGCGATTATGGTTGGTGTAGTAGGTGCTTTATCAGCTTTCTACCATGACTCCTTAGATATTACAAATGAGTCATGTCGTGAAATAGCAGCATTCCGTCTCATTTCAAAAATGCCAACTTTAGCGGCAATGAGCTACAAATATTCTATAGGTCAACCCTTCATGTACCCGGATAACACATTATCTTATGCCGGTAATTTCTTGAAGATGATGTTTGGTATTCCATGTGAACAATATGTTGTTAATCCAGTACTAGAAAGTGCAATGGACAAAATATTGATTCTTCATGCTGACCATGAACAAAATGCATCAACCTCTACTGTGCGTTTAGCCGGTTCTTCAGGTGCTAACCCATTCGCATGTATAGCAGCTGGTATTGCTTCATTATGGGGACCTGCTCACGGTGGTGCTAACGAAGCATGTTTAGAAATGTTAGAAGAGATCGGTACTGTTGATCGTATTCCTGAGTTCGTTGCAAGAGCGAAGGATAAAGATGACCCATTCCGTTTAATGGGCTTTGGACACCGCGTTTATAAAAACCATGATCCACGAGCAACGGTAATGCGTAAAACATGTCATGAAGTATTAGATGATCTGAAAATTGATGATCCACTTCTAGATGTTGCAATGGAACTAGAGCGTATTGCGCTTGAAGACCCTTACTTCATCGAGAAAAAACTTTACCCTAATGTAGACTTCTATTCAGGTATTGTTTTACGTGCTATGGGTATTCCACGTACTATGTTTACAGTAATATTCGCTGTTTCTCGTACTATTGGTTGGATTTCACATTGGAAAGAGATGTTAGATCAACCTGGGCAAAAAATTGGTCGTCCGCGTCAAATGTACACAGGTGAAGTTGATTTAAATTACCCTGAAAAATAATACGACTAGCTCATCACACTTAATGGCATAACTAAGTAGCACCGCTACAGGTCATATTCTTTTGTAAAGTGAGCAATAATGAGGGTATACAGTAGTTAATGGGTTTCATAACCTTTAATTATCTGTGTACCCTCTTTTTTTAAAGCTGTTTTGACCATTGAAGTAGTTTTTTCTTTGGATACTTCTTCATTATTTCTCGTTGAATTTGTAAACAACAACCATCACTTGAATTATTTAACTTAAGTAATCTGCGTGCATATAACGCCCTAGCCATGTCGTAACTTTTCACTGTAAAATATTTTAGTATGTAGGTTGCAGCATAAGCTTCAATTTTAATTACATCTATTTGCTTACCATGTTTATTAAAATTAATACTATTTTCAAAGTCATTTATATGGGCAAGCCCATGGATAAGAAAAGTATATTTATAAGCCTCATTCATATAACGAACATCTAAATCAGTGCTGTAGGGAATGATTTCACTTTGAATGAATATAATAGATTTAAATTCATTATCCAATTTATAGAATGTTGTCACGCTGCCTTTAATGTCGTTACAATTGCTAATGGTATTAAATGTGATTTTTGAATGTAAAATATCATCATATTTAATTCGATGTCTTATCATCAAGTCTGGAGATGGGATGCTTAAATCAGGTGTTATAACAATAGTCACTTGCCCTTTTTTTTCTTCTTTTTCCTTTCTAACTTCAAACAAGTTTTCGTAATCGATTACACTCATCAATTTGACCTTAATTTTTTAAAATGTGATAAATTTAATACACGATAACAAATAAAATAGTTAAATGTTTGAAAACCCGATTTATTGAGTAAACAACAGCTAACTGTAAAGTGATTACCTTTTTGATTACCTTAAAAACACAGCCAATAAAAAAGGTAGCCTAAGTACCGTTATGGATCCTTAATCTATTAAAATCATGTAAAATGCAGACTTTAAAATAATTACCGCCGTTATTTATAACCCGATAATGTTGAGTTGAATAACTGATCAATATAAAAATAACATTTTTTAAATTCTTGGGAATGTCATTTACTAGCAAATAAGCTAGCTTTAATTATTTTTCCCAAAACATCTAGAGAACTTATGCCGAAACAACTCACCGTATTATCCATTGACTCTATTCAATTCCCCAATCCCAACAATGCGTTAGATGATCCAGAAGGACTATTAGCAATCGGGGGTGACCTATCACCCGAACGGCTGCTTAATGCCTATCAACACGCTATTTTCCCTTGGTTTTCTGATGGCGAGCCTATTCTATGGTGGAGTCCTGCTGAAAGAGCCGTGATCCAACCACAGCAAGTGCATATAAGTAAAAGCATGGAAAAATTTATTCGCCAAACAACACTTACCGTGACGATTAATCATGTATTTAAAGACGTTGTTAAAGCCTGTGCACAGCCACGTAAAAAGCAATCTGAAACGTGGATCAGCCCAGCGATCCAAGCTGCTTATTATCAGTTACATTTGCGCGGCGTTGCACATTCAGTGGAAGTCTGGGATCAAGATGAATTAGTGGGTGGATTATATGGGGTGAATATAGGTGGCATTTTTTGTGGTGAGTCGATGTTTCATCAACAAACTAATGCATCAAAACTTGCTTTTATTGCTTTTAGCCAGCATTTTTCACGTTTTCAAGGGCAATTGATAGACTGCCAAATGATGACAGCGCATTTACAAAGTTTAGGTGTAACTGCGAACACGCGAGTAGCGTTCATTAAACAACTTGAACAATATAAAGGAACCCCGATCAATTTAACTTGCTGGAATAAACAGGTTATTAACCCAAGAGAGTCGTAACAGTTAGTCGCATTATCATTTTTATGATGAACAATACAAGTCAAAGCTTATGTTCAAAACATGAAAAAAGTGGAGTTAAACTAAGGAGAAGTTTAGATACAAAGGTAATACAAAGAAGTTAGATGGAGTTATTTACAGAATATTAGGCGCTGCCACAGTGTTTCTATTACAGTATCTTTAAGGCTTAATTTAGATTTAAATAAATCTAAAACGTGCCTAATTAGCACGTTTTATATGCACTACAACTGATGAATATTAAATGATCGCTAATATTAGTTTTGTTGTAATTGTGACTTGATTGCGCCCAGCACAACTTTTCGAGTGATCAAACCAACATAAATATTATCCTCGTCTAACACAGGATACATTTTTGGTTTTTCGTGGATCATTTTCTGTGCTAAATCTAAAATGCTTAGCGTCGAAGGGATACTCAAAGGAGCATCAGACATAACATCTTCAACCAATGCAGCATGTTCATGGTAATAACTCGCTTCAATTAACTTAGCAAGGCAATCCTGCTCAGATAACCAACCTACTACATGTCCCGACTCATCGACAACAGGCCCACCAATTAAATTAGATAATAATAATTTATCAACAGCGGCTTCTAAATTCATTCCTTTTGTGAATGCAATGCTTTTACCTGTCATAAACTGCTTAACTTGTAAATTTTTCATTATATTCAGCTCCTTGTATTTGAACATTTCCTTTATCCGACAATTCAATCTAACCCTTTTTTAAAAGAAAGTCGATATTTGAAATAATATTATATGCTAAACTATTTCCTTTATATTTCATCAGCAAAAGGTTTCGATATGGCTTCATTACAAGAGCAATTAATGAATTCAGGTTTAGTTAATAAGCAAAAAGCAAAACAAGCACAAACAGAAAAACGTCGCCAAGCAAAACAAAAGAAAAAAAAAGGGACAGTGGTTGTTTCAGACTTGCAAAAAGCAGTGCAAGAAAAAACTGAATTGCAAAGACAAAAAGACCTAGCGGATAACCAAGAAACCCAACAACAATTAGCAATAAGAGCTGCACACGGTAAATTAATCCAGATGATTGCCCAGCATTGTGAAAAAGATTACCAAGGTGAGCTAGACTACCATTTCACATATGAAAACAAAGTTAAACGCATTGCGGTAACCCCCTCTATTCAGCAAGGTTTAATTAAAGGTGCCTTTGCTATTTGTGTTTTAAATGATGAATTTTATTTAATCAATAAGGAAGCCGCTGAAAAATTACGAGCTATTGATGAGTCAGTACTTGTTGCACTACATGACCAAACTGATCACTCAGCAGAAAATGATGAAGATGACCCATATGCTGAATTTGCAATACCAGATGATTTAATGTGGTAGACAACAAAAAGATCCTTAGTAATAAGTGACATATAGAAGGTATCGACCTAGAATAACTTTTTAATAACAAAAACTATGTAAAAAGAGATAGTGCATTTATGGATTTTAAGGCTTATCAATCGCAAATCAGGACATTAATTCCGCTTCGAAATAAAGCGGATTTTAGTACTATGCTGGATAAAATTTTCTTTGGTGAAAGTACTAGCGATAAGTTTCTGATCAAGATGGAATTAAGCCGACTTGCTAAACCTTGCTCTCGAATTATTGACCTGCGTGAAAAGGTAACTGATTATACGCAACAATTCACGCACCAAGATATAATGCATTATCTCACCCCTTCTGCAGATAAAGAATTAACAGCGGCAATTAAGTTATATGGTGACTATACCATTGGTGCTTATGAGCAAGTGTTAGAGCATGTTCAAAAAGTAAAACAAGAAAAATCGACAACCCCTGGGGCCAAAACATCAGCGGTAGCTGACTCTAATATTACTGAAAATATTCAACTAGACAATCACAATAAACGATTTGCGGCTCGTATGTTTTTTGTATCAAAAATAATGGTCACACTTGAAGATGGATCTGAACATCAAGCAAGCACCTCAAACATCTCAATTTCTGGCCTAAAAGTTAAGTTATCAGAAAAGTCGAACTACCTTGATGATCAATTTATTAAGGTTAATTTTATCGCTTTAGGTAATGACTACAAAGATAAAGCCATCACAGGACAAAAGTTAACTTATCGTTTAGTCAAACAACAACAAGAGAAAACTGGATTTTATCTGTACTTAAACTTGGAGGACGACAAGCCAGATTTTGTTAATTTCATCAAATTATTTATTCGTAATAATCAATATAAATATAAATTAGATGTACATTATCACTTCCGCCTAGCGCGTGAAAAACTCATTAGAACCAGTACATTAATGTACTTAAGTAGTTTACCTATTTATCTTAATGCAGCTCAGAATTCTCCGTTAATATTTTCACTAAGAAACCTGGCTAATGGAGGAATTTTAAATGATTGGCATTCTAACAATACAGACCAATTGTCTTATTTATTCTCCCGAAAGCGTTTAGCGACAATGTTGAGCATGGCGCAGCCAAAACTTTCAACAACGGTATATTGTTTTACGTATATTAGTAAAGGTGAAGAATTTTTCTTATCAGCAACGGAAGAAGAATTAAAAAATGAAAATTTAAAACATTTATTTCTTGAATATGGACGAACTAAATCTAATTGGCGCTGCTACCATCTAACGTTGCAAAACTATGAATATGAAGCCCAAAAAATACACGGGTTAACAGATATAAAACCATCAATATTTGATGATATTACGCATCTTGCAACTTTAACTGAAATAGCTACCAATGAAATCATTGAAATAGATCATCGTAGCGATGAAAAAAGAGACCTCAACTTATTAAATATCTTTGTGCACCGAGAAAAACAACCAGGCTTTGTTCCTGTCTATGATCTGTTTCCTGATGAATTACGGAAAGAAGAACGTTATAACTTTAACAGTGTAATCAAATTAACAGCGGGCAAGGAAATTTGTACAGGAAAAATAGTTGATTTTTCAATGTCTGGTTTAAAAATACAATTGGATGCTAAAGAATCGTTGGCAAGACGTAGTTTAATTAAAATTGATTTTATCGAGCTACAAAAGCTATCTAAACAATTCATTCTTTCTAACATTGAATACCGTGTGATTTTTTCTGGCCCAAATAATACCTTTCACTTGCAAGTTGCTACCCGTGATAGTTATTTAACTATGCACCAATTCTTTTCAATTTTAATTAACAATAACCCAACACACTTTCAAGTCATTCCACTTAAGGCGAATAAACAACCAGTAACGTCACGTTTACAAGAAGCGGCAGAAAGTGCACTACATCCCGCCTTTTTCTATGTATCAACACAAAATTTAAAAGCAAAAATTGGACTATCTTCTATTGCTGACACGTCTAAGGCACTCAAGCAATTATTTAATATTAATAGTGAAGCTATAGGTAACAATAATCACCTAGCCTTATCTAATAAAAGGTTATTAGAACGTATTTTACATACTCCATTAAGAACAGTGTCAACACTTGAAAATTCGCTTAATTTTGAGTGTACTATTTATGTTCAAAAGATATTAGTTGCGAATAAAAATTGGGAAATCAATAGCTACTTAGATGAAGACTTTAAATCTAAAGAGGTTAAAAGAAAGTTTATTTTAGAAAATAAAGAACTGAAGCAACTACAAATATTGCATTACCGACTAACTTCCATTAAAGCACCTGATTTAGCGGTAATTAGCTCAGAAATAAATATTCTATCCTGCTATGCAAAACATCTTGGCCAGCGTATTGAAGAAGAAATACTGAAAATTAATGCCTTGATTCAAGTGACAGACAGAACTAAGCAAGTACTGGGCGATTAAGGTTTGTTGTTGATAGTTGTATTTTGTTAATCATTGTTTGTTAGTGATAATTTACTGTTGGTCATTAACTGTCGCTGTTTATAGTTGTCTATAGAAAAATTACCTGTTAAAGATTGCAGTTCAAAGAAATAGCTCGTCAATGCAGGCATAAGCTCACTTTTATTAATCAAGCTAGGCGGTGCATACAAACAGTTTGCTCCGCTTATTTAATCTTGCAACTAATAAAAGGTTTACTTATTGCTTATGCCAACTTAATTTAGTGTATGGTCAATTATTGGCAAGGAAAAACACATTAATTTAAGGCAGAAATCGCCTCAAATGGTTGTTCTCTTTGCAAAATGTCTAACACAAAAGTGATGTATTTTAACCAACAAGAATGTTCAGCTGTTTAACGTAATTACTATTACTATTACTTAGCTTGTAAAGGTAACGAAGCAATAAGTAAACACAACGCTCCTTCCAAATCTAAGTGATTAAGTGCAACTGCAGCTTTCTCTTGCACAATAGGCTTAGCATGTATAGCAATTCCCATTGCAGAGGCCGCCATCATTACTAAATCATTAGCACCATCTCCAATAGCAACCGTCTGATTCATAGGAATCTCAAACGTTGCCGCTAACTCTTTTAGTGTACGCGCTTTAACATCAGCATTTACAATTTCACCCGTTACTTGGCCTGTTAGCGTTTCATCAACAATCTCTAAGGTATTCGCATAAGCCGCATCAAAACCATGATCCGCTTTTAATCGATTAGCGAAGTAAGTAAATCCACCAGAAGCAATCGCAACTTTCCAATTCGCCGCTTTTAAGCCAGCAATTAATGCCACTAAACCTGGCATGAGTGGCATATTATCGGCAACTTCTTTAATCACCGACTCAGGTGCTCCTGCTAACTTGCCGACACGGGTACGTAAACTTTCATTAAAATCTAACTCACCTCGCATTGCCGCAGCAGTAACAGCTGAAACTTGATCACCAACACCATATAAACGAGCAATCTCATCAATACATTCAATCTGTATCGTTGTCGAATCCATATCCATCAACACTAGACCAGGTACTGCAAAATTAGGTAACTGTTCAACTAAGGCAACGTCACACTCATGTTCAAGTGCAAACGCGCTAACAGCATCGTTTACAACACTTGGTAGCGTATTAAGAGTTAGGCGTATAAAATTAACCCCTTCGACCTCTCCTAAATTAGATAATACAACCTGTGAAACAGCTTCATTAATTAGTATTGTTTTTAAAGCAATTAAAACACGAGTGTTGAGATTTTTTCCCATTAACACTAATTCTGCCCGAGCATAAAATGCATTTTCTGGCGTATCATTAATTAAAAATAATGGTTGTCTCGCTTCAACTGAAGATTGCAAATCTACTTTCCATTGCAAAAATGAGATAGAGTGAGTAGGTACTTGAAGTGTTTTAATCGTTTCCACTGTAATATGCCTATAGGTTAATTGCCGTAAAAATATTGCTCACAAGATAGCGATTGCTAATTTATAATGCAAGCGTAGATACGATAACAAAGGGTTTAAAAGTATGGTTAACAAGCTTTTCTGGATAAAACGTACGTTACAGGTCGTAACTATGTTTGCACTATTTGCAGTGATTGCTTATCAATTTATTGCCCTACAAAATGAATCGAATGAAGTCCGTTTCCAGCAAACAGAGAAATTTTCTTATTCATTAACCAATTTAGCCGCCGCTGAAGCATCTCGCTATTTATCACAAAAAAACCAAGAAAGTTTACAACTACTGATTGATGATCTCAGTGAAGATCCGATTGTTAGAGATGCCATTATCTACGATAAACTGGGGCAAATACTTTACCAATCTAAAGCATCAATCCCTTTACCTGTATTACTCAAAATTGGTGGTAAGCAAAGTGATCAAGCAGAGGGTGTTATCCCCTACATCGCAGAGCTTTATGCCGATGGCACTAAGATAGGCTATATCCGTATAGCTTTGGAACAAGAACGTATTTTAAGTTTAATTCAACATTATCAGCAACGTGGGTTATCGATAATGTTACTATTAATCTTACTGTCTTTCATAGCAGGGACATTATTAACCGCCATTTTCTATAAAAAAGTCACCAGTATTTACAGACAGCTCATTGCAGAAATCCCAAAACTTATTGAACGCACTAAAAAAGAGGCCACTAAATAACCTTAATTGCCGTTAAAACAGGCGAACAACAAGCGCAGTGCACAAAAAAACATCAAACAAACTAAAGTTGCTAAAGTTTCATTGACAGCAGTGCCAAGATGTCGCAAAATCACTTCGCTTTCAACAGCTTCTATATAAGCTCGCTTAACTCAGTTGGTAGAGTGCCGCCATGACATGGCGTAGGTCACTGGTTCAAGTCCAGTAGCGAGCACCATTTTTTAGTCTTAGTAATTCTTCAAGTTTAAATAAGAAAATCAGTACCAGCCCCTCTTTTCTATTTTTAAAATTTCAGTTTTAATCCCTCTATAATTAATAACACCTTAAATTATTAAATCCAACATATATCAAATCATATTGCTTCTTTATCGTGCAACGATAGACCAGACGTCATGCGTTATCTGTAAAAAACACAACCCATCTTTTTCTAACGATCTATTTAAAGTGTTATTTATTCGCTTCTTGATAATAGTGCAGAATGCAGAATGTTAGTCTATTTGACAGTTCAGCCTTACCAAGCGACTACCTTAATAAATAATTTTAAAATCCATTAACACTAATAGTTATCATTTGTATTAAATAAATGAATTTAACGATATAATCATATTATTTTATTCAAGGTGTTACGCATGATTCAATTACTTGTCCGCCCTTCCTTAATACTGCTTATCGGACTTGTATTAGCAAGTTGTGGTGAAGCACCAAAAACCAATTCAGCATTAATACTGGATCAAGTTGAAAAAAACCCTGCAGGTTGGCCAAGAAGCATCATGACTTCACAGGGCCTATTAACACTCGATAAACCACCGCAACGTATCGTGTCTACCAGTGTAACTTTATCTGGCACATTACTGGCAATAGATGCCCCCTTAGTCGCCTCTGGCGCCACCATGCCCAATACCAACGTCGCCTCAGAAAAAGGCTTTATGCGTCAGTGGGACAGTATTGCAGAGCAACGTGGTGTAAAAGCCTTGTATCAAAGTGAGCCTAATGCCGAAGCTATTATTAAAGAAAAACCCGATATTATTATCATTTCAACCACTGGCGCTGACTCGGCAATGCGTTTGTATGATCAACTCAAAGATATCGCCCCTACTCTGGTCATTCGTTACGATGATAAAAGCTGGCTGCAATTGGCACAAATATTTGGTGACCTGTTTGGGTTAGAAGCACAAGCGAAATCAGTCATTGATTCATTCCAACAACAAGCTATACAAACCAAACAAAGCATCACATTACCTGCACAACCCACTACTGCGATGGTTTATAACCCTGATGGCAGTGGCGCCAGCATTTGGACAAGCCAATCAGCTCAAGGGCGTTTACTAGAAGAGTTAGGCTTTACGCTTGCCACCATCCCAGATTCAATTAAAGGCGATATTAGTATGGGCGTTCGCGATGACATTATTATCGCTAAAGGTGAGCGATTCCCAGATGCAGTGACCGGTCAATCCATTCTATTATTTGCTACTGAACAAACGTCAGAGAAACTAGTACTCAATAATAGTTTCTTACAGAACAATAAAGCAGTTCAAAATAACCAAGTGTATGCCGTTGGCAACGATACTTTTAGACTCGATTATTACAGTGCAACGAATCTGCTAACACGATTACAGGCGTTATTTGGTGACAGTAACAATGACTAATGGTCAGACGCTTAACGGTTCAACAAGTCGCTATCAATGTTTCAAATCAAGTCGTTTTCAATGGTTGATGCTTTGTATAATATCGCTGGGTCTAATCATGGTCGCCAGCCTATGTATTGGTGCAAAATCATTATCGATCACTGATATTTATCATGTTTTATTTTCCGACCAACCCGGATTAACCAGTTCAATTATCTTTGAAGGTCGTTTACCAAGAACATTAAATGGCTTATTTGTGGGCATGGCCTTAGGTACTTCAGGCGCCTTAATACAAGCAATCACACGAAACCCATTGGCAGACCCAGGCATACTCGGCATCAATTTAGGCGCTAGCTTGGCAGTCGCCATTGCAGTGGTATTTTTAGGCGCTACCCAGTTTAGTGACTTTTTCATTTATGCCGCGCTAGGTTCATTAGTAGCGAGCTTATTGATATTTGCTATTGGTAGTCTCAGTGCAGGTAAAGCTGACCCGCTTAAATTAACCCTAGCGGGTATCGCATTAGGGGCGGTATTTGCAGGCCTTAGTTCTGCATTAATTCTATTTAATCCTCTAGCCTTTGACCAAATACGATTTTGGACAGTAGGTAGTTTGGATATTCGCACTCTGTCAGTTCCTTTATATATCGCACCTGTTGTTATTGCCGGTTGTTTATTAGCCTTAAGTATTACACCCGCATTAAACGCGTTTGGTTTAGGGGATGCATTAGCGGCTTCGCTGGGCAGTAATCCTATTCGTGTGCAAATAGTGGGTTTAATTACCATTACCTTATTATGCGGAGCAGCAACCGCCGCCGCAGGCCCAATAGGGTTTGTTAGCTTAATGATGCCTCATATTGCCCGTTGGATGGTTGGCCCTGATCAACGATGGATCATTCCATTCAGTTTTATTCTCACACCTTGTTTATTACTTATTGCAGACATTATCGGCCGAGTTCTAGTGGTTGGTGAATTAAGAGTCTCTATTGTCACGGCTTTTATCGGCGCACCTATTCTTATTTATCTGGTACGTCGAAAGGGAGCGAGTAGTTTATGATCGCCAATAGCAGCCATTCTTTACGTACCCCTAAACGGGCCATTTTAGGCCCAGCTTTTGTGTTTACTTTAGCGTTAGCCTTAATCTTTTTTACCCTGTTTATTGGTCATGGCATTAGTGATGGCATTGCCAACAACCTAGAAGGTATTTGGCAGTTAATCATCGGTGAAGCAGACAAATATCAATCGATTGTTGTATGGCAATGGCGAGCATCAAGGTTATTCGCGGCCCTCATCATTGGTGCCACACTAGGAATTAGTGGTGCCGTTTTCCAGTCATTGGTCAGAAATCCACTTGGTAGCCCAGATATTACAGGCTTTAATGTCGGTGCTTTCACAGGTGTACTGATTGCTATTGCCCTATTTGGTAACCTGTATTGGTACAGCGTTATTGGTGCATTAATCGGTGGTTTAGGTGCGGCGGTTTTAGTTTATCTGTTTGCTTATCGTGATGGGCATTCAGGCTTCAGGCTGATTATTGTTGGTATTGCAATTAGTGCTACTTTAACCGCGTTTAATCAATGGTTGTCACTGACCGTTTCATTAGAAACCGCAATGACCGCCGCTTTATGGAGTGCGGGATCATTAAATGGCATGACTTGGTCACGCATCATGCCAGCGACCCTATTAATATTGGTGTTAATCGGTCTCTCAATGCTATTAAACACCCGTATGAAATTATTAGAAATGGGCGATGACACCGCAGCAGCATTAGGTATTTCAGTCAATAAGACACGCTTGGTATTAATGTTAGTTGGCGTGTCGCTAACCGCAGTGACGACGGCCATCACCGGCCCAATCTCTTTTATTTCATTGGCTGCCCCACAAATAGCACGTCGGCTGCATCCACAACGCCATATTACCCTGTTTGGCTCTGCACTAGTGGGTGCATTGCTGCTCACCAGTGCTGATTTCATTGCTCAACATAGTTGGCAAAACACGAGCTTGCCCGTAGGACTTGTCACCATTAGCTTAGGTGGCCTTTATCTAGTTTATTTGATTATTCGAGAAGGTAAATAATGACACAATCATCATTTAAGGCACGTTGTATCAGCACATCAGAAACAATGACTGATCAAGCAGCACTTGAAACAAAATCAGTAACCCTAGCCTACGAACACAATGTGATTGCCAAAGACCTCTCAGTGGATATTCCTCACGGTAAATTCACGGTTATAGTCGGACCAAACGGCTGTGGTAAATCGACCCTATTACGCTCATTAAGTCGTTTGCTGGTGCCTAAATCAGGTGAGATTTTATTAAATGGCGAGAACATACACAGTCAATCGACACGAGAAGTGGCTAAAAAATTGGGTTTGTTACCACAATCTGCCATTGCCCCTGACGGCATTAAGGTCATCGATTTAGTTTCACGTGGCCGATTCCCGCATCAAAAATGGTTTCAACCTTGGTCTGAAGCGGATCAAACAGCCGTGGAATTAGCCATGCAAGCGACAGGCGTAATGGATTTTGCGCAGCTCAATGTCGACCAGTTATCTGGCGGCCAACGTCAACGGGTCTGGGTTGCGATGGCATTAGCACAAGAAACATCATTATTGTTATTGGACGAACCCACTACTTATTTAGATATTGCACACCAAATTGAACTGATGGATCTATTTCAAGATCTTAACCGGATTCAAGGCCATACATTAGTTGCTGTGTTGCACGACCTTAATCATGCTTGTCGTTATGCGGACCATTTGATCATGATAAAATCAGGTGAAATAATTGCCACCGGTTCACCGAATGACATCATCACCGAAACACTTATTGAAGCAGTATTTGGTTTGTCCTGTTTAATTTTACCTGATCCTATTTCGCATACGCCGTTAATTATACCCCGAGGCAGAGCCTCAACAGTCACCAATTAACGAAATGAAGCTTAAATTAAATCCACACTAATCTAAAACTAAACAGGCTAAACCTGACTGGGTAAAAGCGAGATTAAACCGTTTATCAAAGAAGATCGCCATGATAACCAATCGTGGCCACCATCCACTTTTTCATACGTAATATTCGCACCATGTTGCTTGAAAATTTCATAATGCAAATCGTTATAAACGCTTAATTGTTTTTCAGCATTGCCTACGGTTTGATAAATATATAAACCAGCAACACTCACCTCATTATTTGATACCCGATCAGCTAAGCTGTTTTTGGGTACTATTTTGTTCCATTCTGGATGCGCTGATTTATAAGCATCTGGATCTTGCATTCTTTCAATCTCCGGCCACCAAAACGAACCAGATAATAAAATAACCCTAGTAAAGTACGTCGGAAAATATATCCCAGCGAAGACAGCTGATAATCCACCTAAACTTTGTCCTGCCACAATGACCTCTGTGATTGATTTTTCCGATTGTAAAAGCCTATCTGTAACTTGAGGTAACAACTGTTCCGTAACCGCTTGCCAAAATAGTTGAGAACAACTCAGTTCCTGCCACCTTGTTTTACTATCAATAGAAGGAATTAACAGGTAATGAGCGGGTGTTAGTTTGTTAATATTAGTTAAGTATTGCAGCACAGATAGCATCCCAGAATCTGCCCCCCATTTTTCTCCATCCAATAAAATAACTAAAGGCGCTTTGCCCGTCGCCGTAGAAAAAACCGTACATTGACGTTGATTATCCAGTTGTTCAGCAAACCATGTAACATTAACATTTTCCGCAATAGGTAAATTAGTAAGCTTACCTTGATCCCATTCTTGCCAACCTAACTCACGTGATGCATTCGGTAAATGTAATGGTGAACTCAGCCCCCAACCAGAGGCAACAGAAGGAGCTCGATTTAATGAGTCCAGCACTTGCCGTTTAACCACTTTTAACCACCAGCGACGTTGTGCATCTCGACTTTCGTCTTCTTGTTTAACACGTTTGGGTGATTGGTTCGCTTGAATCGGTATAAAAGAATAACTGCCACGCCATCTGTCATTAATGTCCAAACAAGCAAACCATAGGTCGCTATCGTTATATCGGTTTAAACAACTAGGCTGCCACGTATTGTGGTTGGTCAATCCGTTAACATTTAAGATAACCGAGCTGGTTGTTGAAGAGTGCTTATCGCCTTCAGGATCCTGCCATATAAATAACACGAGACACCGTCTACCCTGTTGTACTTTGATAAAAGGAGCTTCACTTTTAGATAAGTCATTCCACCATCGAGAAGAAGCAATGCCTTTATTTGAGAGATTAAAATACGTTAATAAACTGTCTAATGGTAATGCGTTGTTCATTAATAACCTTTTGAAATTTGACACAAGTGTTGCTAAAAAATGTAATAAGTAATCATTTAAAGCATCTACGCATGATCTGTTTTAACAATGAGATCCTGTGGTGGAATACCAAACGCTTTTTTAAATGCACTGGTAAAATTAGAAGGATGGCGATACCCAGCATTATAAGCGGCTTCAGAGATTGACATTAAACCCGCCTCAAGTTGCTGTTTGGCAATATTTAAACGCCGACGACGAATATAACCTAACACACTGATACCCAGTGAACTTTTAAATTTATGTTGCAAGCTAGAAATACTCATTGCCGAAAACTTTGCTAGGTCACTAACAGATAAATCCATGTATAAATTAGCTTCGATATAAGACACTAACTTATCTAATACAGGATCGTATCCTTTTGATTCATTGATTAAACTGGTGTTCTCAAGCTGCTTTATAACACTCGCGGCATCATTTAGTTGCATGAGCACCTTAAGCAATAACTGCTGCGTTAAAGATTCAAGGTGTATTTGCTCGATGGCCGTACTTGGTGTACTGGATTCAATAATATTAGTCGTTAAATAAAGTATCTCAGTTGTTAATTGCAGTTCAAAATTAGCTAAATGTTGGCTAATAAAATGACTAAAATTATCATCACAGCGAATACGATGTTCAATCCATTGGTGCAGTAATATGATGTTAAGTTTAGCGACTTGATTATCTTTATATAACGTTCGACGAAAACTCACAGGTTTTGTGAGACTAACCACCACGCCACGTTGTTGCTGTGTTGCATCATAAAAAAAGTTTAAATCATCATAACCAAAGTCTAATTTACCTGCTAACAATATGGTGATACAAAGCGATTTTTTGGCAGTAGCCAGTACTTGAAAATCGACTAATTCCTTAGTCTTTCCCCCATGTAGTATAAAGTTATTATTCACTTGATAAGATATCAGGTCGCCTTCTATTAACGCTAAGCTTTGCTTGTTTTTATCTGTTGTATTGGTATTAGAGTGACTGTCAGATATGATAGTTTTTTGCTTTAAATCTCCAATTGTTCGAATAAAAGTACCTTTAGGTAAAGTCTGCTTTAACTTCCCTTTAAACTTCATAAAATTTTTTTCCATAACTGAATAGCCGTTTTGCATAACTTATTGTGCTGTGATCTTAACAGTAATTACATTAACATTAATGATAATAAATATCATTACCAATTAATATAAAAACAACTTAATAATGGAACTAGTAAATATGAAGCATTGCAAAGTATATGCAGGCATTATGATCGCGTTAACCGGTCAAGTCATGGCAGAAGAACCTTCACAGACAGAAATGATCATTGTGACAGGGGAAAAAATGGATAGAAATATCAAGGAGACCACCACAGCAATAACCCTAATTGAAGGTGAAGATATTGATAAAACGGGGGCCAAAACGGTGAATGATGTGATCATCAAAGCCCCCAATGTGGTCACCTCAGGATTTGGTAGTGTTAATATTCGTGGTGTTAATGGTAGTGGAGCGGCAACCGGATTCTACGCGATTCGAAGTGGTGCTCGTCAACGTGTTGATACAAATGTCGATGGTGTTTCCGATGCATTTACTGGTTATAACTTTAGTGGTTCAGGAGTGTGGGATGTACAACAAGTAGAAGTAATGCGTGGCCCACAATCAACAACACAGGGTGAAAACTCTATTGGTGGTGCCGTTTCAGTTAAAACCAACGACCCTACTTTTGCGCCAGAGTATGCGATCCGTGGTGGTGCTGAACTTTACAAAAACGGTAATGTGATGAAAAACGTTGCATTAATGGCATCGGGCCCAATCAATGAACAATTAGCCTATCGATTCGCATTCGACGGTACCGATGGACAAAGCTATATTACCTACGATGGCGATACTGATACCGTGCCAGTCGATCCTGAAGATTCAAGAAACCTAAACTTCCGTGGTAAATTATTGTGGAAACCAGCCTTTAATGAAGATCTATCAATCAAATTGACAGCTAATTACCGCAAAGCAGACGGCAACTATTTGAACTGGGCAAACTGGGACGATGGTTCAGGGCATGAAGATGAAAGCTTCACCTTAGGTACTAATTATAATGAAGGCCTTGGCCGCAACTACAGTTACAACACACGTATTCAAGATTCTAAAGTTTACAATATTTCTTCGGAAATTAAATATAAGTTTAGTAATCAAATAGAGAGTAGCACCCTACTGTCATTTAATAGTCAGACAAATATTTTTGACCAATACCCAACCGAACAAACTTATAACTTTAAAGATAAAACGAGCAAAATAGAGAGCCAATTAACTTTCACACCAAGCAATTCTAAAGTCGATGGGTTTGTAGGTGTGATGGCTGCCGATCGGGAGAATACAGTTTCAAGTGAAAGCTTTTCTACAGAAGGTCAAACAGACGAAACACGCTTAGGTCTGTTCGGTGAAATGAATTATTACATTAACGATCAATTCACACTGACAACTGGTGCACGAGTTCAATACGAAAAACAAGACAGATTATTTACTGCGACTTATGTGACTAATGATATTGATGATGATATTGATGATGATATTGAAGATGTGTTTGTATTACCTAAACTTGCTTTAACTTACAGCCCAAATGAAGATACAACGTTTGGAGTTTCAGTTCGTCAAGGTTATAACTCGGGTGGGCTTGGTTACTATAACTACGCAGGTGCTTCTGAGGTTTATACTTATGAAAGTGAAACGGTCAATGCCTATGAACTAAGCGCTAAAACAGCATTAAATAACAGCACCACCATCAACACAGCCATTTTCTATAATGACTACACAGACTACCAAGGTATTTCTGATTACAAAATCACTAACGTAGGTGAAGCACATACAATGGGGTTAGAAGTTGAATTATCTCACTGGTTAACTGACAGCTTAGAAGTACGTCCGTCAATTGGTTTATTAAAAACTAAAGTTGATTCAGATGACAGCTTTGCAGGTAATGAATTATCAAATGCCCCAGAGCTAAATGCATCATTAGGATTAACGCAATACATTGGCGAAAACCTAACACTAGGTGCCGATGTGACCTACGTCAGTGAATACTACTCTGACCTTGATAATACTGAAGATTACAAAGCTGGTAATTATGCAATCATAGGTACAAGTGTTGATTATACTGTCGGTGATCTATTAATCAGTGGTTACATCACTAACTTAACAGATGAAGACGTAGTGTATTTAATTAACGGTGGTTACCGTGCATCAGTAGGCCAAAGCCGTACTGTCGGTTTAAACTTAACTTACCGCATGTAATTAAAACTTGTAGTCCTTGCAGCTATTGCAATAGTTCAGTAATTTGGGGAGTTTTCACTAAGCAGGGCTAACGCCTCTAGCATTAAAAAAGGTGGATCAGCAATGATTCACCTTTTTTATTCATACAGCCAGCATTTAACCAAATACATTAAGCCTGAGGGTAAAGTATACAACGCTGAAGTGATGTATTCTAATCTGCAAGGTTTAGTAACCTTCCTCGATTAAAAATGCATATATCTACTGTTGGTTGTATTGCTACTTATTTAGCTACTCATATAGCTAATTGATTCACTTAACAATAACTAGCATTAAAAATCCTCAATAAACTGACGAATTCGTTTGGCATTTTGTCCCCGATCACCACGACCTACTCGAGAGTGAGATCTAATATCTATAATACTACTGTTGCCAGTATCGCGAACTCGAATAACAATATCGTCTTTAAAGCCAAAAAAATCGGTTGTGGCAACGGCTTCAATAACTCCGCTAACATCATCTTCTGCAATTAGTTCCCACCCTGAATCGGCAACTATTTTAAGACTACGTTCAAAAGCAGCTTGGCGACTAAGTTCTGATTGGATAGGTGTAATATCAGGAAATGCGACTGCTTGCCTTGCCACAGCCGATTCACCAGGATAAACCAAAGTATTGCTATCACTAGGTCTAAATCCTGCAACCGCATCAAACTGAGGCGGATCTAAAGTATCCGTAGAAATATCATTAAGTGCAGGCCCTGCAGGCGAGTCATATTCAGAGGGTTGACTAGTTACAGCTACAAAAACGAGCGCAGAAAGCATTAGTGCCGCAATCCCACTCATTAAGCTCGAAATCAGCTCTCTACGAATCAATGAAAAGATCAAAATTACTGTCGAAAAAATAGCGATACCGGCACTTACCTGAACAGTCATTCTTGTTAATCCTGCGGCATCCCTAAACCCCATCGTTCCACCTTTTACACTAAACATGCACCAAACAACGACTGATATGCAAGCAACACTGGCAACGAGTGCAAGAGCAGCCCATTTTTTCGGTTTTTGTAATAATGACATTAAAAATCTTTCCTTTTTTAAAAAATTACATTAGATATCTATTTAACTTCACTTTATTTATGAACCACAAAAATTTCACTTTAAACATTTTATAACTCAAATTAGGTCGAGCTTACAGAGGAATAGGTTAAGGCTAGGTTAATAAAGACAGGAGTAAGTAACAACATATCGTGAAGAACTATCGCCTCAAAACCACAGAGATTAACATTAATTTTCAAAGGAAAAATCTGACTCTCATTCCTAGCTCCCCGCCCCCAAAAAAAACGATATAAAGAGAAACAACCTGAAGCAATTGTTAGGTGTGAGTGACGTACTTTATATTTGAAGCAGCTTTTTCAATTCACAGGGGTTTATTAAACCATTTTCATCAATATCTACAAAAAATGGAATTTGCCAGCGTTGGGTTTTCTTGCCTGATTCAGAAAACAGCTGAGTACCACCCCCCCCTCTATCTTCGCTCCACGGAGGAAATACTCTAAAGCCAGTTTTTCCTTTACTTTTTACCGAAGCTAAAATCCCTTTTTCAACCAAGAGAGAAACAGGGAAGATAAACATGCCATATTTAGTGCTATGTTCAAGCCCTTCCACAATATTCGAATGGCTCTCTACTTGTATAAATAAATAATCGAGATCATCAGATGTTAATGGTATAGGTTTATTGTTATTTAAATCCTCTGAAGGGCGTTGCCAAACAGCCAAAAAAGCACCTGGTCTATCTGAAGTAACCTTGCCCTTGCGATAAACAATACTTCGACCATTCAGATGGAAGTTTAACCCTTCATATTTGGCGCTTTCAGAGGTCGGATCTAGCGTTACCTTCTGTGTTATTTGATAACCTGATGGCACAAACTCTTTAATTAATAAAAATTCTAACTCATGTCGATAGTTTTTATTTCCCAAAATACACCTTTAAAATTTAACCTTATTAAGCTATTAACATGAAATTAGATCAAATACCTGACACATTGCTAAGCGGAAAATAATGGTTGGTTATATTCACGAAGCAAACGACAACGATTATTTTTTGTTTAAGCAACTTGTCATGCATTTGCACAACGCATTAATTTAATGCCACCGACATCAGTCGAAAAATCAAAACTCGAATAGAACGATTCCATTTCAGGCAAGCAATATAACTCGAAATGCTTTACCTTTTTTAACTTTTCATGGTTTTTGATAAGACTCATCATTTTTTGTCCTACCCCATTGCCACGACGACTATTACTTACAATCACATCAAAGATAATTGCCTTGTAAATAAAGTCACTAAGAATGCGAGCGAAGCCAATTAAGTGGCTGTCATCGTCGAGTATTCCAATACAAATCTGAGAGCCTTTTACACAATCTATTGTATCTTCTAGCGAGCGATCTTTAGCCCACCATACTTCTTTATATAATTGATGAACTTGCTTTATATGCTCATCTGAAAATTCGTAGATAATCGTCATATTTGATACATGCCTAACGAGGCTGTAGAATTTCTCATTTTCAGCCTGATTATTTAAAATAAAAATCACATTAATTCACATTTACTTGAGATTCAAATAGATTATTCACTTTTCAATAAATGATTGATTAAATTGAGTTGTAAAAACGTAGATGAAGCTAATTAGGCTGTATTATTGAGGCTAAAGGGCTTTGACCTGGCTTAAATAAACTACTCCTTAACTTCTCATCTTTATAATGAACAGTATGATCAAGGCAATACATCCGCCACTGGGTATTCACTTTCTATTGATAGATTGCGTAAAAACGCCGTTTAATTGGCGCCGTCTTTGCTTAAACGAAAAATTCTAAACGTAATGAACGACTCATCAATACCCCTATAAATTAAGAGTGAAGAATACAAGTCTAGCTTAAATAATTAACAAATAAAAAATGAAAAATTTGACCTTATATTTTAGGAACGTCTTCCCCTTGTACAATAGAGGGGAAGAGTATTAGGTTGGTTTAATAATGGGGTTAATTATGAACTTTTACTCCCATATGATTTAAATAACCATCTTCATTCAATTGCTCTCTCACCTCTTTAACTTCTGATGCGGTAATCTCAGAGCTGGTTTTATTACCCCATGTTGTATTTGCAAAATTAACTAAGTTAGCAACATCCTGATCTGAAATACTATCCGTAAAAGAAGTCATCGCAACAGACCCTTTTACTAAACTTTCTTGCTGTTTTGGAAGACCTCGAAGGACCACTGCAATAGCATTAAAAGCAGAATCATCTTTGAAGATGGAATTGTTATTCAATGCGACTACTGCATTGGGTTTTCCTAAACCATCAGCCCCATGGCAACCTGAACAATACGCTGCATAAGTGTTATATCCTTTGTCTGACTTTTGTTGTGCAGATAAATAAACCCTAGGTGGTGTAAGTGAAGCATCTATCTCACCTGGTTTCATATCCAATAGGTATACAGACATAGCTAAACGTTGTGCTGGCGTTAAATGGCTTAAGCTTTCTTGAATAACCAATTTCATACCACCGAACGTTGCACCTTGATCTGAATTACCTGTTTCAAAAAAGTCGGTTAAAGAGCTTAACGTCCAACCATTTTTCTTTAGTGCTTCTGGTGTGATAGAAACTGCATTCCAACCTTCAAGTACTTGGCCTTCTAGTGCTTGCTCTGTTTTCATTGCATATGCTAAATTTCTTGGCGTATGGCACTCACCACAGTGACCTGCTGCCTCTACTAGATATTTACCTTCATTCCATTGCTCACTTTTACTGGTGTCCGGTTTAAAATCTGTATCGTCAAAAAACACTTGATTCCATGCGCCTAATGTAAAACGAATATTTGCTGGAAAAATAATATTATTATCTATGTTTTTCACAGGAATGCCGTTGATAGTTTTCATATAAGCCCATAATGCATCCATGTCTTCATCACTTAATTTTCGATAAGATGTGTAAGGCATCGCTGGATACAAGTTACCGCTGTTTTTAGAATAACCATATTTTACGGCATGATAAAAATCTTCACGGCTATAATTCCCGATACCATATTGTTTATCCTGCGTTATATTTGTTGAATACAATGGGCCAAAAGGTGTCTCGAATTCTAATCCCCCAATATAATCTGCACCACCTTCTGTGGTGTGGCAAGCGAGACAGTCACCTTCATAAGCAACAGCTTTACCGCGTGTTATTTTCTGCTCTAATGTCAACGTAGATTCTTTTTCTGCAGGAACCTCAACATGCAGCCCACTCCCGTAATAGATAAACAGTAGTGGAGCTGCGAGTATGGTAATAAAACTAAAACTGATAATTTTTTTCATAATCACCTACTTAATGAGTTCAGGTTGCGAAAGAATTAATGTTTCCATTGCCTCATAATATTTCACATAACCGGTGCAACGACAGACATGTTCCCCTAATGATGCTTCAATAGACTCTCGAAGTTGTTCTTTTGCGATAGGGGTTTTCTTTAATTCTTCGTAATAACCAACAGCTTCATTAACAAACCCAGATGTGCACCAACCACATTGAAATGAAAAGTTCTCAATGAATGCCTGTTGAACAGGGTGTAATGTCATTTCTTGTGTTTTAACATCAATCCGTGCATGACCTTCAACGGTAGTTAATTCCATACCATTAAATGCAGCAACACCAGTAATACAAGTTCTATGAGTGTTATGGCCTGTCATCGTTTTTTCTAAAATAACACAGGCATGACAAATACCTGCACCACAACCAAACTTAGTGCCGGTTAAATTTAAATATTCATGTAAAAAGGCAATCATCATCGTACCTTCAGGTACTTTTGTTGGGCCAACTTTTTTTCCATTTAAGGTAAATTCTATTTCGTTATAATTCATCCGTTTAATCTCTTTTTAATTTGTTCTGCGGTAATTGGCGTTTGATCGAAGCGTTGTCTTGTCGCATGAAAAATAGCATCTTGGACTGCTGAAATAACAGGCATCATAACAACTTCTGCAATGCCTTTAGGGCGTGCTGTTTTATCTGATGTAGGGAGAATTTCAGAGGTCATTGTCCAAACGTTTACATCTCTCGCCATCGGCACGTGGTAACGATTAAGGTTCCATGTGCCGTTACCAGCACCTTCTTCAAATGAAGGTAAATATTCATGTAACACATGTCCTAACCCCATGACTAGCCCTCCTTGTATTTGACCTTCAACGATAGGTTGAGAAATAACCGGTCCTGCATCAAGTACACTGTGACTACTTAATATTTCAACCTTGCCAGTATGTTTACTGATTGCTAATTCGATGAGGCAATCACAAGGTGCGTAATAGGTCACCATGGCATTGTTATAGCTGGTACTTGGGTATTTAACCCAATTACGTTTAATTAAATGATATCCGAGGTTATCCATGGATTGTTTTTTAGAGGCTGTTGCGCCATCGCCGTAACGAACAGCTACTGCGTCTAATGAGTGAATGCGTTTATCACCCTCAATCTCAAATTCAGCTTCAGTCCAAGACCAGCGATTAACGGTATGAGCAACAGAGCCAGTAATAAGACCTTGGTCGTGTGCTTTTTTAGCTAATATAGCAAGTGATAATGGTTTATTGTCTTCAAATGTTAACTTGCCATCACGCCATTTAGCGTTGCTTAAGTCAGCGTTCGTTTTTAATTTCCACAGTAAACGTGCGGCAGGCAAAATGCCGTAAAGATAAACTATATTACAAGCCCCTTTAGTCGCTTCTGTTTGGAATGTTGCTGAGTCTGAAGCACTACTTGCCATATGCTTCACTGGTGTCCATAGAGGATCTTTAGACATTTCATCTTGTTTTTCTTGACTGATAATATATGGGTTATCAGTTTCATACAGTTGTAATGCTTTCCATGTTTCGGTGACGGCTATTTTCACTTCACCGGCAGCTTGCCCAAAAAAATCATGGGTCAATAATCCTTGGCTTGTTTGAGCACCAGAACCCATTTCCATGTATTCTATTTCAAGAATTATTTCACCGTCAGCAGTAATATTAACCGCCGAATTAGGCCCAACATTACCAGTGCCATAGTTTTTTGATAATAAGGAATAACCTACGCCAAACAATTTATCAGGGTTGATTGCTTCATAGCTTTTTTTATTCGTAAATCTTTGTTGCCAAACAGGGTGTTTTTCCGCTTTATCTAATATTTCTAAGTATCGGAGTTCACCGTCAATTTTGGCACCTTGCGTA
Organism: Psychromonas sp. SR45-3; assembly: GCF_014163575.1. NCBI lineage: Bacteria > Pseudomonadati > Pseudomonadota > Gammaproteobacteria > Alteromonadales > Psychromonadaceae > Psychromonas > Psychromonas sp. SR45-3. The sequence goes on from NZ_JACJDP010000036.1 coordinate 37,118, forward strand.
TTAAGGTCATTAGTTTTTAATAGATTTTTTCGGCGAATTTCAAATGGGTCCACGTCTAGTTCAGCTGCTGCTTGAGTAATCATCAAGTCAATCACAGGCATACATTGAACGGACCCATAACCCCGCATTGAACCAGAGGCTACGTTACGAGATTGGAAAGCAGTCGCTTGTAAATCACTTTTAGGAATATTGAAGATACCTTGCATAGCTGACATACCAGCAGAGGCAACACTTGCTGAAAAATTCTCTCGGCCACCACCATCAACTTCAGATTTAGATGTTAACGATTCAATCTTCAATGTTTTTTTATTGATAGCTAATTGGTTATGAATCTTAAATGGATGACGTTTTAAGCCTGATTGAAATTGCTGGTATCGGTCATTTGCAATACGGATAGGATTGCCATCTGAAAATAAACTCGCGGCTAACGCATAGAAAGGAAATACTGAATGATCTTTTGCGCCAAACCCCCCACCTACAAATCCAGAATAAAGCACTAAGTTTTTAGTTTCTTTACCTTGGTTAGAAGCTTTAACCATATGCACGGCCATTTCAGTAAAATCTGTTGGATCTTGACAGGTGACCGCCCCATGAAGCGTTTTTTCTTTATCATCGTACCAAATATTGGCAGCTTCAGGTTCTAGCATTACAGGGTCAACAATTTGCGTTTGGTAATGTCTATCAACAACATGTAAATCTGGGTTGGACATATCTTGGATTATTTTATCAGCATAAAACATACCTCTTTCACTCAAACTTCCATTCACATTTTTGGTTGTCGGCCATTTAGGTTGTCTTAATTGATAAGCAGGGAAAAATAATCCATCTTTGAAGGGCGAAAAGGTATCGACACCTTCTGTTTTATCCCCTGCAATTCTAATAACTCGCCACGCCGCATAAGGGTTACGTTCATAAAGGGGAGTTTTATCACCGTACTCAACTAGGTTAGGATTAAAGTCTAAACGTGATTTTGCAGCGTTAAAATCATCAAATTGGTCAAATAATAAAATAGCGACTGGATGACCGATGAAATGAGCCGTTTTACCTTTCGGTAGTAACATATCTTCACCATGAAACTCAGGCAAATAGATATTATTTTCTATTAAATCTTCCGACAATATGACTTTTGTTGGTGGTTTTTCTAAGAAACTTAAATTGATACCTTTGAATATATGATCTGCTTGCGTCGCACAAACGATGTAACCATGCCATTGGTTATCAGGCCAGTGTGTAAAGTCTTTTGATCTAAAATCACGAGCAAAAACTTTTTGCCCCGTTACTTTTTGAATCGCATCTACGCGATGCTTGGCTTGATTACCTTCCGCCCATGGTTGAGTAGGTTTGTATAAATAGTTTTGCTCTCTACCAGAAGCGGCTCTAGTAAGTGATGCAAATGAAACGCTCACGCCAGCAATGACCATTGTTTTTAGGAAGTTTCGGCGACTTTGTGTAAATTTTTTCATTATAATTACCTACATTTAGAATGTATAAAGCATCATTCGCATGATATGAATATCCAGACAATAGATTCAGTAATGTCGAGAGATTACTATGTAGTAATCTCTCGAAATTCAATAATTTGCTTCAAATTAGTACTTTTAGGAAAGCCTTAAAACTGAACTTATTGATATACATTGTGATGAACTAACACTTTATTTTAAACGCTATGCTATAGACAAAAGTTTAAAAAAACGAAGGGATATTACTGATCGTTTTATATTAAAAAATCCATGCAGTGCATTGTTAATGTTGAATGTTTCAGTCTAAACTATTTTATTTGAAATTGATAATTGATCTACTTTTAAATGACAGTGATGTAGTTTTCTTCTCTTTTAAGCTGGTTTTATTGATGGACTATTAACAAGAAGATTCGGGGTCAGGTCCTGACGGCCCTCCATAACTATGTTAATAATTTCAAATAGTAATGGTTTTTTGTTTGTAGGTTTCATGAAAATTAGCGATTATGTTGGTCACCACAACTAACAAAAAAGCTAATCATCATGAAACCGTCTACTATTTTACATACCTTTTTCATAATGTCTCAATTCAATGTTATTGAAGATAAAAGAAGAAAGGTAGCATTGCTCGATTGCATCGATGCGCTTAATGATAGGGCAACTTTAACGTTAACTGGATTAGGCCGTAAAATGCGAAACAAGCATGTTGCGACCAAACATAATATCAAACGTGTTTGTCGGTTATTAGTAATTCTCACCTACAAAGAGAGCGAAGTAAAATATATGCATTTGTTGCCCGCCATTTTTTACAGAAACTAGCTCCCCATCATCATTGATTGGTCTCCTGTTAAATGTGTCGATAAACAATTATTACGTGCAAGTTTGCCTATTGGGAGACGTTCCATTACGCTCTATGAAGAGATATTTCCAGAAAGTAAATTGGCATCACCAACAGCGCACACACACAAGCTGAGTGTCAGGTCTTTCATTTTGCATTACCGATTACCTTACTTTTTATCAGCCGATATAATACGGCTTACTAATGAATAATGTATTTTGAAATGATCACCGATTTCTTTCATTGTATATCCTCCTGATTG
>NZ_JACJDP010000036.1:39774-42831 GCF_014163575.1 Psychromonas sp. SR45-3
ATCGGGAGTCTCTACAAGTAAGTGGTAGTGATTATCCATTAAACAATAAGCGTGAATAACCCAGTTATAACGTGAACAAACGGTATTTAATAAATTAAGGAATATCTCGAAATCACTGTCTTCTAAGTAAATAGCCTTTCTTTCATTACCACGCGATGTGACATGATAAAGCGCATCTGAAAACTCTAAACGTAAAGGACGACTCATAAATACCCCTACAAATTTAAATTGAATAAGGTAAATCTAGTTTAAATAATCAACAAATGCAAAATGAAAGACCTGACCCCATTTGGACCTTCTAAATTGAATAAGGTAAATCTAGTTTTAATAATCAACAAATGCAAAATGAAAGACCTGACCCCATTTGTTTATAAAAGACCTGACCCCATTTGTTTATATGATAGGTTTCGCTCTCTTTAAATAATGGATTACGACTTCTAAATGCAGTGTCTGCAATGTAAGCATCCAGCCCCGTTGTAGCCATAAACTCAAGATTGACTTCACTATGAAAACCGCTGTCTGCGGTAAATTTTGCTTCACACAAGGCTTCAGGTGTACCGAGTTCAGTCAGTTGTTTTTTCAAGTCTTCGATAGCGGGTTTTAAGGTTTGTTGCTCTCCCACACTTCCCCATGTTTGGGCTTGTAAAATGATTTGATGTTTATCATCGTTAATCGCAATGCCATTGTAGCCTTGAATCGTACCTTTACTCGTGGTCATCTTGGCACTGTCTGGATCAGTGATATTACTTTTCACAGGCTTTCTCTGACTACCTAACTTCTCTTCATTGGTCGCCAAAAATTCTTTAATTTTATCCGCGCTTTTATCAAGTTTAGCCTGTTGTTTTAAATCATGGGTAATTTCATCTTCACTCAAACTATCTTGTGCTTGATGGCGGGCAAGTATGCGCTGACTTGCTCTGCGCAACTTCGCTTGTTTACGCTCAAGTTCACCAAATGTGCCACTCCACTCTTTACTAGCGTTCGAACGAATTTTACATCCATCAATCGCAAACATATTACGGCCTATCAAACCTTCACGGTCGCATATCATTAATACTTGAGTAAAAAGTGGTTCAATTTGGTCTTTCATTTTAGCGACAAAACTGGCAATTGAAGTGTAATGAGGTTGTACGTCACCCGATAAACTCATGAAGGTAATATTGGTTTCACAAGCATTTGCAATGCGACGACTGCTGACCAAGCCTCGTGAATAACCAAACAAGATTATTTTAAGCATGACTGAAGGAGGATAAGCAGCCGCGCCATTTTTATCGTTGCTGTACCATTTATCAAAAGTACTTAAATTAAGGTGTTTGTCGACGATATGAGAAAGTGCGTATTCAAAAGTACCGGGGATAATTTGCTGTGCAAAATCAATCGGAATGAATTTACTTTGGCAAGATAAGTCAGGTTTGTAGTTGGCCATCACATTTAACTCTGAGCGAATAATAACTATTAGATCACAGTCGATCACCGCATTCAAGGTCATTTTTTGTACAATAAGACATAATTGAAAAAAGAGCGATAAACGCTCTTTTTGGAGAAATTCTACAGCCTCAACGCCGTTTTAAGCGGCGAATTACAGTTGGCTAAAATAAGTGAGGTACGAACAAAGAGCCAACTGTAATTTGTCCGTCTTGAAAACCCTTGTTAGATTACGTTACTTCGATATGGTATGTAGTAAAATAATACGTCTCTTGAGTATCGTTATACTCAATAGTAGCTGTTTGCCATATATCTTTCTGTACATCATTCCCATACCAATCTTTCTCGGTAATATACTTAACTCTATCTTCTAAATTTCCATATACTGTGGCTGAAATGCCAATATCATTGTGAATCTTGTCTCCAATTTTTACTGATTTATTAACTGCATTTCCAATCCACACTAGATCTCGGTTATTTTCACCTGCAATACCAACTTTTGCACAAACAATATCGCCGTAATGAATTCCGATACCAAAATCAACGGCAGTATATTTTTCCATTTTCTTTTTTACTTTGGAATCAGCAGAAGTAAGCATCCATTTCATTTTCATGGCTGCTGACACGGCATCGCTTAACTTAGCTTTCGTTGTTCCTTGAAACAAGACAAGCATACCATCACCATTAAAGCTTCTGACTTCTCCTCCGAGGCTTTTAGCGATTGTGACTATTGTATGAAAATACGCCTTATGTATTTTGGCTACTGACGTTCGATTGTGTTTATTAAGAATAGAAGTGGAACCACGCATATCGATATAAAGAACGGTAGCCGTTAGTTTTAGCCCTTTATTTCCAAAAGTTAAATTGGAGTCATTTATATCTGGAACATATGTGATATCGGAAGTTTCAAAAGCATTATCAATAATCTCAGCTACTTTACTATCAATGCCTGACTTCATTAATTTTTAATCCTAAAAAGATAGATAAATATTGTAATAACTGGTGATATTACAGCGGATAGAGTAAACCAAATCGCAGCATTAAAATAAGTATACTTACGATTAGCAATAGTAGAATTAGTTATAATTTGAAATGCTATGTCTTTTTGGTAGTCAGTGAATTCAACATTTTTTTCACCTAACTTATCTGCAAGTTTAGTTAAATAAGATAACGGAGAATATTTGGCTATGTGCCCAAAAAATAGAATATTATCAGTATCATGCCTCCCAGTAGGCTTTGATTCCCAGGGCATATTCAGAGCGGGGATGATTGATAATAAACATATTGAGAGAGATATAAGGCTAAGAAAACTACAAAATATTAAATAATAGCCAACATAGCAGTTAACGTTTTCACTTAAACTAAGCCGACTAAACCCGAAAATTAAAGCTCCATTTCCTGCAATTAATGTTGCAGATTTAGTTTCAGCATATTTTAGCCAATCATTTATATTTGAAAATATATTGTTTAATTTTTCATCCATGCTACAACTTTTTCTCCAGTAATCTAACAAACAAGGATAGGTGTCGCGCAGCCGACACCTTATCTGGTCGTTGAACAAGCCCATCCGAGATTGCATCTTATTATAGTAAATAGTTATTTTAAAGGTAGGATTGAGGCACACAGGTACTT
>NZ_JACJDP010000037.1:0-42225 GCF_014163575.1 Psychromonas sp. SR45-3
CTGGGTTACTGGTTTACTGGCTTACTATATTACTAATAGATTTATTTTAGCTGTAAAAAAACCAGCCGTTAAGCTGGTTTGATTTTTTACTAGAACAAATTACTGACGTAATTTAGAATTCAGCGCTGCCTGGAGCACGTGGGAATGCAATAACGTCACGGATATTTTGAACACCCGTTACGTACGACACTAAACGCTCAAAACCAAGTCCGAATCCAGCATGAGGAACCGTGCCGTATTTACGTAAATCACGGTACCAGCTGTAATCTTCTTTATCTAATCCCATCTCTTCAAGACGTTTATCTAAAGCTACTAAGTCTTCTTCACGTTGACTACCACCAATGATTTCACCAATCCCCGGTGCTAATACATCCATTGCTGCTACCGTTTTACCATCAGCGTTTAATTTCATGTAGAAAGCTTTAATATCTTTCGGGTAATTTTGTAGAATAATTGGCGCACCAACATGTTCTTCAGCAAGGTAACGTTCATGTTCAGATTGTAAATCTACGCCCCATTCAACAGGATATTCAAAGGTTTTATCGCATTTTTGTAGAATATCAATCGCGTCTGTGTAATCCATACGTACAAATTCAGAGTTAACCATATTTTGTAAACGTGTGATTGCTTCTTTATCTACTCGCTCAGCAAAAAAGGCCATGTCATCGGCACGCTCTGTTAACACTGCATTGAATACATATTTCAACATATCTTCAGCTAATTGCGCTGCATCTGATAAGTCAGCAAAAGCAATTTCAGGTTCTACCATCCAGAATTCAGCTAAGTGACGTGTAGTGTTTGAGTTTTCGGCACGGAAAGTTGGACCAAAAGTGTAGACATTACTTAACGCACAAGCATAAGTTTCTGCGTTTAATTGTCCAGACACGGTTAGAAACGTTTCTTTACCGAAGAAATCTTTTTTGTAATCAATCTTGCCTTCAGCATCACGTGGTAAATTTTCTAGATCTAAAGTACTTACTTGGAACATTTCACCAGCACCTTCACAGTCACTACCTGTGATGATCGGCGTACTGATCCAATTAAATCCTCGCTCATAAAAGAAATTATGAATTGCATGAGATAAACAGTTACGTACACGCGTAACTGCACCAAACATATTAGTACGCGGGCGAAGGTGTGCATGCTCACGCATATATTCAATACTATGACGTTTAGCTGACATTGGGTAAGTATCTGGGTCTTGTACAAAACCATGAACAACCACTGATGTTGCTTGTAATTCAAACTGCTGGCCTTTTCCTGGGCTTTCAACTAACTCACCAGTGACCGCAACACTACAACCTGCCGATAAATTTAATACGTCGGTAGTATAATTTTCTAATTCAGCAGGTACAACAGCTTGAATTGGATCGAAGCATGAACCGTCATAAATGTTTAGAAAAGAGATGCCAGCTTTTGAATCACGACGAGTTCGGATCCAACCTTTTACTGTCACTTGGCTGCCTAATGCAAATTTGCTGTTGAAAATATCAACAATGGGTGTTTTTGACATCTTAAATAGTGCTCCATAATCACAGTCTTAACTGTTTTATACTAAAAATATTGATAGCTGCTTATATTACCTTGGCCAGTTTTAGATACAAGTCTCTCATTCTATATTAATGCCACTATTACCCTATAAAAGCGCATTAAATAGTCTGCTTCGATAACTACAAGCTTTTATTCTCTTAATGGTGTTTAATTATTGATAAACACAAGACGAAGAGAAAAGTTAAAGCTAATAATATTTTTACTCATCGATTTTTTTACATACTTGGTAAATAGCATCACATAGTTTATTAATTTGCTGCTTGGATGCTACGTAAGGTGGCATCACATAAATAAGCTTACCAAAGGGGCGGATCCAAACGCCTAAGTTTACAAACTGTTTTTGAATGTTAACCATATCAACAGCTCGGTGCAATTCAACCACACCAATTGCACCTAATACGCGCACCTTATTAACACTTGGTAATTGTTCACAGCGTAAAAGCTGACTATTTAATTGTGACGAAATAGAGAAAACTAATTGTTGCCAATCTGTGCTTAAGAGTTTTTTAAGGTTGGCGTTGGCAACCGAACAAGCTAAAGCATTTCCCATGAAAGTAGGTCCGTGCATAAATACTCCGGCTTTACCTTCACTAATCGTTGTGGCAACTTTTGTAGTAGCAAGCGTTGCAGCAAAACTCATATATCCACCAGTGATAGCCTTGCCTAGACATAGAATGTCAGGGCTGATGTCTGCGTGTTCACAAGCAAATAGTTTACCGGTTCGACCAAACCCCGTTGCAATTTCATCGGCGATCAGCAGCACCCCGTATTGATCACATAAAGATCTTGCTGCTTTGAGATAATTAGGATGGTAAAAGTGCATGCCGCCAGCACCTTGGACAATAGGCTCGAGAATTAAAGCTGCGATGTGTTGATGATTTTCTGCTAAAAGAGTAGAAAGATCGTCCATTGCACTTTGTTGCCAAGGTTGGTCAAAGTTAATACTGGGTTGCTCAGTAAAGTAGTTTTTAGCAACAAAATCTTGATATAGTTCATGCATCGAACCTTCAGGATCAGTCACACTCATCGCTGCAAAGGTATCGCCGTGATAGCCTTTTTTAAGTGCAATAAATTTAGTTTTATTTTGTCCGAGTGATTGCCAATATTGTAGTGCCATTTTCATAGCGACTTCCACAGCAACACTACCTGAATCGCTAAAGAATACTTTTTCTAGCCCCTTTGGAGTGATCTCTACTAATGTTTTTGCAAGCTCAACAGCAGGTTGATGAGTTAGGCCGCCAAACATCACATGTGACATTTTTGCGAGTTGTTGGGTGGCTGCTTCGTTTAATTCTTTAACATTATAACCAAACAAACAAGCCCACCAAGATGACATACCATCAACTAATACTTCACCTGACGTTAGTGAAATAGTACATCCGTTTGCACTGTCTACGGGATAACATGGAATAGGTGCTGTCATCGAAGTATAAGGATGCCAAATATGCTGTTTATCATAAGATAAGTCGATTTCTTGCTTATTTATCTGTTTATCGTTCATTTTGTGACCACATGTAAAGTAAAAGTAAGCTTTAAAGTTGACAGTGTAACTTTCAACATTAAACTAACCAAATATTTTTCTGCACAGGGTTATAACAATGCACAATGCTATTTCAAGTAACATGGTTAATGAAACACAAATTCGACACGATTGGTCTGTTGCAGAAGTGAATGCGTTATATGCATTACCTTTCATGGATTTAATGTTTCAAGCACAAACAATACATCGTGCTCATTTTCCTAATAACCAAGTTCAAGTTAGTACTTTATTATCGATAAAAACCGGTGCTTGCCCTGAAGATTGTAAGTACTGTCCGCAAAGTGCACGTTATGATACGGGTCTTGAAAAAGAAACGTTAATGGAAGTCGAAAAAGTGATCAAGGCTGCTAAAGATGCAAAAGCGACGGGATCTACTCGCTTTTGTATGGGCGCTGCATGGAAAAACCCAAAACAACGCGATATGCCTTATCTAGTAGAAATGATTAAAGAGGTTAAATCGTTAGGCTTAGAGTCTTGCATGACCTTAGGTATGTTAGATGATAATCAAGCACAACAACTCTCCAACGCCGGTTTAGATTATTACAATCATAACTTAGATACTTCACCTGAATATTACGGTGAAATTATTACTACACGTAGCTACCAAGAAAGGTTAGATACTTTGGACAACGTTCGTAGTGCCGGTATGAAAGTATGTAGCGGCGGTATTGTTGGTTTAGGTGAAGAAGGCAAAGATCGTTCAGGCTTATTAGTACAATTAGCTAATTTACCCGTACAACCTGAAAGTGTACCGATTAATAAGCTAGTGAAAGTGAAAGGCACACCATTGGATAGTGTAGAAGATCTTGATGATTTTGAGTTTATTAAAACCATTGCTATCGCGCGTATTTTGATGCCTAAATCGCATGTTCGTTTATCAGCGGGTCGGGAAGATATGTCTGAACAAACACAGGCATTATGTTTTATGGCCGGTGCTAACTCTATTTTCTATGGTTGCAAATTACTAACGACTGCAAATCCAGATGAAAACTCTGATATGCGTTTGTTTAATAAGTTAGGTATCAATAAAGAAGAGATAAACCTATCGCCTTACGAAGCCGAAAAAACAGTAGATGCCGCTATTATTCGACATAGCGAGAAAGATGAATTATTTTACGATGCAACCAGTAAAGTATAAACATGGCTTTTTCTTTTATTGCAGAGCAACTTGCTCAGCGTAAACAGCAACACTTGCACCGCGCTTCTGTTCCAATCACGGGTAAGCAAGCACGTTATATTGAAGTTAACGGAAAACAGTACCTTAACTTTTCTAGCAACGACTATTTGGGCTTAGCTTCAGATCCGTTATTGGTTAATGCTTGGAAGAAAGGTGCTGATTTATTTGGTATTGGCAGCGGTGGTTCCTATTTGGTGACTGGGTATAATAAAGTGCATCACGATGTGACGCAGCAACTGCAAGAGTGGTTAGGGTTAGAAGCAGTTGCACTTTTTAGCTCTGGGTACTCGGCGAATCAAGCTTTAATAAAATTACTACTCTCAAAAAATGATTTATTAGTTCAAGACAAAATAAATCATGCTTCTTTGATGGAAGCCGGCTCTATCAGTGCTGCTAAAATGCAACGTTTTAAGCATAATGATATGCAACACCTTGCCAGCATTTTAAATACCCACCAACAAACCGAAAACAAGCTCGTTATTTCAGAAGGGGTATTTAGTATGGATGGCGATAGTGCCCCTATCAACGCACTTAAACAACAATGCAGCGCGCATAAAGCTTGGTTAATGATTGATGATGCACACGGTTTAGGCGTATTAGGTAAAGAGGGTAAAGGTACGGTTGTTGACCAGCAGCTTGATAACAGCGATGTAAATATTTATATGGCCACTTTCGGTAAAGCCCTAGGTGTGGGTGGCGCTTTTGTCTCTGGTTCATCGCAACTTATCGATTATATTAATAACTTTTCAAAACCTTATATTTACACAACAGGTTTACCGCCGGCAATGGTGTATTGCATTGGCCAGGCTGCTCATTTAGCACAAACACAGCAGTGGCGTCGTGACCAGTTATGTGAATTAATTCGTTACTTTAAGCACTTATCTGCACACTACGAAATTCCTTTAATGCCTTCAAATACTGCTATTCAACCGGTATTAATTGGATCGAGCGATACTGCCTTAGCGGTTAGTCAATACTTAAAAGATAAAGGCTTTTGGACAACGGCGATACGACCGCCAACAGTCGCCAAAGGCAGTGCTAGATTAAGAATAACGCTTACCAGTCAGCATCTAAAACAAGATATTGAAATACTTGTCAAACAGATTAAACAGGCTATTGATGCAAATAACTTCTAATAAAAAACGCGTAAAACGACAGTTTGTAAAAGATTCTATTAATCAAGCAAACATGGTTTTAGCTAATACAAGTAAAAAGGCGATAAACAAAGAAGCAGTCAAAGCCTCTTTTTCAAAAGCGGCCGATCATTACGATCAATTTGCAGAGTTACAAAGAGAGATAGGGCACCATCTATTTGGCCTGATGCCTGTTACGGCCAAGCAATCTACTTCGATACTAGATTTAGGTTGTGGCACGGGTTATTTTTCTGCTTTATTACGTGATATGAGCATTAAAGCATTACTTACCTGTTTTGATTTATCTCCACAGATGTTGCAACAAACTGCGCAAAGAAAACTATCTCAATGTTGTTATATAGAAGGGGATATTGATGCTCAGCCGTTTACCACAGGGCAATTTGATCTGATTTTTTCAAACCTAGTATTACAGTGGAGTGAGCAACTAAGTTTATCATTACAACAAACTAATCAAGCCCTTAACAACGGTGGCAACTTATGTTTTTCTACCTTACTTGATGGATCACTCTTTGAACTTCAACAAGCTTGGAAAAGTGTTGATAGCGCGGTACACGTTAATCACTTTTTAACTAAAGAACAGGTTTTGATTGCTGTAAAACTAGCCGGTTATCAGCGAGTTAATATCTTCACAGAAACACGTATTAAAAAATACACAGATGTTATTAGTGTGCTCAAGGCGCTAAAAGGGATTGGGGCTAATCATGTACATGATAGAGACACCAAGCAAACATCAAATAGGCAATTATTAAAGCAATTAGAACTTGGTTATCAACCATTTAAAGACCAAGACGATTATTATAATTTGAGTTATCAAGTTTGTTATATTGTTGCACAAAAATAAGCTAATGCCGATATTGCTAGCATCGCTTCTTAACAACCTTTTAAAAAATGAGTAAACAATGCCACAATTTACTTTAGACGCAACACGATCAAAAACTGACCTCAGTACGCTTGCTAGGATCAACACAAAACTTGCTTCTACTACGTATTTTATCACCGGAACAGATACAGACGTGGGTAAAACTATTTGTACCAAAGCATTATTGCAAGCGGCTAATGAACAAGGTAAAAGCACCTTGGCCTATAAACCTATATCGGCAGGTTGTAGTCAAACTGAACAAGGGTTACGTAATGACGACGCGTTAATTTTACAGCAAAATAGTAGCTTACAAGTAGACTATACCGCGGTTAATCCGATTGCTTACCAGCAACCTATCGCCCCACATATTGCCGCCAGTGAAACTAATCAGCGTATTAATCTCAGTACGGTAGATCAAGGTTTAACATTCTTACAACAGCAGTTGCCTCAATGCTTATTTGTAGAAGGTGCGGGTGGGTGGCACTTGCCAATTAATAAGCATCAGTTATTTTCAGAATGGGTCGTTGCAAATGAAATGCCGGTTATTTTAGTGGTGGGTTTAAAACTAGGATGTTTAAACCATGCGTTATTAACTGCTCAGAGCATTCTACAAAGTGGGCTAAATATAGCTGGTTGGATTGCCAATCATCTACAAGCGGAAATGCCCTATGTGCAGCAAAATATTGGCACTTTAACAGATTTCATTAACGCGCCACTACTTGCTGAAATTCCCTATTTAGAGAATATTGAACAACAGAATTTGGCGCAATATATCAATGTAACCTTTATTTAATTTAGTTAATTTAGTTAATTTAGTTAATTTACATAATGTTAACTATAAACAGTTAACATTTAAATGCTTTCAAACCAATCTGGCACAGCGCGTTTAGTCCACTTTGCAAACTTTGCTTTATCACCACGATAAAATTGTCGGTAAGCCTCGACAGCATTACCTTCGACTTTATAAATGTCTGGCATTGCTTGGGGAAAGGGAGTTAAACCGATAGCAGGAAAAGTATATTGCTCAATAATTGGTAAAACGGCGATCGACTTATGGTCGTGTTGTTTATTATAACGATACTTATACTCATCATTTAAAGCGACGCTTAAATCGCGTAACCAAATAAAATTGTCGTATGACTCCTCTACCCATAATACACTGGGATGTTTAATGTGTGTCGACTTATAAGGGGTAACAAATCCTTTTTTATTTAATGCAGTACAAAGTAGTTGTACACTTTCTAAGATCATTTTTACAACGTGTTGATCGCAATGGTATTGAGCGCACTGTTTAATATCTTTATCTAATATGAATATGTTCATTACAGCCTCTAGTAAATTTTTTATCTATGCTGCTATACGCATTAAATCAATTTTAGGATCTGTTTTTGAATAATTAGCGCGCTAGATTCATACTTTATCTTATGAACACTGGAACTGTGAAAATATACAAATTTAGCATTTTTATATCGCACGGGTTTTACTAAGTAAAATAAGAATTTGAAATGTTTGGAGCCCAGTTATGTGGATACTGTTTAAACGGATACTATCTGAGACTATAATTTTATTAAGTATCCGTTTATTTAAACTTGGAAGCTTTCGAAACTGATAGCTAATACAACAAACTATAAAGTTTACGACGGTATTCTGAAACCAAAGCTGCATCATCTACGGAGGCTAAAATATCTAACATGTTTTTTTTAGCATCGCCATTTTCATAGCCTAAGTCGTGACATAACAAGCTATATAAAAGAGCAAGTGCTTCACTAAAACGTTTGGCTTGATGGTATTGAATAGCAAGTTGGTATTGAATCGGTTGTTTATCCGCAGCATCCATTAACGCATTTTCCAATGCGGTTATTTCTGGCGTTTGTGCTGATTGTTCTGCGAGTTGTAACTCTGACATCAGATTATGATAAATCATATTTTGATCTGCCATAGGAATAGCCGCTAAAATAGGTTTTGCATTTTCAAATTCACCCAAGGCTAAATAAATTTGTGCCGTTGCAAGTTTAATTTGGTTATCTTCAGGGCTTAGCTTTTGTGCTTGTATAATGGTTGCTTTCGCCTCACCTAATTTACCTTGAGCAAATAGTGTTTGTGCATCACCTAGCAATGCCAGTGCTGGGTCGGGCAGATGTTTCTTGATGAAGTTATTTATAAAGTCGGTCGTTTGCTCTCCAGCAAAGCCATCAACTCCTTGTCCATTTACAAACATATATACCGTTGGCACACTTTTAATTTCAAAATGCTGCACAATTTGTTGCTCTGTCTCGCAGTTTATTTTGGCGAGTGTAAAGCCATTAGCATGTTCTCTTTGTAGTTGCTCAAGCAAAGGTAACAAAGCACCGCAGATAGTACATTGGCTTGACCAAAAAACAGCCAGCACAGGTTTATTTACTGAACCTTGCGCAATTATAGTTTGAAAATCTTGCACGGTTACATCAAATATATCTGCTTGCATATTCGGTTTTTCCTCTTTAATAAATATTCTACGAAATGTTTACTAATGATACGTGAAGATTGTTGGACAGCAAAGACTATGCGTTTGATATTAGCGCAATTATCATGTGATTAACGTAGAAAAAGGTGAGCATCTGCAACAATGTTATAAATATTCGCTCAGAGAAGTAATCAGTTGATTTTTCTTCTTGTTTTTAAAGGCTTGCAAAAGTAACATTAGACGCTCAATAAAAGGAGCATTTACATGTTAACAGGTAGTATCGTAGCACTCGTAACCCCAATGGATGAGACCGGCGAAATTGATTATAATGCATTAAAAGAACTTGTAGAGTTCCATATTAAATCAAAAACTGCAGCCATAGTTGCTGTAGGGACATCTGGTGAGTCAGCAACTTTTAGTGTTGATGACCATGTTAAAGTTGTTGAACGTACTATCGCTTATGCTGCGGGTCGAATTCCTGTTATTGCAGGTAATGGGGCTAATTCAACATCGGAAGCAATTGCATTAAGCAAATTATTTACTAATAGTGGCATTGTTGCAGGTTTAAATGTAACTCCTTATTACAATAAACCAACTCAAGAAGGTTTATACCTTCACTTTAAAGCGATTGCTGAATCGTGTGAATTACCACAAATCCTATATAACGTACCTGGCAGAACTTCCGTCGATATGTTGCCTGAAACAGTTGCGCGTTTAGCTAAAATTCCAAATATTATTGGTATTAAAGAAGCAACCGGTGACTTACAACGCCTTGCTGAATTAAAAGCAATTTTGCCTGAGGATTTTGTACTTTATAGTGGAGATGATGCAACAGGGTGTGACTTTATGTTACAAGGTGGTCATGGAGTCATTTCTGTATCAACCAATATTGCTCCCGTTGAAATGGCTGAAATGTGCGAACATGCGCTGGCTGGTGAAGTTGAAAAAGCACAAGCTATCAATGCTCAATTAATGCCTATTCATACCAACCTTTATCATGAAGCAAACCCAATTCCAGTTAAATGGGCCTGTGCGGAGCTAGGTTTAATTCCTACTCCTACGTTACGTTTACCATTAACAACATTATCTGAGCAGTATCAGGGTATTGTTCGAAATGCCTTAATAGAAGCAAAATTACTGTCATGATAAAAAACAACGTACTGACTAAAATTGCTAGTTTGGTGATCCTAAGTTCAGCGATCACTAGCTGTGCTAGGTTTGATACTAGAACACAAGCGGAAGGTAATGATGATTATCTACAAGCGACACTCATTGAAAAATTTGATAACGGAAATTTTTCAACATTAGAAAATCGTTCTACTTTTGATATTCAAGCACTTTCAACGCAGCAAGAAAAGCTAGGATTAAGTGGTAAAGATGTAGATGTTCGCCCTCCAAGTCAATTGATGGCTGTACTTGATGGTGTTTTACTGGATCCTGATCTTACCCAGAGTAAAGTTTGGTTTAATGCATTTAAACAAGAAACCAATATTGAACAAAAAGTGTGGGACTTAGCACTACAATATTTAGCATCTAAAGATGCTAAGAATGTCGTTGCAGATAGAACAGCACTAAGCATTGATACAGGCCTTGTTGTTAACCAACGTAGTTATGGCAGTTTAAGCAAGAATACAGTGCGTGAAGAAGGTGCTTATCAATTACAATTAGCGGAAGGCGGAGATGGGCGAAGTATTTCTTTATCTGTTGACGCAACAAGTTACCAACAGTCAAACGATAATGAGCCGGTTAAAGAAATTTTAGAAGGCCGCAATAAACGTAGTATAGAAATTCGCTTTATCAATGACATGCTAAATTTTGCCTACTTGAAGCAAGAATCTGAAGCGTTAATCTCGGCTGACAATAAGCCTTTACCGATTAAACTTGGTTTTGATGAAAGTCATCAAACGGCTTGGATTATTGATGCAGAATTTACAGAAGTATGGCGTAAACTGCCTGCATTATTGCAGTTAATGAGCTTTAGTCCTGTTGATAATGATAAGAATCTAGGTTACTTCCTCGTTAAATTTGAATCTCAAGATGCACAATATTGGCAGAAAAGAAACTTGAATCCAATTAACTTGGAGGAAGGTGAGTACTTTGTTCAATTAGGTGAATTAACCGGTGGGGATACATCTTTAACGTGGTTAAACGCTGATAAAAAACAATTATCTGACCAGGAAGTGACTGAGTTATATTTAAGTATCACTGATAATATTCGCAGTGTTATTTTAGAAAATGATATTCAGACTAAACCTTTATAAAAGTTGTATTTAAAAATTTAGAGCCTGACTTATCACGAGTTAGGCTTTTTTTATTTTTATGCACTGTAGCTCTTTAAATATGTTATTTCTGATAACACTATTTATCTTATAACTTTTAACGCTATTTGTTATCCTGATTTTTTTGTTGTTGAGCCTGTTCTTCTTCAAGTTGTTTCTGTTGCTCTAATGCTTCTTTTTCTTTTTTATCTTTGATCGCTTTCACTACACTATCTGGTAGTTTCATATTAGCGCTTTGTTTTAACAATAAAATATTGCTAAGGATGATCCCTAAGACAATCACCACAATAAAAATAACCCACCCAGTAGACATAATCATTTCTCCAAACGATAGCGATAAAAAAAGCAGAACCTAGTTCTGCTTTGATATTAACCTTTACTAGTAGATTAGCTAGTATTAGTCGATTAGATTGTATTGCTCACGAAGAATATCGATGATTTCTTGTTTTGGATTCTCTGAAAGTACAATTTCTTTACCAATGATCTTTTCTGCAATACCTGTGTAAGTTTCAGATATTTGCATTAATACAGATTCAGGTAACGCATTATCTTTTGCCAATGCAAAACGTTCAGGCATACGCTCTTTATTTAATAAAATATCTGGATCTGGGAAATGCTTAAGTAATAATTGACGGAAGTCTTCTTTAGAGTTTTCAACAATTTTACCGTCTCGGTAAGCAGCACCATCCCAAATACGCGATGAATCAGGTGTCCCAACTTCATCCATGTAAATTAATTTTTCGTTACCTGATTTATCTGTTACGTAACCAAATTCAAATTTTGTATCAACAAAAATTTGATCAAGCTTAGCTAATTCTGCACTAATCAAATCAAAACCTTCTTTTAAAAGTTTCTCGTAGTCGTTGATATGGTCTGCACAAGTAAAATTAAATGCTTGAAAATTATCTTCAATGTTATGACGTGTAATATTAACATCATCAGCTTCTTGAACACCTGGAATACCTTTTAAAATCCCTTTAGTAGAAGGAGTGATCAGTAATTCAGGTAATTTTGTATTGTTAGATAACCCATCGGCTATTTGAATGCCACAAAATTCACGCTCACCTTTTTCGTAAGCTCGCCACATTGAACCAGTAATATATTGGCGAGCAATCGCTTCGATCATTATTGGTCGTGCTTTTTGTACAATCCAAACGAAGGGGTGTGGGATATCTAAAATGTGGCTGTCTGCTAAACCTTGTTCTTTAAATAGTTTAAACCAGTGATTAGAGATTGCATTAAGTGCAGCCCCTTTTCCAGGAACACCATTCATACCACCTTCACCGTGCCAAATACAGTCAAATGCAGAAATACGGTCACTGATAACCATAATTGCTAGAGGCGCGTCTGCTGCTACATTGTAGCCTTTTTCTTCAATTAAACGTTTGCTATCTTCAGTTGTTAACCAATAAACTGAACGCACTTTACCACTGTGGACTGGCTGGTCTGTACGAATAGGTAAATCGTTGTTTACAGCTAATACTTTGTCGGCAAGACTCATGAAAATATCCTATAAAAAGTCAAAGTGAGCAGATAAATCTGCTGGGAATAATAAAGCCAAGATGATAGCAGATACTATAAAACTTATCATGTCAAAATGGCTCATGGTCATTATAATAAGCACCGATTAAAATGAATACTTAAGCACGACAAGTTTATGACAAATTAATAACCGATGGTAAATGGCATTGTGCCAATAGGATAATAAATAAATGGCGAAAGACTTTACCTTTAAACAATTTCATATCAATGCATATCAATGTGGAATGCCGGTGAGTACCGATGCCATTTTGTTAGGTGCGTGGGCAAATATAAACTCAGCTAAAAAGATCCTAGATATTGGATGCGGTACCGGGTTATTGGCCATTATGTGTGCACAACGAAACACTCTTGCAGATATTAGCGCTGTCGAAATTGAAAAAAATGCATTTAAAGCGGCACAGGAAAATGCAATTAATTGTCCATGGGCAAGCCGTTTAAGCATTCATCATCAATCAATCCAAGACTTTACATATGAAGTGACAGCGCACTCGAACTTCGATGCGATTATTTGTAATCCGCCATATTTTAATAATGGGGCGCAATCTATTAATTCTCAACGTGCGGTAGCGAGACATACTTCTGCTTTATCACACAACAATCTTTTAAGTTACTGTGCGCTGTTATTAACAGAACAAGGCACAGCAAACTTTGTATTACCAAAAGAAGAAGGGCTCAGTTTTATCAATTTATTACAAAACACAGATGCAGAACATTTTTTGAAGCTATCGTTAACGCGATTAACTTACGTTAAAACCACAAGCAGTAAACCGGCTATCCGTGTTTTAATTGAATTAACAAAACAGTCGACAACTAAAGGTACTTTAAATTTATCCGTTTCAGATAAACTAGATTTACTAAAAACAGATCGATTAAATGAAAATTCATTAAAGAAACGGGGATTAAATTCAGCAATGTTAACGCCAGAATGGCTAAAAAATGAACTTGTTATTCATGATGGCCAAGCTTATTCAAAAGAATTTATTGAGTTAACGAAAGCCTTTTACTTGAAGATGTAGTATTTGAAGGTGTCGCTATTTAGCACTTTTTATAACTTACTATAACTAATTGTAGCGTTCTTAATTAAGATTTAAATGTGGATGTACAAGGACATCAGCCTTAATCAATGTAATCAATCATTGTTAATGTAATCAAAGAATTGTCGATGCTCTTTTCCAGCGCTGAAACTGCTCACTTTACTGGTATGTTTGTAGGCTTTCCAATTGGCTACTTGTGATCCTCTGTTCAGGTGTGGAAATTTGGAGCCATCTTTGTAATCCAATGAAAGAAAAGTACAAAGCTCGATATAACTATTTTCATGACTCAAATTAATGGTCAATAAATTTTTACTGCCTTCAAAATATTGGTGAACCTGTTTTTGATGACATAAGTAACATTCTGTAAGATGCTTTTCTGACCCCCTTAATTGATGATTTTCACCAAAGGAAATATTAAAAGCCCGTTTTAAAACGGGACTAAAGTGACCGGTTTTAGTTAATAAGTGAGGTGCCATTTTTACTAATAAACGTTGCATGGAAGGGATCCATTGCGATAACTCTCTTTCTAAATAGATAAACTTTGAACCGGGAAACAGTGTATCTAATTGTTGATAATCAGAAAAACACGGGGCATCAGATATAACATCTGCTAATTCAAAGGTGTGTTTGGTAAACGCGGTGTGTGCAACTTTAAAACCAAGCTCCAGCATGGCGACACTAATACTGGTTGTACCCGTACGTGGTAACCCAATAATGAATATTTTTTGCTTAGCAACATTTGCCGCGGTATCAACGGTTGAAATTAGATTTTTTAGAAGTGAAGTCTGCATAATGGCTATGAGTGGCTTTTAAGTCGATGAATGAGGAATGTATAACAGTAAACTTTTAATGGTATGGAAATGCTCATCAATATTCCTCTAAAAATAAAGTGATATAAGATGCAATTATGGACTAGGTAATGTTATTACCCAAACTTATTAATATTAAAAATGGCGCAAAAAGAGTTACCATATTAGAGAGAGCTGCATATTAATCAATATTCTTAATATTAAATTAAGAAAAGTACTTAAACTTAACACTCAAAAAAATAAATAATTCAAAGCTATATGGTTTTTAATGATTTAGCGGCTTCGCGAGCGAACGCTTCTAATTGCATCTGATCCATAACTGCGTATTCTTTACCAAATAGTAGGATTATAAATAAGCAGTTACACAGTTTTTATTACAGTCTCTTAAAATCAGCAACAGAACCATCGACCTTATTCTTATTTAGTGAATATAATCGAATTAATAAGGTCGAATAAATGATTCTATCACCACATTTTGTACCTTGACGACAATAGAACACCTATAAAGTGCAATATTAAGATTAATGTTTAATAATATAAATGTTTAATAACAGTGATTTAAACTTGGTAGTCTTCGACCATTTTATCCATTGTACTCACAAGTTGTTTCGCCATTCTGTTTAGTTCTGTTTCATGAATATCGGCGCTGAATCTACCCGCATCATTATCAAAGTACTCTCCATTATGTAGTAGCATCTCTTCATCAAGTGCAACACGGACTAAAATATCTGCGCCGATACTTAAATCATTACCGTCAATGCCAAAGCCTTCTTTAACCATTTTACTTGCTAGTAATGAGCCTGGATTCACTGAAATACAAGTGGGAGCTTGTTCAATTAAAGCAATAGCAGCAGACCATAATCTAATACCCAATTTACTTTGTGCATAGGCTTGCATATCTTCTAATCTAACGTCTCCTATTAATGCTTGCATATTAACAGGTGCTTGCGCTGCAGACGATAAGTTGACAACACGCCCATCTTTACCAAGTAACGGAGTCAGCAATTGCGTTAATAAGTAGGGGGCAATGGTGTTAACAACAAAGCGTGCATCTAATCCTTCTGCAGTGAGAGGATTCGCTACTTTAAATAGACCGGCATTATTAATTAAGATATCTAATTTTGTATAATCACTGATGATTTTTTTAGCAAAAGTAGTTACTTGTCGAAGATCTGATAAATCTGCAATGACAGTATCAATTCTCGATACATTAGGCAGGGCCATTAACTTTGATTTGACAGATTCTATTTTAGTTTTGTTGCGGCCATGAATGATCAAGTGATGACCTAAAACAGCTAGTTTTTTCGCGGTTTCTAATCCGATACCATCGCTAGCACCTGTTAATAAGATTGTTTTTGGCATATTCGTTACTCCAACTTGCTCATTGATTGAGTCATTTGTATATCGTATAAATCTAAATTAATGGTATTAAAAGCTAGCCATTAACACCTAGCTTTTTCGTCGGACAATCCATAAGTTGTAAGGAATTGTCCATAAGTATTCAGTCATTTATGAAAAAAATTAAACCTCTACAACGACTTTACCCATACCTGCACCACTTGATAAACGAGCATAAGCATCGCCGACTTGTTCAAATGAAAATTGATTTTCATCTAATACAGGCGTCATACCACCAGCTTCAACTATTTCTGTTATTTTATTTAATATCTGCCCATGTTCTGCTCGCTTTTTGTTATGCAGCATTGGGATCAACATAAATACAACGTGTAAAGATAACCCTTTAAGATGTGCTGTGGTTAAATCTATTTCTAACATTGATGTTGTGGTTGAAACTTGTGCATTGATTGCAGCAGCATCAAATGAATTGAGCATATTAAGGCCGCCAACTGTATCTAAGATAATATCAAAACCATTACCTTCAGTATGCGCAGCAACATAATCTTCTACTTTTTCTGTTTTGTAGTTAATTGCTGTTGCGCCTAATTTTTTAATTAAAGCTAATTGCTTATCACCGCCACCCGTTGCATAAACGTCAGCCCCTAAATATTTAGCAAATTGAATACCAATATGACCAACACCACCAGAACCACCATGAACAAGTACTTTTTTACCTTGGCTAATTTGTGCACGCATTAAACCTTCATAGGCAGTAATACCAACAAGTGGAATAGCCGCAGCTTCACGTATCGTTAAGTTTTTAGGTTTTAATGCGATTAAGTTAGCATCTGCAAGCATGTATTCTGCAAGTGCACCTTGTAAATCAGCTAAACCTCCAGCACATCCATAGACTTCATCGCCTACTTTAACGTTAGTCACACCTGCACCAACTTCTTCTACTGTTCCTGCAAAGTCCATTCCTAATACCGCAGGGAGAGCAGGGGATAATGGTAAATCAGAACCCATTAATTTAATCATGGTATCAACCGTGTTAATACTCGTAGCGGCGACTTTTAATACAACATGACCTTCTTTAACTGTTGGTTTGTCGATATTAACTGCTTCAAAAATGGCTTGATCACCGTAATTATTAAGTATCATTTCTTTCATTGTATTTTGTCTCCGTTTATTAAGTGCAAACAGTATATGATTTATCATCAAATTTGATAATATAGCAACATAGAGAATCACTTTATATTTTTTGTTGATAATGGTAGGGCCTATGAATATTGAACATTTGAAACTTTTTTTACGTGTAGCAGCAACAAATAATATTAGTCTGGCTGGGCAAGCATTGGGGTTATCAGCCGCGGTGGCTAGTAATCATATGAATAAGTTAGAAGAAAGCTTACAAGTAAGGTTAGTGCACAGAACAACACGTAAAGTGTCATTAACAGAAGAAGGTAAAGCCTTTTTACCCTATGCGGAAGATGTTATTGCCAGTGTTGTTTCTGCACATGCAGCCTTAGGTTTTGAAGCGAATGCTTTACAAGGCACACTACGTTTAACTGCACCTGCTTCATTTGGTCGTATGCATTTAATTCCAGCTTTGACAGGTTTTATTGAGCTTCATCCCTCACTGAATATTAATTTAAAGTTATCAGATTCTATTGTTGATTTGGTAGAAGGTGGCTTTGACATTGCTATACGCAATTCAAAACTTAAAGATTCTAGTTTAATTGCAAGAAAATTAACCTCAGACAGCCGTATTTTATGTGCATCACCTGACTACCTTGCAAAATATGGTATGCCAAGTTCTCCAGAGGATTTAAAAGATCATCAATGCCTTACTTTAATGGGGTTAGATCATTGGACATTCAAAGGGAAAAATGGCGATATTGCTATTAAGGCGAAAGGGAGTTTAAGTGCAGACAATGGGGAAGCGATTCGTGACGCATGTGTTAATGGCTTA
Organism: Psychromonas sp. SR45-3; assembly: GCF_014163575.1. Taxonomy (NCBI): domain Bacteria; kingdom Pseudomonadati; phylum Pseudomonadota; class Gammaproteobacteria; order Alteromonadales; family Psychromonadaceae; genus Psychromonas; species Psychromonas sp. SR45-3. The sequence continues at coordinate 17,699 of NZ_JACJDP010000037.1, forward strand.
GGCATTACTGTTTGTTCTAAATGGATTGCTTTTAAACAACTGCAAGACAAAAAGCTTATTCAAATTTTAGAAGATTACCCACTTATTACTGAAACGGCGATATGGGCTATTTATCCAAGTTCGCGTCAAGTGGCGCCTAAAATTCGTGCTTTTATCGATTATTGTAAACAATACTATGGTGAAATACCGGATTGGGAAAAGTAATTAAGCACAGTTAAGTCGTTATTTAAGTGTTGGCTTGCGGTGACTACATCAAACCAAATGCAAATGTTAATGAGATAGATAAAGTGTTAGCACTGCATTTGCTTTGAATAGCAAGGCTACTCGTTTTATTGTGTTTACTTTATAGAATATGCTTTATTTAACTTCCTTTATTCAACTAACTGATAACGATTAACTCACCCTGACATACTTGCCATAGTGACGCAATACGCCGCACTGTAATGCGCTCTTTGTTCCAACCAGTTCCTGTCAATAACTCTGAGTTTTGCTGTATTCAGCTTTACTGTATTCCCGCTTACTGCATTCACCTTCACTGTTTCGATTACTACTCATTTCTAATCACCTTAACTGACTTTTTAATGCTCAATTTGTGCGATTTTTGTATTATCTATTGAGAAAGCTAAGCGCCTAACAGTACTAACCACAACTTTGTGACATGACACCATTGTGTAGTTACAGTTAAGTGGTAATCTTTTGCGGGTTACACATCTATAACAAATTGATAACAAGATACAAATAGACTAAAAGGGATTAATAAAATGCAGAAAATTAAAATGCAGAAAATTTTTAAAAACGGAATAATTGGATTAGCGTGTTTATTTTCATTCAATGCGATGGCGGAAAACTACACCATCGGTACGGGTAGTCAAAGTGGCACCTATTATCCTCTCGGTGGCATACTGGCTAAAATCTGGAGTGAAAATATAGAAGACTTTGATATGCGTGCGGAAGTAACGGCAGCATCTGTTGAAAATACTATCAAAGTGTCAACAAACAAGCAGCTTGCAGGTATTGCCATGGGTAATGTTGTGCTACAAGCGCATGAGGGTGTTAAACCTTTCCCACGTAAAATGGATGTCTCTGTACTGTTTGCTTTATATCCAAATGTTGTGCAGTTTATTGTGCCTGCAGATTCTAAAATTCAATCTATTCAAGACCTTAAAGGTAAGCGTATTTCACTAGGTGCGCCGGGTTCAGGTACACGTGTAAGTTCAACTAATATTCTTGCTGCTTTGGGTATTACGGAAAAAGATATTGATGCGCAGTCACTTAACTACACTGCGACTACCAGTGCAATCTCTGCAGGACAAATTGATGCTGGTGCTATCGTAGGTAGTATTGGCGTAGGTGCTATTACAGAGCTTGCTTTTACTCACAACATTCGTATTTTATCTTTTACGCCTGAAGAACTGAAAGCAGTCACAGCAAGTAATGCTTCTTACCAAGAAATCGAAGTACCTGCTGGTAGTTATAAAGGTGTAAACGCATTTAATGCACCAGCAGTGTGGAACATCTTAGTGGTTAATAAAAACTTAGATACTGATTTAGCTTACAAAATGACTAAAGTTGCTTTTGAAAATATGAGTAAAATTAATCAAGTGATCAGTGTGACTAAATTCACTACATTAGAAAACATGAACAAATTAAAAGGGATTGATTTACACCCCGGTTCACTTAAATACTTAAAAGAACAAATGCAATAATCTCGATAGATTTCGCTTAAAGAACAAGTTCAACGTGAATAATCTTTGAGAGAATAATTAATAAAACGGTTAATAGGCATTTATTAGCCGTTTTATTTTGTGTAAAACAATAAATAGATTACATGTAACAAGCAACAATTAACGGTAAGTACAACTTTTAACATCAGTCTTTTAACTTGATTTAATCATTAACGTAATCAAGAACCAATCTATAAATCTAATAATATTTGGTGACCCTGTGGAGAATAGCATGAGTGAATCTACTACTACGTGTAAATGGATTTCAGACAAAATAGTATTAATTGCTGCACTAGCAGCTATATCATTATCAATCTTTCAAATATGGCAAGGAATAACAGCTGACTTAGCCGCTACCATATTTAGACCTATTCACTTAAGTTGGGTATTAATCCTAGTGTTTTTTACCCTACCACTGATTAAATCACAACGTTCGACAGGGTTATACCTAATTGGACGAGTCATAGACTTCATCTTTATTGCCGCAATAGCTTGGGCTTCTTACCATATTGTTGCCTTTGATTATGATGATATTTCATTCTTATTAGATGGCCTAACCACACTTGACCAGATATCCGGTTTAATAATTTTAGTATTATTACTGGAAGCAACAAGACGAACGGTTGGTCTAGTCATGGTGTTTATCGCTGCATTATTTTTAGTTTATGCGATTTTTGGTAATTACCTACCTGGGTCAGTGGCAAGCAAAGGCTTTGCGATTGAGGAGATCATTAGATTCCATATCTATTCAACCAATGGTGTTTATGGCGCACCACTTGCAATTGCTGCCGGTGTGGTCTTTATTTTTGTATTGTTTGGTGCTTTTTTACAGGTCACTGGAGCCGGTAAATTCTTTATCGACGCATCATTCTCGATTGCAGGTAAATATCGTGGTGGTCCGGCAAAAGCGAGTGTTATTGCTTCAGCCGCGTTAGGTTCAATTTCAGGATCTGCTATTGCTAATACTGTGACTACAGGCGCATTAACCATACCGATGATGAAAAAGTTAGGCTATAAACCAGAACAAGCGGCAGGTATTGAAGCGGCTGCATCTACCGGTGGTCAAATCATGCCACCTGTTATGGGAGCGGGCGCGTTTGTAATGGCTCAGTTTACGGGGATACCTTACAGTGAAATATTATTAGTATCGATTGCTCCTGCTATTTTATACTTTGCTTGTACCTTGCTTTATGTTCATCTAATGGCGTGTAAATTAGGCTTACAAGGCATGGAAATAACTGAAAAGATTTCCGTAGTGTTAAAAAATGGTTGGCATTTCCTGGTGCCATTAATTTTAATCACTAGCTTACTGTTAATGAGTTATTCTCCTATTTTGGTCGGTATTTCGGGCTGTGTTGCTATTTTGGTGGCTGCCACGTGTAGAAAACATAGCCGTATCACCGTAGGAGTCTTCTTTGAAGGCATGAAGGAAGGGGCTTTATTAGCATTACCTATTTCTGTAGCCTGTGGTACTGCGGGTATTGTAGTCGGTGTGGTAGGACAAACAGGAATTGGTTTACAATTTACACAGTTCTTGATGGCATTGTCAGGCGGTTACTTATGGTCTGTATTGGGCTTGATTGCAATCGCAGCGGTGATCCTTGGAATGGGATTACCAGTAACCGCAGCTTATATCGTTTTATCTATTATGGCGGTGCCAAGCTTAACTGAGTTAGGTGTAGGTTTATTAGCGGCGCACATGATTGTATTTTGGCTATCGCAAACCTCTAATGTAACGCCACCTATTGCATTGGCAGCCTTTGCCGCTGCAGGTATCGCTAATACTTCGCCGATGCGATCCGCAGTTCAAGCATTTAAGTTAGCACAAGGGTTTTTCATTATCCCTATTATGATGGCTTTTTCTGGATTGATTTGGATGGATGGTCAAAATGTCGACTTTGTTATTGCTATCGTATTAACCATTGGTTTAATCGTTGCATTTGCTGGCACTATAGAAGGGCGTTTAGCCACTAAGCTACCGTTGCTTGCGCGTGGATTATTATTGATTGCTGGTTTTACTATGTTAGTGCCTTATCTTTACATCAATATAGCCGGGATTGCGATCATCGTGGTGGTTTGCTTGATTAACTATCGTTTATCTCGAACTGAAGATGAGACTGTTGCTGCTTCAATTTAAAGTTCATTGATTTAACCTTCATAACCTAACTCCTATAACTTAACCGCTATCACCTAAAAGGGTAATAGCGGTTAATATCAAATCCTAGTGTTAATAAATATCACTGTTAATGTCTAACATTCAATTCCTAGTTACCAATGTTCAATACCTACTAACTAATCATTAATACCTAGTAATTAATGCCATATATTACTCTCGTCATAAATTGCAATGATGACTGTATATACATACAGTTAAATGGGTAATTTTGATTTTAATAGTAAACTCTCAAACATTTAACACATATTTGAAGCATTAATGTTTATTAATTGAACAAATTATACTAAATCAGTAGGTTAATGTGATTATCCGCTTTTCATTGCATTCTTACTTAACTGTTTATTTATACAGTTAATGTTAAATGTATCACTTTCAATATTAATTTTTAATAATCTTTTAAATTGTATTGAACGATCGTTCTATCTGTGTTTCAATATTATGCTCATAAAAAGGAGCATGACATGATCAAGTTTTATTTTCACCAAACACCAAATCCGATGAAAGTGGCTTTATTTTTAGAAGAAACTGGCCTTCCCTTTGAGTTAGTTGCACTTGATACTTTAAAAGGAGAGCAACATACTTCTGAATATCGCCAAATAAATCCAAATGCAAAAGCACCTGCTATTGAAGATGATGGCACACGTGTTTTTGATTCAAATGCGATTTTGATGTACTTATCTGAAAAGACTGGAAAATTAGCTGGCCAACCAGGTGATCGTGCTGAAATGCTGTCTTGGTTAATGTTTATTGCTTCTGGTCTTGGTCCATATTCTGGTCAATGTGTTCATTTCCGTCATGCTGCACCTGAAGGTAATGATTATGCAGTTAACCGTTATTTACGCGAAGCACAACGTCATTATGAAGTATTAGATACACATTTAGCGGGTCGTGAATTTATTGTTGGCGAAGAGTATACTATTGCTGATGTTTCAGCTTGGGGCTGGATTGATAAAGCGGCCGTTGTATTGGGTGAAGAAGGGCTAACACCTTACCCTAATCTTAAACGTTGGTTTGATAGTATTAATAGTCGTCCAGCAGCTGCACGAGCTAGAGAAATGGGTAAAGACATCACATTTAAGAAAGAGTTTGATGAGGATGCTAAACGGGCATTTTTCCCATCAAACTATCCTAAGGTTTAATCATTACATTGCTAAGGAATTAATATGACCGAACAATATACACCGCCTAAAGTTTGGGTTGAAAACACCGCGGGTGGTAATAAATGGGCGAGCATTAATCGTCCTGTTTCTGGCGCAACTCATGAAAAAGTATTGCCTGTAGGTAATCATTCGCTGCAACTTTATTCATTAGGCACGCCTAACGGACAAAAAATCACTATTCTTCTTGAAGAGTTACTAGCCGCAGGTGTTAAAGAAGCTGAGTATGATGCTTACTTGACCAATATCGGTGAAGGCGAACAATTCTCTTCAGGATTTGTAGGTGTAAATCCTAACTCTAAAATTCCAGCGCTGGTGGATAAATCGGGCGCTCAGTCTGTTAATGTTTTTGAATCTGCTTCAATTTTGGTTCATTTAGCAGAGAAATTTGGACACTTTTTACCAACACAAGGGGCAGCGAGAACAACGACTTTTAATTGGTTATTTTGGGCGCAGGGTTCAGCTCCTTTCTTAGGTGGTGGCTTTGGTCATTTTTATGCTTATGCAGATGAAAAATTTGAATACCCGATCAATCGTTTTGCGATGGAAGCTAAACGTCAATTAGACGTTTTAGATAAACAACTTGCTAACAATACCTATGTAGCGGGCGAAGAGTTTACGATTGCTGATATCGCAATATGGCCATGGTACGGAAATTTAGTACTTGGTAATTTATATGATGCTGCAGAATTTTTACAAGTTGACACTTACACGCACGTTTTACGTTGGGCTAAACTGCTTGAAGCGCGTGAAGGTGTGCAAAGGGGACGTATCATAAATCGTTCTTGGGGTGAGGAGTGGGAACAAGTTCCTGAGCGTCATTCAGCTGCAGATATTGATGCAGTATTAGCTAAAAAACCAAAATAGGTTTAAAGCTTAGGCGTCGAGTGGGCGTACGTACTATAGAAGTACTATAAAAGGCTAAGTAAGATAACCTCCTACTTGGCCTTTTTATATTTTATAATCTAACTATTTAGCATCGGCAGGCAATAAAAATAAGCCAGTGGGATTAATTGTTAAAAAAGCACGCTCAGCTAAAGACGCATTGAATTGCGAAGAGTTAAGCTGCAATAATATTTCATGGTCTTGCCAAGTCACACTCACTTCGTACATCGCCCCCATATAAGCAACCTTATTTACTTGGCAACGTTGACTTTCATCACCTTGATTAGTTAAAAGAATAGCTTCTGGCCTAACACCAATTAAATAGTTTCCACTTTTAAAACCTTCAACCATGGTCGGATCGGCAGGGGTCTTGTAACCATTAATATTAATTTGTTCGCCATCAAACTGACCAGGGAAGATATTAGCTTCACCCATAAAGTTTGCCATAAACATTGACGCTGGATTTTTATAAAGCTCAGTAGGAGAACCTTGCTGCATAATTTCGCCATCTTTCATCACTATCACGGTATCCGACACGGCAAACGCTTCGGTTTGGTCATGCGTTACATACAAAGAAGTAATATTAAAACGTTGCTGCAGTTCACGAATAGTTTCACGCATGCTACGGCGTAAATTCGCATCTAAATTACTGAGTGGTTCATCAAACAACAATACTTTGGGTTTTAATACTAACGCACGGGCAAGTGCCACACGTTGTTGTTGACCACCCGATATTTGATCCACATAACGCTCACCAAAGCCTTCTAAATCGACTAATTTTAATGCTTCGTCAACACGTTGTTTAGTTTCAGCTTTAGAGATACCTAACATCTTTAATCCATAGGCAACATTTTGGTGTAATGATAAGTGCGGAAACAATGCATAGGACTGAAACACCATACAGATATCACGTTGTTGAATCGAAGTATTGGTGACATCCTCGCCATCAATAAATATTTGACCGCTGGTGGGCTTTTCTAGACCGGCCACTAAACGCAACACCGTCGTTTTCCCGCAACCAGAAGGACCTAATAAGGTGACTAAACTGCCTTTTTTGATCTCTAGGTCTAAGTTACCGATGACTTCTTTATCGTCAAATTTTTTGCAAATATTTTTTAATACTACAAAGTTTTCATTTTCCATTTTACTGTTTTCCATTAGTCGTTACTCCAGTCATTATTCTTGGTTGGTTGCTTTAGAACGAGATACACGAGTATCACCAACAAGGAAGTCAAAAATCAAAATAATTGCTAGCATCACCACGATCAGCACTGACCCGTAGGAAATAGCGATACCGTATTCACCATCTTCAACGCGATTCAAAATATAAGAAGTGGCAACACGAGTTTCCGGTGTAACTAAGAATATAATGGCGCTTACTGTGGTCATTGCACGCACAAAGCTATAAATCAGTGTCGATAAAATAGCTGGTTTTAATAACGGTAATAGAATATGGGTAATCGTTTTTAAAGAATTAGCACGTAAACTTAATGAGGCTTCATCCAATGATTTATCCAATTGTCCGAGTCCTGCTATACCAGAACGAATCCCAACGGGGACATTCCTCATCACCATTGAGATCACCACAATAGCGGCCGTTCCCGTCAAATAAATAGGGGCATCATTAAAGGCTAATATGTAAGACACACCAGCAACTGTTCCAGGTACAGCAAAACAAAGCATGGTTGAGAACTCAATGACTTTTTTGCCACGGAATTGTTGTCTAACCACTATGTATGCAATCAATAAACCGAAGAAAGCGGTGATTGGTGCGGCAATACCAGCATAAGTCATGGTAGTAATTAAAGAAGGCCAAGCTCCTTCACTCATCCCCATACCAAATAGGTTGATATAGTTATTAAATGTAAGACTGTAATCGACACCCCAGTTAACAGTAAAGCTGCCATAAAAGATGCTGCCATAAAGGAGTACGTTAAAGGCCATCCAAAAATACAGGAGACCTGATACACCTAGTTTCAACGATGGTGGTAGTGGCTGAACATCACCACGGTAAGACTTACCTGAAATAGTCACGTATGAACGTTTACCAATCCATAGATACTGCACGACAAAAATAGCTAAAGAGAATAATAGTAAAATTGCACCTAATGTACTCGCCGATGCATAATCAAGTTGCGCACCTGCAATGTAGAAATAAATCTGCGTTGCTAAAACATCGAAACTACCGCCCAGTACTAAGGGATTACTAAAGTCAGCCAGCGATTGTACAAAGATGATTAAAAAGGAGTTAGCCAATGCAGGTTTTAATAATGGCATCACAATTTGAAAAAAGGTTTGGTAACGGTTAGCACGTAATGTATATGAAGCTTCTTCTAATGAAGGGTGTAAAGATTTCATTGCACCGTCAATGATCATGAAAGACATAGGTGCAAAAGCAAGTACTTGAGCCATCCAAATACCAGTAAAACCATATAACCAGTTAGTTTGTTCCAAGCCGAACCAGTCGACCATTAATTCGGTAATGTAACCAGAACGACCTAACATTAGTGTTACGCCCAAACCTACAACAAAGGGTGGAGTAACAATCGGTAGAATAGAAAATATGCGCGCTATAAAAGCAGAACGTTTTGCAATACGCGTAGTATAAATGGCAAAAATGAGGCCAAAAAAAGTGGCTCCGATACCAACTGATGTGCCTAACATAACCGAGTTTAATATAATTTGTATAATGTGCGATTTAGTAAGTATTTCAAGGAACTGGAACAGTACAAAATTACCCGCATCATCCTGAAACATCGGTACAAAAATGGCAATACTTGGATAAATGATAAAAGTAGAGATCAATATAATGATGGAAATGAGTGAAGCAATAATAAATACATCGCCACCAAGATATTCCATTCGTGAAAAGGCGAGAGTCATGACTGCGCCAAGGCCAATGAATAAAACAATCGTGGAGTAACCTAAACCTTGTTCAGTATACCAAGACGAAAGTAATGTTATAAACATACATAAAATAGAAAAAACAATATCAAACCAGTGTTGTTTTTTGGCATATTTATTTTGGATTTTACGAGGACGAAGTAATAAACCGAGCGGTAAGATAAACCATAACCAAGAAATATTAGCTGAGCTCCAGCCCATGGCCATGTTAATTTCTTCAAAAGTGGAATCGAACACCCCATAATCGAGTGAAAAACTGGGTAGGAATATAAAGCCGGCAAGTAGCACTAAAACCCAGTAAAAAATAGGATCTCGATGTTCAGGAGTTGGCCGGTGACGGGTAGATGATTTATCTGTTATATCATTCATTGTAAAGTACCGAGTTAATAAAAAGTTATTTTTAATCAATTTGTTAGATTAAGTATTCCCTATCTGCTCACTGCAAGTGGAAATGTAATTTGTAATCATGATTGAGAGTAGAATTAACATAAAATGTTAAGAGAAATGAGCAGTACTAATACTGCTCATCTAAGTGCAGGTTATTCACCCATTTTTACTTGGTTTACCCATTTATCGATTAAACGTTTACGCTCACTAGATGATCCGTATTTATTCATATCGTAATTAATTAAGGTTAGTTTTTTAGGGTCCAGTGCATTAGGTGATTGCTCTGCCGTTGTATTGGTTAAAATTTGGAAAGATTGACCTTTGTTCCAAGCTAATTCCTGGCCTTCTTTTGATAATACATAATCGACAAAAAGTTTTGCATTATCTAGGTTACGAGCACCTTTAATAATACTCACACCACCAATTTCATAACCTGTTCCTTCACAAGGAGAAATAAGCTCCAGTGGTGCACCTTTAGATTGTTCAAGTGAATAGTCATGTAAGAAGCCTACACCGATTGCGATTTCACCACGCGCGGAGTTACGAGATGGTGTTACACCTGATTTAGTGTATTGAGAGATGTTTTTATCTAATGCTTTGAAGTAATCAAACGCTTTATCTTCAGTCCAAAGTTGGATAAAGGTTGCTAATGCAGTGTAGGCAGTGCCTGAACTTTGTGGATCAGAAATTTGAATTTCATCTTTGTACTCTGGCTTAGTCAGGTCACTCCAACAACGTGGGATTTCTAACCCTTTCTCTGCAAGACGTTCAGTATTCACACCAAAACCAAGAATACCCATATAAACGGCAGATGAGTAATTACCTTTACGCTTAGCTGGATCTTTGTATTGATCCATAATGAACTCAAGCTGCGGAGATTTATAAGGTTGCAGTAAATCCATTTCACCTGCTTGAGATTGTGGATCTAGCGTACCACCATACCAAACATCGGCACGAGGGTTCTTTTTCTCTGCTTCAATTTTAGCAAATGTACTACCAGAGCCGTTGCGTACAAATGAGGTTTTAACATCATATTTTTCAGAGAATGCTTTGGTTTCTGCAGAACACATTGCATTGGTTGCACTGCAGTAAACAACCAGTCGACCTTCAGCAACGGCTTGTGGTGCAATGGTCATTGTGGAGCCTAAAACACAAGCGGCTAATAATGTACGTTGAGTGCTAATTTTCATATTCTTCCCTTCCTTTTTTTGATAAAAAACTAATATTTCACTTCTTGAATAAATAATGCCAAAGCATTTAGTCTCGTTATTCCGTTCAACTATTCTGCTAATACAAATATGAATAATGGTGTTAAAACAATCTGATTTTTATTAGTGAGAAAGCACAAGTATTAGCAACTAAGATCAAAAAAATGACTAGCCATTCGCGTTATCTCGCACATCCTGTGCTTTTACAAAAGGTAAGATCAGTAAGCCAATACAAGCTGCTGATAACGTAATTACACTGAAAAAACCTTCCCAATTAAATCGTTCAATAATTAATGCAAGCGGGTAGCTAGCAAGTGCTGCGCCTAGATACCCGAATAATCCTACAAACCCTGTTGCTGTCCCTGCTACATCTTTGTGTGAACATTCTGCTGCGGCCATTCCAATCATCATTTGAGGGCCAAACACAAAGAAACCAATGGAAAAAAAGCATCCAGATAGCACCACAAAATTATCTACAGGTGTTAACCACAGGGCAGAAACAGAAGCAAAAATACCCAAAGCAAAAATCAAAATCATCGGAGCGCGGTTGCCACGGAAAAATCGGTCTGATCCCCAACCTCCAAATAATGAACCAAGAAAGCCGCCTATTTCAAACATGGAGACAGCCGCATTCGCTGAAAAAAGTTCAAAACCATGTCGTTGCATTAAATAAAGGTTTCCCCAATCATTAATAGCGGTACGTACGATATAAACCAAAAAATAAGAACTGCATAAAATCCAAATATACTTATTACCTAATACATAAACAGTCAGAATTTTTTTAAAATTTAATCCTTTACCTTCTTGTTCGTGTTGTTTTTCAAGTGCATCATTTCGCCACTCACCGACACTGGGTAGCCCTAAACTGGTCGGTTTGTCCTGCATTCTGAAACATAAAACAATACCAACTAATATCGCCGCACTCCCTGGAATAATGAACCCATAACGCCATCCCCAGGAGACCGCTATAAATCCAATAACGATGGGGATCAACGCGCCACTTAAATTGTGGCATGTATTCCAAATCGACCACCAAAAACCACGTTCAGAACGAGAGTACCAAGTGGTTAATAGCTTGGCACAAGGTGGCCATCCCCAACCTTGAAAAAACGCATTCGCTACCCACAATGTGGCAAACATGAATAACGATGAACTCAAGCCAAAGGCAATATTAATCATGCCCGTTGCGATCAACCCCAATCCCATAAAATAACTAGGCTTTGATTGATCACTGACCATCCCGGAAAAAAATTTAGATAGGCCGTAAGTAATATAAAAAAGTGTCCCTAAAAAACCGATATCAGAATGTGCTAACCCAAGGTCGGAAAGTAAAGCTGGCATCGCAAAGTTCAAACTTTTACGCGTAAAATAAAACATGCCGTAACCGAGGTACATAGATAACATTAAGTGCAATCGCCAGTATTGATAAGTGGCATTAATCTGTACTTGATTAGTTATCGTTTTAGCGGGTTGCTCAGAGGTTAAAAAACCCATCATGTGTAAATTCTCCTAACTGAAAACGATGGTACTCAATGGTGTTGGTGAAAGAGTGAGACTAGTTTTTAAATGTCTAAGAAAAATTCCTAGTTTTGCTGTGTAAGGCGAAAAGTTGTGGTCTAGGTAACATATTAGTTGTCTACTTTACGGTCTATTAGCTCATTATTAATAGCTTTAGTTGTTGTCATTTTAGTCTGCGGTGGAAAAGGCTTTGACGGGTAAATGAATGACTATTAGCGTGCCAGGGTAAGAGGTTGCTAGGTTTGTTAACCTTATTGTCGGTTGTTGAAGTTCAGCTGCTTTTGCTTCTCGGGTTTGTATTCTTATTTCCCCCCCCAATGCACTGGTCCGTTCTTTAATGCCTTTAAGACCTTGTCCATTACTTTGCCAGTCATCGGGGAGACCTATCCCATTGTCTCGTAATTCTAAGGTAAACACTTCACCGGGCAGTAAACTTAACTGCACTTCACTTGCCTGCGCATGTTTACTGACATTGTTTAATAATTCTTGCACGATACGGTATAGCGTAACGGCGGTAATATCATCAAGCTTAGTAGCCGATAAACCAAAGTTTAGTTTAAAATCGATATGCCTATCTGCAAAGCGCATCTCTGCACTCAGCTGCCTAATGGCATCTTCTAAGCCTAATTCATCAAGGGAATGAGGGCGCAACTGAGTCAATAGCTGCCTTGTAGAGCTGTGTATTCTTAATGCTAACGTGTTAATAGTCGTTGCGATATCTTGACTATTTTTATCCTGACTCACTTTGCCAGCAAGCATCGCCTGGATTTGAATCGCTGTAATATTTTGGCCAATTTCATCATGTAATTCACGAGCCACAGACTTGCGAATATTTTCTTCCGCTTGCACGAGTTGCTGTGTTAACTGTTGCTTGTTAGAAAGCTCCATTGCTAAATCAGAGTTAACACGATGTAGTTGCTCAGATAATAAAAACTGCCTACTGATTGCGATCCCTAAACCTAATCCAACTAATGCTTGGCTAGTCATAAAAATTTGTAACTCTTGATCTGATTCAAAGGTACCTGTGATCTGTCTCGCGGTGGTTAATAGTATGCTGTTAATTACACCCGCTAAAACGCCACCTTGCCAACCGTATTTATAGGCCATAAAGATATTTGGTAGTAATATAATTAACAGCACCAAGGGTTTCATTGTTTCTAATAGCGTTAATTCAGCAATCAGCCCGATACTAAAAAAGCCTATTCCCCAGATGATGGCAGACGGCCGTAGGCGGATCTCTTGATGAACCAGAATCGGACTTAATGGTAACCATATTTTATGTTGAAGATAGTCATAAAGCAGGTACAAAAATGGAGCGAGTAAAATCCCACCAGTTAATGCGGACATGGTCGCTGAAAATACATAACTAAAGGGTAAATTTAAGGGGGTCACAAGCAGTAAAATGGCTAAGCCACAAAGTAAACTGTAAAGAATAGTAAGAGCAGATAGCGCAAGCAACTTTTGCCAATAAGTATCTAAATACTTCCAATAGTGGCTAAACGGTATGGCAATGATGTAGGGTAAAAAAACAAACATGAATAATAAATTTTCGTGTTCATTTTCGCTCAAGAGATAAAGCAAACTAGTAACAATGAACAGTTCACTAATTATAAAAAGGTGCCACATGCTACGAGGGGCAAGGGTGAATGTGATTAGTTTTAACCCTGTTGGCAGCAATAAACCCGCTAATAAAATATCCGCTGATAAGTAACGGCTAATGTTCCATAAACAAAACCAGCTAATGCTATAAATTAAAAAGCTAAATATATAAACAAAAGCGAGCTTAGAGAGGCTGTGTTCACCAATAATGTAATGATTGAAAACATCTTGTTTGCTTTCAGGTAAAGGGGACTTAATAGCCATTTGCTTATTCTGCCAATAGTTTATGCCGAAGTGCAAAACGAATAAGGTCAACATTATTTTGAAGGTCTAACTTACTAAGAATATTCGCTCGATGTACGTGTATAGTTTTATGGCTAATGAAAAGCTCATTACCAATATGCTTCACATCTTTACCTTGAATAAGGTGGTTGAATACTTCTGTTTCTCGCTTTGTTAACACATTCAATGGTGATGGTGTTGATGCTGCATTACTTAAATTAAATAATGCATCCGCGCATAAATAACGGTCACCTTTAGCCACCGTTCTAATAGCCGCAACTAATTCCCCTGGACCACAACGTTTCGATAAATAACCGCAGGCTCCTGCTTCAATAGCTTGGCTTACAAAGGAGGCTGAGTCATAAATAGATAAAATAATCGCTTTAAAATTTGGTTGTACTTTGCGTAACTTTCCTAATAACACCAGGCCACTTTCATCGGGCATTGAAATATCAATAACAGCAACATCTAATTTAGTATTTGCGAGTGCTTGATAAGCATCTAAAGCACAACCATGTTGGCTATGTACTTCTATATCTGCTTCAACACTCAATAATTGGGCAAAGCCTGAACGTACCATAAGATGATCATCAACTAACGCGACGGAAATCATGTGAAACCCTTGTAATAAAAACATCTAAAATGCGCATGTTACTGCAAAGTATTAATCGAGCTTAAGCTTGTAGTATCACGGGAGTTTGTTAATGTAATCAGTTGTTATTTAAGGAATAGTAACTGATAATTTTTCAAATTGTATCCTAGTTAAATATTCGTTAAATGTAGTTTCATCATAGAAATTAAATTTATAATGTTAATTTTTTCTGATTAACGATAAAAAAGTCAGCGTTATAGCTCAGATTAGGTGCACTGTTCAAGTTTAGAGGTAGGTTAGGTGACTAGACGAAGAGTCTATGTTTCAATATTCAATGGTTAATAGTTGATAGTCAATAATCACCAACCAGATATTCGTATTAAATTAAAAAGTAAAAGATAAATAATAGCTAAATAAAAATCAAATTGAATACAAAACAGAAGAGGTTGTCATGCCGTTATTTGGTGCAATAGAAGCAGGTGGCACAAAATTTGTTTGTGCAATAGGTAGTGAAGAAGGTCGTATTTTAGAAAAAGTGACCATTCCAACATCAACCCCAGACGAGACACTTACGCAAGTGATCTCTTTTTTTAAAGATAAACCTATACAAGCATTAGGTGTGGGTTCTTTTGGACCAATTGATCCCAATATTGATTCTCCTACCTATGGATACATTACAAAAACGCCCAAGCCACATTGGAGTGACTACAACTTAATAGGCGTATTGAAACAACATTTTGATATACCCATCGGTTTTGATACCGACGTTAATGGTGCCGCACTTGGAGAGTTAAAGTGGGGGGCTGCAAAAGGGCTATCATCTTCATTGTATATCACTGTTGGTACTGGAATTGGAGCTGGTGCGGTGATCGAAGGAAATAGGGTGCATGGTTTATTGCATCCTGAAATGGGGCATATTATTGTAAAAAGGCATCAAGACGATACTTATCATGGCACTTGTCCATTTCATGGTGATTGTCTTGAAGGATTAGCCGCTGGCCCTGCTATTCAAAATCGTTGGGGTAATTTGGCAAATACATTACCCGCTGAACATCAAGCTTGGGAAATGGAAGCTTATTACCTAGCACAAGCACTGGTTAATTATATTTTGATCCTCTCTCCAGAAAAGATAATTATGGGAGGAGGGGTAATGAAACAAGCCCATTTATTTCCTTTAATTAGACAAAAAGTGAAAGAAATGTTGAACGGTTATGTTCATAAAGCAGAAATTTTAACGCATATTGATCACTATATCGTACCTCCGCTGTTAGGTGATAATGCTGGCATATGCGGTGGTATTGCACTTGCAATTAAAGCTTAACTATTTTGACTGAAATTAATCCCAGTAAATAATTAAGCCATAAATTGCCGAGCAAGCAAAGATGAAAAAGGAAGTTGATCTTCTTTATTGTCGCTCTTTACTGCTCTTTTGATACAGACTTAAGGAGCAGACTGCTTGTGCTATTTTTAATAAAATAGATAAAGCAGTCTGCCATTGAATGTTGGGTAATAATTCCTTCACCTTCCATCATGGTCAATGCATCGTAGCCTTCTTTACCTTTCATTGTATAAGCAGAAGAACTGCCATAATAAAAGGTCTCATGGTCAACCTTTTTCCAACCGCTTTCTTTTGTATAAATAACTAGTTTAGCAATACGTTGACCCATTGGACGTTCATTATAATAGCGAAAACTCAGGTTATGAGTATAAGGATAACTTCCCGAACCACTTCCCATCACTCCATTATTGATCGCATTATTAATAGCTCCCTCTAAGGCCTGAGCAATATATTTTCCTTTGATACGATAAACGCCAATAGGCACAACGAAAGGCAGCAATTTACCTGCAATATCTGCTACTGAAATATTACCGCTATTTAAAGAGGATCTCACGCCACCTGCGTTATGGATTGCAAAGTCAACTTGATGCCCATTGTTATTCATCATATGCACAAATGATTGAGCGACTAAAGGCGCAATTTCGCTTCCTCCCTCCACATCCGGTATACGAATATGACGCATACTCTCAGCGATAGTTGCAATCACTGTACTTTGTAACTCGCGTACTCTGGGGATATATTTATCAAGTAGCAAACTTTGCAGTTGTAGGTCTTTTTTACACACAACCACATTTTCATGTTGCGCGAGATAAAGGCTGGCTTTGTTATGGAGCTGATCCTCATGTGTGGTCAACAAGGTTTTATCAATACATAAGCGACGACCTATTAATAACTCGTTTTTACCATTAAAAGCAGTTACAGAACCGTCGGCGGCAAAGTCAATTTCACAGTGGCCAAGTACCTGTGAATGACATCCTGCTTGAACAATATAAGTATCATTAATTTTTAAACCGTATTCAGACTCTTTTTTAAACCCTAAAGTACTGAAATCACCTTGTAATACATGAGTGTGACCACCTACAATTAAACTAATACCATCTACTTTATCTGCTAAATCACAATCGCCCTCAAAACCTAGATGACTTAATAATATGATTTTATTAATACCGGTTGCTTGAATCGATTTAACAGTATTAATAGCTGTTTGGTAAGCATCAACAAAGGGCGTATCTAGGTCTACATTGGCAATATCTGCCATCTTATCGATTGAAAGTCCAAATATTGCAATCGGCTCGCCATCTACAATACGCGTGATCCAGCGTGCAGTCTGATCCTCTGGTTGATAAGAAAGTAAGTTTGACCGACCATTTAACTGATGAGATTTAGTGGTTAATTCGTTCGATAAGTCCCAGTTACCCGCTAACAATGGAAACGTGATCCGATCCAGAAAGGTCGCAACAGGTTCGTTGCCCATATCTAATTCATGGTTACCAATCGTCATCATATCAATACCTAATGCATTGAGCATATCGGCATTTGCTTTACCTTTGAACAAAGAGAAATACAGTGTGCCTTGAAAACAATCACCGGCATGCACAAATAGAAAATCTCGCTTATCTGCTAGTGCGTTAGCTTTAAGTTGTTTAACTCGTGTAGCAATGCGTGAAAAGCCACCATTACTAACATAGGGAGAGAGCTTTTCCCCGTCGATATTCAGTTGTAATTGCAATGCCTGGGGTTCAAAGTAAGAGTGTGTATCATTGATATGTGCCAATGTTATCTTCATTGGCTTATTGTTTTTTATCATAAACCTTCATTTTTATTATTTGAATCTAAGTACTGTTTCATTTGATAGTAACGTATTAACCATGACAATATCATTAATACATTGATGACTGTTTTTTCAATTTAAATTAAATAACCATGCCAGCTCAAAGCTCAATCTATATTTAATGAGTCACACTCTACCAATAATAATAAACTAATCAATTAGTTAAAATTATCTGTCGCCCCTTAATCAGTTGAATAGATAGAAGTAAGCTTACCTTCGCAATTTAGATACCGCCCCTTGACTGTGTATTCATATTTACAAGTGTGTTTAACAATATATCGATATTAAGCGAAGTAGGGAGGGAATAGAGGTTTACGTCCGATGGTTCGAAGAATTAATTATTACTGACTTACTTATCAGTATAAAAATTGTATGGGTATCGATGCAATGTATGAATCGATATTATTTACAGGAGCTAATAAAAGTCCTAATTATATTCAGCTATAAAAAAAGGGTACTTGTTGATATCAACAAGTACCCTAAAACTAAAGCAATAGTTTGCTAAGTTTCAAACCGTTATCACGTTTGTAATTACTTCTTCCAAGCAAATGATTCAAACATTGTATCTACAGGTGTTTGAGCAACATGGTTGACATAGTTACTGATCACTTTTTGAGATAAACCAAGAATAACTTCTAATACTTGTTGTTGACCGTAACCTGCTGCGAAGAATGCTTCCATTGCTGCTGCTGGCACATTACCGCGGTCACGTACCATGCTTAATGTGAAGTCTTTTAACGCTTGCAGTTTTGCAGTTGGTAAAGCAGTGTCATTACGTAAAGCTTCTGTAATGGCAGTATCTACTTTCATTGAATGTGCGATTGCAGTGTGTGCAGGGACACAGTAATGACATTCATGTTCAACATTTATTGTTTGCCATACAACCGTTAACTCTTCTGCATTAAATGAAGTACTTGCAAATAATTCATGTAATTGTGTGTAGGCTTTTAAAAGATTTGGAGATTCAGCCATCGTACCAAAAAGGTTAGGCACAACGCCCATTTGTTTAACCGCACCTTCAAGAATTGCTTTGCTGTCTGCTGGAGCTGTTTCTACTGTATGGATTTTAAATTCGCTCATTCTTTTACTCTCTCTAGTGATCAATCATTATTGAAATTAGTTTCTAATGAGAAGTTAATTCTCTTAAGTGAAGATACTATAAACAACAATGAACGACTGTTCAAGTGATTTCTGAACAAACGTTCAAAATGTGTTTGTTTATCGTTTAATTAGCATTTTAATTCGTATCATTATTTCAATAATTATAAAAATGCTGATGAACACAAGAGAAATAGATTGGCTTTAGGCTATTAGTTTAGGTTAAAAGGGGATTAGCTATTTGAGTTTGTTCAAGGCAGTTTAAAGTGATTCAAGGTAGTTCAATGTAGTTCAATTTATTTGGAGAAGTTAAAAAGATAAATAACTTAATATAAAAAGCCCGTTTCATCACCAAACGGGCTTAAATGTCGTTTAAAAGTTTATGTGCATATTAATGGAAAGGTGCGCCCACAAATATTTCATCAATAAACTTGTTAACTATTTCTTTATTATTGTTTAGCTGAGCATAAGTTCTTAAACCTATGATTTGAACTTGCAGATAACTTGCAAGCTCCATTGCATCTTTGCTTTTGTCTAACTCATCGGCATCAATAGCATCTGTAATAATACCCGCCAGTCTATTTTCTATATTAGAGAGTATTTCTTTTACTTCATCTAAAAGCTCTTTATTATCATTTTCAGTTAATTCAGACAGCGACTTCACAATCATGCACATACAACTAGGTTTGCCATCTAGATTATCTATAATAAGTTTCTTAATGAATAATTTTAGACCTGTTAATGGTGTTGCAGATTGATCTAAACAATCTTGTAATAAGTTACCTGTTTTTGCAGCGTAGTGATGTATTGCTTCTTTGAATAAATTGTCTTTGCTACCAAAAGTCGCGTATATGCTACCTGGACGTAGATCAATAGCCGTTTGTAAGTTACGCATAGATGTACCATGGTAACCTTTTTCCCAGTACAAATTAGTCGCTTTTTCAATAACCTCTGTACGATCAAACTTAGCATTTTTACTCATATTGATTTCTTAAATTAATAATAGAACACTCGTTCATTATACATTAACAAATTAATCTTTCCATGGTCTTTAATCATGATTTACTTTTTACTCACTCAATTCAATTTATTCAAATGACCCTAACTATTAATAAATGACCGCACTTTAGCGATCTTTAGCTAATCGTATTTTCTACCTATTTAAGTATTGTTTTGAAGAGAAAGCATTAAATGTATAAATAAAATCACTAATAAATTATTTATATGTGACTTGGTAACCTGCACTTGATGATTGATAGGTGTAGGTTTTCAATGCAGACAGTGATTCGTCAATGACATATTTAGAACGTCGGAGTTGTTATAAAGAGGTTGAAAAATCATATCATGTGTACAGTGACTACATAATGCAGATGATAGTCAAAAATAGTTATTTAATGAAGATATGAGCCAGCTCTTTTTGTTTGCAAGATATTAGTTTAATTAGAGACAATCATAAGGAGAGTGTTATGTACTTAATTACTAATCGTAAACTATCTAAAGCAAGCAATTTGAGATGTTTTGGTAAATCTCCTAATGTAAAAGGACCTAATGAATTGCGTTTAGTTAGGGTCGATAAATTAGAAAATGGATGGAAAGTAGAGCCGCTTGATGACCAACTGACGGCCAGCAAAGTCAAACAACTAAAATCAAAATATCATCTTGATATTGATACTGACAAGGAATGGTATGCCAGCCTTGAGGTCGCCTGCGAACTCTTTGAACGTGCTAGCACAAAGCAAAAGTCTATTTTATTTTTTGTACATGGTTATAACAATGATGTCGAGGATGTTTTAAAAGCCGCTTATGAGATTGAATCTTTATATAATGTAATTGTTGTGCCATTTACTTGGCCTGCGAATGGAGGAGGTGTTATTTCCGGTACCGGCGCATACCTTAGTGACAAATCTGATGCACGAGTTTCAGCTGGTGCACTTAATCGCACCATTGGCATTATTCAACAACTGCATTTATTACTGACGCATTCTTTACAACTTAGGCGACAAAAAGAGGCGTTTAGAAAACATCCTAATAACCCAAACGCAGAAGCTTCTCTTTTTACCAAATTAATGGCATCTGACTGCTCTGTTACAATCAATTTACTCTGTCACAGTATGGGAAACTACGTTTTGAAACACACGCTTTCAACCAGTGAAAACCAAACATCAGGATTGGTGTTTGACAATATTTGCTTGGTTGCTGCTGATACTAATAATAAAGACCATGCTAATTGGGTAGAAAAGCTTGATGTAAGGAAAAGAGTTTATGTTGTGATCAATGAAAATGATTCAGCACTGAGAGCATCACGCATCAAACCGGGTAAAGAACAAAAAGCGCGATTAGGTTCGTATCTCAAAAAACTAAATAGCCCCAATGCGGCGTACATCGATGTTACCGATGTAAATGGTATTGGTACCGATCATACTTATTTTAAGGGAGAGTCGGTCAATGAAGACAATGCACTTAAAGCTATTTTTGAAGGTATGTTTAACGGAAAAGTCGTTGAACCCTTATTAGATTACCAAGTTGATATGAATACCTACAAGTTATAATTAACTATCTGATGAGGTATAACTTTCTGAATATTTCTCTGAATATTTCTCTGAATAGTTTTCTCTGTTGAGGCATCGTTTCTGTAAATATAAAAAGGCCACTAATTGGCCTTTTTAATTTTAAGATATGAACTTTAAAAATAAGTGTCTCTAGATCGCTGCTCATTTATTATTTTTTATCAATTTCCTTCTTAACCATTTGTTTTTTAACAATTTGTTTCTTATCAATAAAAGCACTTGGCATTACTTCAACACCGACTAATCGACCTAACTTTATAATAATTGGGATGGTGATAGGGGCAAACGGTAAAATAGCAAACACCCCTAAACCTAATCCTTTTAATACATTAACCATTTGCTCATTGGCCATTTTCATCTCAGCTTTGCTCGCTAGGCCTTGTGTATAATTTTTATAGGTGGTTAACATCAAGATCGTTTCTTGTTTTTCCTGGGCTAAAGCAATCTTTAGCTTAATCATTGCACGCCTAGTTTTTAATCTAAGCGATAGTTTTTCGATACGCAAAACGCGTAATGGCGCTTTGTGAAAATAACGTAAGGTTCTCATTATTGACTCATTATTTTTTAGTTAATAATAATAGTAATTTTGAAGCTAACGTTAGTAATAATAAACATACACCACCCGCAACAATACCGACTAGCCCTGTTAATATGGTTGGGGCAATATATTCAAAGAGATAACTGAGAGAAAAAAAGTAATGCTCAATATGCTGAACAAGATCTGCGATGAAAGAGATGTTATGAACGAGAATGCCACCGCCTACTAAAAACATCGCGATGGTGCCTACAATGACTAGAAATTTCATTAATAACGGAGCAAAAGCTAATAGAAAATTACCTAGTATCGTTTTTAACGTGTTTTCATTTTCAGTATTTGCATTTTTAAGCAAATATAGGCCTAAGTCATCGAGTTTGACGATCGCAGCTACTAAACCATAAACAAAAACAGTTAAACCAATGGCTAAAGCAATCAGCACCAATACGCGAGTTAATATGTCTGCACCGGCAATAGTACCTAATGCAATTACTACGATTTCAGCTGATAAAATAAAGTCTGTGCGTATTGCCCCTTTAATTTTATCTTTTTCTAGAGCAACGAGGTCAATATTTTTATCCGCATTTGCTTTGATACGTTGTTGTTTAACTTGCTGATTTATTTCTTTTTTTTGATTGGGAGCAAACAAAGAATGTGCTATTTTTTCAAAACCTTCAAAGCATAAATATAATCCCCCCATCACCAGTAAAATAGTGATCGCTGAAGGGAAAAAAGCACTGAGTAGCAATGCAACAGGTACGATAATGGCTTTATTTATTAAAGAACCTTTAGCAACCGCCCAAACCACGGGGAGCTCTCTATCGGCTTTTACACCTGAAACTTGTTGCGCGTTTAAAGCAAGATCATCGCCTAAAACACCTGCTGTTTTTTTAGCCGCAACTTTGCTCATTAATGCAACATCGTCTAATACTGCAACAATATCGTCTAGTAACGCTAATAAACTTAATCCTGCCATCGTTATCCTTTTTTATATGAAGTATTAAATATAAGAATTTATCTGAGTAAGGGCGGTGAGATAATTAGTCAAGCCGACCCGTCACTATATAACAGTAATGTCCAATGGCTCAGTGTTATCTTTATGATCTTTAAAAAGTTTATTGAGTAAAAAAGACATAAATAAAGACCAGCCATCAAGTAGACATCGAAATTAAATTTTGGTTTACATTAACCCCTGTAACTTGCTTTCTTATACAAAAGTCTTATGAGTATAAAATATTACGAATAAATACAAGTTTTATCATTAGCCTGAATTGACTGTCATTTTCAGTTACTTTAATTGCTTAAATTTAACATCAGTAACATCAGTTTTATCTTTGTTGGTTTAGTTTTTCGGGGTTATTTAGTTTTTGGATAGCAGCTAAGGCAAATAACATGACAAAAGTTGTTGGTTTAATTGTATTAAATAGTTTTTACCAAACGGGCCGTCTTCAAGGTCTCGTGATAGAAACTCAGGCAAATCTTTATCATATTCATCACTGAAAAATGCAATACCACAGGCAATAGAAGCAACGCTGTCGGTATCTCCCCCGAGTCTTATCGCTTTATCTAAAACTTCTGAAAGGGAATTAGATTGAGATAATACAGTTAATACTGCGTCGATAGTATCAATAGCATTACATTCAGTTCGATCGACTTTATCTTCAATAAAAAACTCATTGGTCTGTAAACAGACATACTCAAACAGACCATGTTTATTACCTAGTTTGTTAACAAAATAATAAACAGCTAATGCGACGGCTTGAGAGGCTATAATTCCTTCATGAGTGTTATGCGTAACAGCAGCTTGTATTCGCGCTTTTTCTAACATCTCGGTTTTGTCTTTTATTAAGCCTAATGGAACCGAGCGCATGGCTGAACCGTTGCGCACACTATCTGCATAGATAGTGTCAATGAATTCAGCCGCGGACTTTGTTTTTAATAAAAAGTGGTAGAAGTTATCTGAGTAAGTTTGTCTTGGGTCACGTTTAAAGACCTTTAAAAAATACTCAGCAACTAATAACTCGTTCCATACGTTTTGCTCGTTGAGCATTAACTCACAAATTGCTATCGTCATCTGAGTATCATCGGTATAAGAACCCGCAGGGCGGTTATCTAGCCAAGGACGATGATATTCTGTAAGACAATGCTTTTCTTCAATATAATCGGTTTCAGTAAATTCAAATCCGGCTCCATAAGCATCGGCCATTGCAATAACTAATAACATATTTTCCTTCCTTGGCCTTTCATCACACATTCCTTGTATTTATCAACTGGTATTGTCGAAACACTATATAGTTAACTTCAAAAATATCGATTTACGTTTAATTAATTTCAAATACATTGATTTTCAAACAAAGCGATATTCAAACAAAACAACATTGAAACATTGTAGACATAATTAGAGGGCATCAATATTATACATGGTTACTTATAACATGAATAATAACAACAGCATAAGAGTTAGTTGCATCTTGTTAGCTGCATCAAGTTTCAAATAAATTATATTTTTATTTATATAAAGTTTGCTTATATTACTTTGATAATCAATTTGCTGTGATCGCGTTTTGTCTTTACTCCTATCAGTAATACCTTCATTAATAGACACTTCGACATCATTGACCGGTTTATTCCAGTATCGCCTACCTTAATCTTTTATTATCGAAGCTGATGACATATAACTTAATAATTAATTGTTAATAGGTAATAGGTAATAGGTAATAGGTAA
>NZ_JACJDP010000038.1:0-39599 GCF_014163575.1 Psychromonas sp. SR45-3
CTCTTTCCGCTTCTTTTTTAGCTGCCTCTTTTTTTTCAGCGTCCTGTTTTAGCTTTAGGGCTTTAGCATCCTCTTCGGCTTTTTGCTTCTCTTTTAAAGCGCGCGCTGCATCATCGGCCTTTTTCTTTTCTTGTAATACCTTTGCCTCTGCTTCGGCTTTTTGTTTTTCCTTTAATGCTTGAGCAGCCGCTACTTTTTCAGCTTCTAATCGTTTTACTTCCTGTTTTTGCCTTAAAACTTCTTTCTCTTTACGTTGTATTGCTTCTTTCTCTGCCCTAATTTTATCTCCTTTCTGCTTTTACTCTTTCCGCTTCTTTTTTAGCTGCCTCTTTTTTTTCAGCGTCCTGTTTTAGCTTTAGGGCTTTAGCATCCTCTTCGGCTTTTTGCTTCTCTTTTAAAGCGCGCGCTGCATCATCGGCTTTTTTCTTTTCTTGTAATACCTTTGCCTCTGCTTCGGCTTTTTGTTTTTCCTGTAATGCTTGAGCAGCCGCTACTTTTTCAGCTTCTAATCGTTTTACTTCCTGTTGTTGCCTTAAAACTTCTTGCTCTTTACGTTGTATTGCTTCTTTATCTGCTCTAATTTTATCTTCTTTCTGCTTTTGAAGCAGTGCTTCTTGACGAGCTACCTCTGCTTGTTCTCGCTCTTTTTGTTGACGTTCGTCATCTATCTTTTGTTGTTTAGCTTGCTTATTTTTTTGTGCATTTTTGGCAAGATCATCAAGCATTTGTTGATTAATGATGGTTGCTTCAATAATAGATACCGCTTCTTTAGGCTCATCTTTAGGCAAAGAGAAGTCGACACTCATGAGCAACAATCCACCAACAATAAGATGCAAAGAAAGCGCGGTAATAAAGGCGATTAAATTTGTACTTGTTTTCATTTATTGATCAGGCTCTGTCATTAAACCAAGTGATGGAACGCCCGCTTCTTGCAGCAACACCATTAAATCGATCACGGTTTTGTAATTCACATCACCGTCACCTTTAACAATAAATTGAGAGTTAGGGTCAAGTTCCAATTGTCGCTCAACAAGTACTGACATTTCCTCTGCACCTAATGGTGTATCAGCACTATCGCCAACACTTAAGTAATATTGACCTTGTTTATCAATAGAGGCGATCAACGGTGGCTTTGTATCCTCAGGCAACGATTCAGCCACTGCCTGTGGTAGATCAACTTTAACGCCCTGTGTCACTAAAGGAGCGGTTACCATAAAGATAATCAGTAGTACCAACATTACATCAATGTAAGGCACAACATTTATCTCTGCAATGACACGCTTGCGTCTAGGAGTACGATAAGAATGTTGCATATAACTTACTCACCCTCAGTCATTGCTTGACGATGTAATATTGAAGTGAACTCTTCCATTAAATTAATGTAAGACGTTTCTAGTTGCCCAACTTGAGTAGAAAATTTGTTATAAGCCATAACAGCTGGAATAGCTGCAAATAGCCCCATCGCTGTTGCAATCAAAGCTTCAGCAATACCAGGAGCAACCATCGATAATGTAGCTTGTTGAACTTCACCAAGTGCGATGAATGAATTCATAATCCCCCATACGGTACCAAACAAACCAATATAAGGACTGATAGATCCGATAGTAGCAAGCACTGGCAACCCAGTTTCTAACTCATCCATTTCACGAGATAAAGTAACGCGCATTGAACGATGTGCACCATCAATCACACCTTCAACTTTACGTCCAGGCATTCGGTGTAAACGGGAAAACTCTTTAAATCCCATATAAAATATTTTTTCGCCACCATTAACACGCTCATTGCGTGCTGCCGTTTCTTTATATAGACGACTTAAATCATGGCCAGACCAAAAACGGTCTTCAAAATGGCTAAGCGCACTTTTGGCAGCTTTTAGCATTCTCGAACGAGAAAAAATCAACGTCCATGAATAAATAGACATGCCTAAGAGCAATAACATAACCGACTTTACAAGCAAACTTGCCTGTAAGAATAACCCTAAAAATGACATATCAGCTTGCACGAGTAATTACCTCAATTATTTCTGTTGGAATAGCATTTGGCTTCATTTTTTGTAAATTTACGCAAGCGATTAGAGTATCGGCTTGGCAAAGAAGTTCCCTGCTTTCATTGAAAATTTTCTGTGTGAACATCAAACTAGCTTTACGGTACGATGTCACCTCTGTTTCGACATCAATTAGCTGGTTGAAACGCGCTGCTTTAATACAATCCATTTCTACCTTTTTAACCACAAATGCAATATTTTGCTGTAAAAGCGTATCTTGCTGAATATCATATTCACGTAGAAACTCAGTGCGGCCTCGCTCAAAAAATTTCAAGTAGTTGGCATAATAAACAATGCCACCAGCATCGGTATCCTCGTAATATATACGAATTGGTAAAGTTGAAATTAACACTCGACTCCCTAGCCATTAATAATAAGTAAGAATGATCCTAGCAAACGCTACTACAACTAGCACTTATTGTCGACAAAGTGCTTATAATTGCTGTTTTTTAGTCACAAAAAGCGGAGCATAACTGCTTTTTCTTTATTTGTTTACTATTCTTTTTATATAAAAATAAAAGAATAAAAATAAGGTGATTTTAGTTAATAAAAAACCCCTGAAAACAATCATTCTCAGGGGTTTTAAAATATCAAAAATTAATTCAGCCCTTAACGGGAGTGACTTTATCTATTTATTCACGTTGTAATTTTTGTGTTTGATGATTGTTTATTTTGTTGTTCACCTTCTTTATTATCACGCTCATTAGTTTCGACTTGCTCTAACCACAAACCGTTAATAATGCCTAATGAACATGCTAATAAAACACCTAAAATCCATGCAAAATACCACATAATAAACTCCTAATTAATACGCTGAATGTTTGTGTTTTTTCATATGGGCAATCCCAATACGTCCAAACATTTTTAAATAAGCAAACCCTGTATATAGCAGAATGATAGGTATAAAGATCGCCGCTGCAATGGTCATAATATTTAATGTGAATTCACTTGAAACAGCATCCCATACCGTCAAACTTGCACTTGGGTCTAGGCTAGAAGGCATGATGAACGGGAACATGCTGAGTCCACAGGTCAATAACACACCAATAATACCTACGCTAGTGCAAGTAAATGCGCTGCCGCTATAATCTTTTTTACTAGCAAACCAAGCCAATAATGGGAATAGCAAACCAACAGCAGGTGCGATCATCGCGAGTGGATATTTCTCATAGTTCGCTAACCATGCACCAGATTCTGTTACCGCTGTTTTAAGTAATGGATTGGCTGGACCGTTGTTATCAATCATTGACGTCAGTACATAACCGTCAACCCCTTTTGCTAACCACAAACCTAATATTGCAAATAAACTAACAACAAGAGGTGCAACAATGAGACTCACCATTCTCGCCCGCTCGCGCATTTCCGCCTCTGTTTTCATTTGTAACCAAGTAGAACCTTGTAATACAAACAATAACAACGTAAATACACCCACTAATAAAGCAAATGGATTTAACAACCCAAAGAAGCTACCGTGATATGTTGAGCGTAAAAACTCATCTAAAGTAAAAGGCACACCTTGTAATAGATTACCAAAAGCAACACCAAACATGATTGGAGGCACAGCACTACCAATGAAAATGCCCCAGTCAAAAGTACTACGCCAGCGTGTATCGGCAATTTTACTGCGATAATCAAAACCGACCGGTCTAAAAAACAGTGCAAATAAAGTCAACATCATCGCAACATAGAAACCGGAAAATGCAGTTGCATAAACCGCTGGCCATGCGGCAAAAATTGCCCCTGCGGCTAACACTAACCAAACCTGGTTACCTTCCCAATGTGGCGCAATACTATTAATCATAATTCGACGATCTTGATCTGTTTTACCTATTACAGGAAGCAATGCACCCACACCCATATCAAAACCATCGGTTATAACAAAACCAATCAACAGCACGCTGATCAATCCCCACCAAATGACTTTTAACGTTTCGTAATCAAACATAATTTATCCTTATCCTTGCTTGTTTTCGAGTTGTTCAAAATGGTAACGTCCAGTTTTTAAACTACTTGGACCTAAGCGTGCAAAACGGAACATCAAGAACATTTCAACGGCCAACAGTACGGTATAAAACGATGCAATAGAGATAATACTGAACCAAACTTGCTCTACTGAAACAGACGATGTCCCCATGTGAGTTGGTAATATTTCAGCAATCGCCCAAGGCTGACGACCATATTCAGCAACAAACCAACCTGCTTCAATCGCAATCCAAGGGAGTGGCAGACTGTACAGGCAAATACGGTGGAATATTTTATTTTGGCCAATTTTATTTCTCGCTGATTGATAAAAGGCGAATAAGAAAATAAACAACATAGCAATACCACTGCCGACCATGATTCGAAATGACCAGAACATAGGTGTGACACCTGGAATACTGTCATCCACTGCCATTTTAATTTGCTCTTCCGTTGCATCAACAACATTAGGTGCAAACCTTTTTAACAATAAGCCATAACCTAAGTCCTCTTTGACTTGATTAAAGGCTTCAACATTTTCTGGCGTATCATCTCCAGCTTTTATTTTTTCTAATAACGAATAAGCCACCATACCAGTTCGAATACGAGTATCATGTTCTGCCATCAGGTCTTTTAAACCCGTTACTTCTTCGTCAATAGAACGAGTAGCAATAATACCTAATGCATAAGGTATTTTGAGTGCATAATCCGTACGTTGCTCTTCTTGATTAGGTAATCCAATGAGAGTGAAAGAAGCAGGAGCTGGATGTGTTTCCCATTCCGATTCTATTGCAGCAAGCTTAACTTTTTGTATATCACCGACTTCATATCCACTTTCATCACCTAGAATGATCGTAGACAAGATCCCTGCAGTACCAAACGCAGCAGCAATGGCAAACGAGCGCTTAGCAAATGCAATATCACGCCCTTTTAATAAATAATATGAACTAATTGCTAATACAAACATGGCACCGGCAACATAACCAGAAGCCACCGTATGTACGAACTTAACTTGTGCAACTGGGTTAAATACAAGGTCAACAAAGCTGTTCATTTCCATACGCATGGTTTCATAGTTAAACTCTGCACCAACCGGGTTTTGCATCCAAGCGTTGGCAATCAAAATCCATAATGCCGACATACTTGAACCAAAAGCGACTAAGAACGTAGCAGCTAAATGCTGTAACTTAGAAAGCCTATCCCAGCCAAAAAAGAATAAACCAACAAAGGTCGATTCTAAAAAGAAGGCCATCATGCCTTCAATAGCCAGCGGAGCACCAAACACATCTCCCACATAATGCGAATAATAAGCCCAGTTAGTACCAAACTGGAATTCCATTGTAAGACCAGTAGCAACCCCAAGTGCAAAGTTAATACCAAATAACTTGCCCCAGAACTTAGTCATGTCTTTGTAGATTTCTTTGCTAGTCATCACATAAAGTGACTCCATGATCAGCAACATCCAAGCTAACCCAAGGGTTAAAGGCACAAATAAAAAGTGATACATCGCGGTCATCGCAAATTGAAACCGGGATAGATCAACTAGATCGTCCATTGTATTCTCCTAAGCTTATAAGTTATTAATGTGTAAAATTATTAATGTATAAATTTTATGGTGGTAAATTTTTGCTTATTAAGCTGAGCTATAAAAACCGCTTAATGTCTAAATTAGTATTTAAGAAACAGCGCATTAACCGCTATTTAGTCGATTATGTATTGAAATAACAGAACGAATGTAAGAGAAAAAGAGAGTATAAAAAACATTGTTTAAAACAGCATTGCTGAATATTGTGCAAGATTGGCTAGCTGCTCTCATTGATGCACTAAAAAAAACGAAAATTAAAATAGAAAAATAGGATCGGTTAAGCGTTATAAAAGCCACTTTTTTAGTTATTAATGCAGCGGTTAATTTTCTAATCAAAGGGATAGAAAAAATTCTATTTTGAGGCAAAATATTTTTAAGCATTTTCCACGACCTTTAAAATTAACACACTAAAAATAAATATCAGGCTAGCTTGTTAAGTTAATGTAACAACAATAGCTCAACACATCAATCCATTAACCAAGCCGCAACATGCAAGCAACACTGCTTTAACATCAATAACTTACAAAGTTAAGTACGTTATTTATACTGTTTATATTGATCTCGATCAAGCTAAAAGTGTGATCATGAATAAATAAATAAGAATTGTGAAATAGGCATAGGAAACGACAGGAAGCATTAAAGTAACCTGCATATTAATATTGATTTAATCGATTTCAATATGCAGATAAAAGTAGGTGATGAATTAAGACATTGATCTATATTGCAGGTTTATCGAAACCAAAATGTAAGTAGGTACGATTAGTAGCAATTCGTCCTCGTGGAGTACGTTGTAAAAAACCTTGTTGAATCAAATAAGGTTCTAACACATCTTCAATGGTTTCTTTTTCTTCACCAATCGCTGCCGCTAAGTTATCTAAGCCTACAGGACCACCTTGAAAAGTGTCTAGAATCGCCATTAATAATTTACGGTCCATATAATCGAAACCTTCGTTATCAACCTCTAACATGTCTAAGGCTTGTTTCGCTATGTCGTCATTGATCACAGCGGCTTTTTTAACTTGGGCAAAGTCTCGAACTCGGCGTAACAAACGATTTGCAATACGTGGTGTTCCACGCGAACGACGTGCAACTTCAACAGCCCCCAACTCGTCCATCACTAATTGTAAATGTGAAGCACTGCGCATAACTATTTTGGTTAATGATTTGAGGTCATAATATTCTAACCGTTGCACAATACCAAAACGGTCACGCAGCGGAGAAGTCAATGAACCCGCACGCGTTGTTGCACCGATCAGGGTAAATGGCGGCAAATCTAACTTAATAGAGCGAGCTGCAGGGCCCTCACCAATCATGATATCTAACTGGTAATCTTCCATCGCAGGATAGAGGATCTCTTCAACCACCGGGCTCAAACGATGTATTTCATCAATAAATAACACATCATTTTCTTCAAGATTAGTTAATAGTGCCGCTAAATCGCCTGCTTTTTCTAAAATAGGCCCGGAGGTGGTTTTAATATTAACTTTAAGTTCATTAGCAACAATATGCGATAAAGTGGTTTTACCTAAGCCTGGCGGGCCAAAAATAAGTAAATGATCTAACGCTTCATCACGCTGTCGAGCAGCTTCAATGAAAATTTCCATTTGTGCATTCACTTGCGGCTGACCTTCATAATCCGCTAATAATTTAGGACGAATGGCTCGGTCTATTGAATTATCATCGATCTTTTGCGTACCGGAAATAAGGCGATCTTCTTCAATCATGAATTACTCTGTTAGTGATTAAGATAAAATAATGGCTAAGCTAAAAAACGATTAACAGTGACTATTAAAACTAGCTGTTAATAATAAACAATAGTTAAAAAGATAATAGACGGGTAGCGAAGGTATTTACATCATATTTTTTAACGAACTACGAATAAGTGCCTCACAATCCATCCCCTCTTGGTAAACTTGTTGAATAGTTTTTTCTGCCACTGCCGGTTTATACCCTAGTGCGATTAAGGCACTGATTGCTTCATCTTTTGCATTACCACTAACAAAGGTACTTTCAAAGTCATTGGTGAGTGACAATCTATCGGATTCTGGTGTTAATAAATCAGAACCACCCCAGTTTTTGAGACGATCTTTCATTTCAACCACTAAACGCTCAGCCGTTTTTTTACCAACACCCGGTAACTTAACTAAAGTAGTGACGGCATCATTATTAATACACTGCACAAATTGGTTTGCTGACATCCCTGATAAAATAGCCAAAGCTAATTTTGGCCCGACACCATTCACTTTGATTAACTCTCGAAACATCGCTCTTTCATGTTTATCGGCAAAGCCATAAAGTAATTGAGCATCTTCTCTGACCACAAAATGTGTATAAACTACTGCTTCCTCACCAACCGCGGGTAAAGGGTAAAAGGAGCTCATTGGTAATTGTATTTCGTAACCAACACCTGATACGTCTAATAATATCTCAGGGGGTTGTTTTTCTAATAAAATACCACGTAACAATCCAATCATGCTGTTCCCTGCTTTTTAATTAATGAATAAATTAAGAAACCCAAGCATAAAAAACAACTGACTAAATATCCAGTGTTTTTTTATGCTTGTTGCTTTATTTAAACCATTTAATTAATTTATTCTCAAAAACAAACACGACGATACCAAACCAGATACAAGCAAAGGTAAACATTTTAATAAAAGAGATCGGTTCATCGTAGACAAGTACAGCAAACAAAAATAATAATGAAGGTGCTAAATATTGGAAAAAACCTAGTGTTGAAAGGGGTAAACGTAAAGCCGCTTGACCAAAAAAGATCAACGGTAATGCGGTCACTACGCCTGCAAGCATTAACCATAAATTCAGTGACCATGTATTAAGGAGTAGATTTGAAGTATCGCTGTCTGTCATTGCCATTAAATAAAAAGCCGCTACAGGTAAAACCACCATGGTTTCAATGAATAAACCAGTGATTGCTTTTACTTTAACTTTTTTACGCAATAAGCCGTAAAAAGCAAAACTGATTGGCAGTACTAATGATACCCAAGGTAATTCGCCTACTTGCCAAGCCTGCGCACTTACCCCAATAAAAGCTAATAAAACAGCAAACCACTTAATACGAGATAAGCGCTCACTTAAAAAAACTAACCCCAGCATCACATTTATAATTGGGTTAATAAAATAGCCTAAACTCGCTTCTAACATTTTTCCGTTGTTAATAGCCCAAATAAAAACAAGCCAATTACAGCTGATCAGCAACGAGGTTATGGTTAATACCAACAGACTTTTATAATTACACGCAACTTCTAAAACATTAGGCCAATGTTTTAAATAAGTAATAAATAAAGCAGTAACAACAACCGACCAAATAACACGATGAGAGAGAATTTCGTAAACAGGAATAAACCCTAAGTACTTAAAATAAACAGGTGCAAATCCCCACATTAAATAAGCACCTAGTGCGTATAGAATGCCAACCTGTAATTCAGATAGTTTGTTCATATTTTCTCGATCATAAGCAGTTAAGCCTGAAAAAAGGGAGTAAAATGTTAGATAAAAGTTAAAAATAGAGTGTTAACAATTAACGGAAACGACCTCGGACGGTTTTTTTCACTTGCCCTGCCATTGCAACTAAAGATTGCGCGGTATGAGCATGACAAATGGCCACTGCTAACCCATCCGCAGCATCAGCCTGCGGGCGACCAGATAAATGCAGTATTTGCATCACCATCGATTGCACTTGCTCTTTTGAAGCCGCTCCGGTGCCTACTACTGCTTGCTTAATTTGCCTTGCTGAATATTCACACACGTATAAATCAGACTGAGTAGCTGCAACCATCGCCGCCCCTCTTGCTTGACCTAGCTTTAATGCTGAATCTGGGTTCTTGGCCATAAACACTTGTTCGATAGCAAACTCAGAAGGGTTATATTGCTGGATGATTTCAGCAATACCATTAAAAATCATGTTTAACTTAGGTGCAAGCGTATCGCCTTTAGTGCGAATACAACCACTGGCTAAATAAATACATTGATTGCCTTTTTGCTGGATAACACCATATCCAGTGATCCTAGACCCAGGATCAATGCCCAAAATAATACTCAACGCTATGCCACCTTTTATGATCACTTATTATAATTATTTGTCGATTAAACTTGAAATGAAGTCGCCCATCACAAAAGTTATCACACAGCTATAAACTTTCTTAGCCATTACTGACTATGAGACCTTTTTCATTCACAGAGGTAATAAAAACAGCAAACATAGTGACTGAAGCGACGTCAAATATCCACTTAAAAAAGGCAGAAACAAAATAAGCTGGCCTCCAATCAAAAGGCTTTAAAAAATAACAGTTTAAAGACTAAAGAATAAAGAGTTCGTTTACGTTTTTTTAAAAAAATGCTGTTCTAAAAATCGATTACGTAATGCCGGCACATTTTTTTCGGCTGATAAGACAAAATCAATAAAAGCTTTAGCGATAGGCGATAAATGCTTACTCTCATGGTGAACTAAATACCAACTTCTAACAAGTGGAAACCCTTCGACCTTTAGTTCGACCAATATTCCTGTCGCTAACTCTAACGTAACACTATGCCTAGAAACCACTGAAATACCTAAATCTGCCATAACAGCTTGTTTAATTGTCTCGCTATTACCAAGTGTCATATTAACCTTTAGCGGCACGTTTTTGTCTTTTAAAAATTGTTCGAATGCTTTACGTGTCCCCGACCCCTTTTCTCGATGTATAAAGGCATGCTCTGATAACTCTGATAATGGAATGTGCTTACATTTAGCTAAAGCATGTTGCGGACTGGCGATTAAAATAATAGGATTATCCACAAAAGGATATTTAGTTAATGCCATTGTTTCAGGGATCAACCCCATGATCACTAAGTCATCTTTATTTTCATGCAACCGTTGAATGATTTGCTCTCGATTAACAATATCAAGATGAAAGTTAACTTTTGGGTGTAATTTATGAAAGGCACCTAATAAATGTGGCGTAAAGTATTTAGCACTGGTCACAGCAGATAAACAAAAATCACCAGCTAACTCCCCTTTTAAACCACTTAATGTCATATCGATATTATCAAAACTAATAAATAACTCATCACAGAATACCTTCAACTCTTTACCCGCAGGCGTCAGGAATAACGTTTTGCCTATCTTTTCAAATAGGAATATATCCAAATTATTTTCTAACTGTTTTAATTGGATGCTAACCGCAGGTTGCGATAAACCGAGCTTATCTGCCGCTTTGGTATAATTCATAGAAATAGCGACTTGACGAAAAACTTTTAATTGATGGAGGGTAGCGCGCATATCAGATCATTAACCTTTGTTTATGATAAAAATAAAATTTATTAATTTTTATTAATGTAATTTATCCTCTATTATCAGCTTTATGTCAATAATAAGGAAAATCCTATGTCTGCTGCTGATAAATTAATTGCAGGATACCAACGCTTTCGTGAAGGTTACTATCAAAAAAACCAAGCTCAATTATTTAAATTAGCTGAAGAAGGCCAATCCCCGAAAATAGCAATTGTGAGCTGTTCTGATTCTCGTGTTGACCCGACCATTATATTAGATTGCGAGCCCGGCGATTTATTCGTTATCCGTAACGTGGCTAATTTAGTTCCCCCCTGTGAGGATACCGACAATTTTCACGGTACCAGTGCGGCATTAGAATTCGCCGTCACAGACCTTGAAGTTGAAAGTATTATTGTTTTAGGACACACCCAATGTGGCGGTATTAAAGCATTGATGGATAGCGCAGGGAAGAAAGTCGATAAAAGCTTTATCTCAAAGTGGATGTTACAACTAGAGCATGTTCGCGATGATATTATTGCGGATACTGAATTAAAGGATCAAGCAAGTCGCTACAGTTGTTGTGAGCAAAAAGGGGTTAAGCAATCACTAGATAATTTAATGACGTTCCCATGGATAAAAAAACGTGTGCAAGCAGGTACATTAAAATTACACGGTTGGCGCTATGACCTTTACAGCTCTCAATTATGTGCTTTAGATGAAAAAAGCGGAGAGTTTATTCGTATCAGCTAATGCCAATAAACCTTTACTACACTGTTGGTTTTGCTTTAAATAAAGAGCTGTTAATACAGCTCTTTTAAAATGACGACAATGGTTTTCTGCAATAAAAGACAGACGGTTATTAATCGTCGTAACCATATTCACTATCAGAGTCATAATCATCACTGCTAGTATTTATATATAATCCGTCTTCTAACTCTTCAAAGCCGCTCGGCATTTGCACTACAAATTCATCAGCATCGACATCAAAAGTGGCAACCACTTCAGGTAACTCATCGGTCTCGACATGAATAAAACGATATTGCTCTCCTGATTGATTGGCATCTTCCCAAATAAAATCATCGGCATCTAACGTGTATTCTTCTTCTGTATCTTCATTACGAAGTGCATAAAACCCCATTAACGACATAACTACTCCTTCTTAAATTAACAACTCTTTTAAAATAAACTAACAATACTAAATGGCAATTTTATGGCACTAATATCAACTATCATGCTTACCATTCATTAAAGTATTCCGTGCGCTACATTTTGTCAAAACCCAATTAGGATTAAATTAAACCTGACATGTCATTTATATACAATATTCAATAAATTAACTGATTTGGAACGTTTGTTTTGTTAAAAACTTAAGTCTCCGTTCATCTCATCAGTTAATCCGTCACCTTCCCTCTCAGCGCTTTATTATTACCAACTCGTTTCTTATCATCAACACGACGCTTTTTAGCATTGCGAGATGGCTTAGTTGCTTTTCGTGATTTTTGGATCTTCACTGCACTCAAAATAAGTTCTTTTAATCTTACTAACGCTTCTTCTCTATTTTTTTCCTGAGTACGATGTACCTGTGCTTTTAATATAATAACGCCATCTTCAGTCACACGATGATCAGATAATGCTAACAAACGCTGTTTATAAAAATCAGGCAAAGTAGAGCTTTTAATATCAAAACGTAAATGTATTGCCGAGTTAACTTTATTAACATTTTGTCCACCAGCACCTTGTGCTCTAATGGCCGTTAATTGTAATTGCCAGTCTGCAATTTCTACTCCAGCAGATATTTGTAATGACATTACACATTTTCTCCTTTACTTGGGTCTAAATAATGCTTTTGATAGATCTCTGCAGGCATACTCGCAATTTGAAAATCGATCATTTTATTAAATGAATTTAATAAGGGAGTAAATTTATTTTCATCATTTTCTAACTCTGATAATAAATAATACCCAGCTTCCACAGTGGATAAACCATCTTCTCGGGGTGACTTTCTAATACGATAAGTACTTTTCCCTGCGACATTAATCATCACTTTAGGCAAAGCTTGTAAAAAAGGGTTATTCATCAAAAGCTTATAAGCTTTTTTCCAACTTCCATCTAGTAGTATAAACTGCGTATTCACATCTATTTGCTGACTTTCCTGTAATGTTGGCAGCGAAAGAGCTTGATCATCAGGAAAGACTAAAAAAGTATTATCAAGATCAAAGTCAGTGGGGTCAAACAGATCACCCGTGCTCAGTTTTACTCGCGATAAAGATAAGTCTAAAATTCGAGCTGTTCCAATGGCTTTATTTTGCTCACTTGGGTCTTGCAAAATATGCAAAAAGTGTTGATTATCAAGCGCACAAATAGAGGCACAAATACACGCAGACAATGCTTTATTGCATTGACAGCAAATTGCTCTTTTACTCATTTAATGTTTCAACTTCTTTTAAGGTTTTATTAATGCGTTCAGTCTTGTTTAACAACGCTATTATTTTGACACTCTGCTTGTTGGTCTTTTTTTTACAACCAGATAGCCATCAATGGTTTGCATATTATCACAGCGGCATTGAAAAGGGCCAATGGTGGCGTTTACTAACGGCACATATTTGCCACACGAACGGTTACCACTTTTTACTTAACGCTGTTGGGTTAGTGGTAGTGAGTACTTTATTTTTAGAAACGTTTAAAAAAATCTCTTTGTTAGCAGCATCGCTCTTTAGCGCCCTTTTTATTAGTACCTGCTTATTTTTATTAGAACCGGACTTACAATGGTATGTAGGTTTATCAGGGGTATTGCATGCAATATTTGCAATCGGGGTTTGCGATGAATTAAAAAAAGCAGACAAATGGGGCCTTATTTTGGCGGTAGGCTTTCTAATTAAAATTGCCTTTGAACAGTTCAACGGCCCTTCACTTATGACCGAATCATTAATTGCCGCCACAGTATTAGTAAATGCTCACTTGTATGGCGCGATTGCAGGCATTCTATATTTTTTAATGATGCCGTTCTGGAAAAAATGCTCATTATGGCAAAATAATGCTAAAAATAGTGTTAAAAGTAACAAATAATAGGCAAACAATAATAAGAAAATAAAAGCGATAAGCGAAAACCTTTGCTTAGCAGAATGGCGTTATCATTATCTATGCTAATTATCGCTCAAATTTTATATCAAGTTAAACAAACTTAGTTGTTGTAGCTGTACGTAGGTTTTTTGAGAAACCTCTAACATACTATATTGTTCTTGATATTCACTGATCGCCGCCGCCATATCTAAGTCTTCTAAACTGGATAACGTAGTCTGAGCGGTCAAGTTAAAGTCCAATGTTGACTCACGTTGATTATCAATGGTTCTTAATCGAGCGCCCACTGAGCTTTGTGTACTCATTACGTTATCCATAGCACCATCAATTTGTAACAATGAATTGCTGAATGCACTATTACGTGCAGCCTCAGCCGTTTTATCGGTACCAGGGATGCGTAAAGCATCAATAGAGTTCTGTAGCGTTGCAAAAATATCTTTTTCTTCACTTTGGCGTAACGTAAAAGAATCCTCAGCAACTACATCTCCTTTAAGCTCAGTTTTAATGCCGTTGAATGTAATCGCTTTACCGTCTTCATAGGGTGTTGGTTCTACAAACTTGGTTAGCGCGTAACTATCACTATCATCAGGAAGACCATTAACTTCAAATTTGATACCGTTTATTTCAAAGTCTTGCGCTTCGCTATATTCATTGACAGCAGTTGCATTATAAGTTTTTAACGGAGTCGGTTGCTCATCATTAAGGGTAACATTGTAAATATTAGAACCCACCGAAGTTTCTACAAACTTAATGTCATAAGAGATATTCACATCAGGATCAACAGTTGAAATATCTGGATCAGTTAAGTCAATACTGTTAATTTTAATCGTAGCGCTGCCCGAGACAGCATTCTCTTTTAATCCATAAACAGAATACTCAGGAACGCCTGCATTATCCGAAATTGAAATGGTATAATCTTGATCTAAGAAACCACGCGCAGCGTTTGCATCTATGACATTACCTGAGCTGAGCACTCCCCCCCCTGTATTATCGCCACCAACTTCAGAAACAAAAGTACCATTGCCTTCAGCGATATTCATAAAAACACTAGATCCAGAATCATTACCTTGAATCGATACTCCAGAGCCTACTCTATAGTCTCGTTCACCACTGTCTCCATGATATATAACTTCACCAAACTCATTTTTTTGAAAAGGTTGCGTGTTCACGTCAAAGCCTGCGAAGATATATTGGCTATTACCATCTTTGGTATTAGCAACCCCCATCAACTCATCACGTAAATTTTCAAGCTCAACGGCAATAGCTTCTCGATTTGCCTCATTCATAGTGCCATTACTACCACTCACCATCAATTCGCGTGTTCTTTGCAAAATATTAGTACTTTGCGTTAATGCGGTATCGACCAACTTGTTAGCGGACTCGGCCATTTGCCCATTTTCAATGAATTGTTCGCCTACGGAAATATCTTGCTTTAAGCGTTGTATGGTGGCAATAGCAACTGGATCATCACTACCATGAATAACCCGTTTTTGGCTCGCCATATGCAGATTTTGGTCACTTAACTTAGATTGTTGTGACATTAATGAACTAGTATTACGCATAAAAAGCATTTGTGATGAAATTCGCATACAGCCTCTCTGATTTCCTTTTGAGCTTTACGCTCACCTATTTAATTAAAATGCAAAAATCACGCCAGAATAGCAATAAAAACTTAAAAAAAGTAAAGAGGGTAATTTAATGATTATACGAAGGATTAAAAAGGATCACCGTATAAATAACGGATACTGCTACTTTGAAAAGAGTTAAAAAATAAAGTTACCTTTTAAAGAACGGCTTCAAATAGACTATATTAGCACTATCATCCAATATGCAAAAACAGCACTTGGATGATAACGAGATATTATCGTGCCGCCTGTAAAATAGTGTCAAATAATTCACTGGCAATGGTGATAACACGTGCAGCTGCGCTATAGTGTTGTTGATACATTAGTAGGTTTGCAGCTTCTTCATCCATATTAACTCCACTCACCGATTGAATACGTTCAAAAGATTGATTTTTTAATATTGCTGAAGATTGCATCGCCACATCGGCGTTTGCTGTTTTAGCACCAATTTCAGAAATCATTTCACTATAAACATCTTGAAAGGTCGATTTGCCGTCATTCATTATTTTAGTATTTTGCAGATCAGACATGGCTAAAATATTTCGATTATCACCTTCGCCTGTTTCATTATAATTTAATGTAATCTCATCACCAGCAACGGCTATACCTTTTTCCATTTCTACCTTAACGCCACCAAATTCAAGTGTAGCTTTACCTGTTAAGGCGTTAATTGGAGCTGTTAACTCTGTATTGTTAATTTGATTATCATTTTTATCAAAAATATTATAAGCAACTTGGCTAGTAGTTGTATTCACTGATATTTTAATCGTTACTGGACTATCTTCATCCATATAGTTAGTGTCACCTTTATCAACAATGTCACTTACATGAAATGTTGCAGTACCAGTATTGGTATCACTAACTACCGCTTTAATTTCAGCGTCTGCAACGGCTACTTTTGTAGGGTCTGTCTCATCTAAACTTGCTTGCTGAGCGCCTAATCGCGTTGGACGTAGGGTAAATTCTTTTCCGGCCTGTAATGGATCTGAAGTTGAAATTGAATCGATTCCAATGCTAATGCCTGCCCCAGGAATTTCAATACGCTGTCCAGTAGATGAATTACCGATTATCGTCTCCTTCGCACCCGTCGTATTGTTAGTCACTTCGAATGTAATGTCTCCTGTCCCAGTATCATAACTATCTACTATTAACGTAAATTCATCGGCAGATAATTCGCTTAAATCATCAATACGTACACTTAATGTAGCTTCACCTTTGCCATCAGCATGACTTAATACACGGCTTTTCATTGCCTGATCACTATTAATATCATTAAATAGTGCTGCACCAATCTCGCCGTCTAAGGTTTGACCTTGCTTTTGCTGTTCATTGATAGCGTGTGTTAAGCCAATCACATTCTGACCTAACTGATTAAAGGCACGCTCTATTTCATTTTCACGGGCTTCAAACAACGCACTGACTTTACCACCAAACTTACTACCATCAACCTGTGATGTTTTACCCTTATGGCTTAATGCGAGTTCTTTTCGAGCGGGATCTGGGTCGCCGTTCACCGCAACAATAGATTGAGAATGAACTCCCATCACTAAACCTTGTCCGCTACCAATAAAAATATTCACCATATCATTATCTGCTTCAAGCACGGAGACATTAACGTATTCACTTAAGGCAGTAATTGCCTGATTCCGTCTGTCCAATAAATCATTGGCGTCACCACCGCTATTCGAACCAGATACGGCAAGAATACGACCATTTAATGTCGCGATATTGTCAGCGAGTTCAGTGATCGCCGCTGCAGAATTCTCAATATCATTATTAACACCACTGTATTGAGTTTCTAGTTGTTGATACAGAGTATTGTATTGATTGATCATATTCGATGCATCCTCAAGGAATACAGAGCGAGTCTCTATTGTATTCGGATGATCTGCGACATCACCTAATGCAGAAAATAAACTAAGAACAGACTTAGTGACAGAGGTACTTTCGTTAGAGAGTAATTTATCTAACTGGCTGGCTTGCGTATAACTCACTTCGTTATAAGCGTGAGCCGAGGTATTAATAATATTTTCTTTAAATGCAAATTGATCATAGGCACGGTCAATTCCGTTGATAATAGAACCATTTCCAATGAAGTTGGTACCTAATTTTTGTGCCTGTGCGCTGGTAACGTCAACAGTTTGACGAGAGTAGCCTTCCGTACTCACATTACTAATATTGTGACTGGTAGTAGCTAGACTTGCTTGTGAAGAATAGATCCCCGACAGTCCAATTTGAAATAAATCAGCCATTGTTATTATCTCCCGCAACAACCGATTGGAAGTTATCGCTGTTCATAATCGCTTTAATTTTATCTGCATATTGAGGATCGGTTGCATAACCCGCTTGTTGTAACTCTTCAATATAACGATCCGCGTTATCACCTTGCTGCAAAGCTTGCTCGTAGCGTTTATTGTTACTAATGAAATTCGTATAATCTTTAAAACTTTCATGTAGATTTTCGTAAACTCGAAAATTAGAACGACGCTGTACACCAACACCATCTTCAACCTCTAGACTGCTTTTATTAACGCTTTCCCCCTGCCAACTATTGTGAG
The DNA here is from genome assembly GCF_014163575.1 of Psychromonas sp. SR45-3. Taxonomy (NCBI): domain Bacteria; kingdom Pseudomonadati; phylum Pseudomonadota; class Gammaproteobacteria; order Alteromonadales; family Psychromonadaceae; genus Psychromonas; species Psychromonas sp. SR45-3. The sequence goes on from NZ_JACJDP010000038.1 coordinate 18,116, forward strand.
ATTTAATATTAAACAGATTGAAACTACTTTGCTGATTGGCAGTTTGCAGCACTTTTTTACCCCACCCGGTTTCCAATGCCGATTGAGCGACCAAAACTTCAGGTGAAATGCCTAAAGACTTAGCTGCTTTTTGCGCATAGGGTAACAATGTGGCAATAAAGGAAGATGGTGAACTAAAGTCAACTTTCTGTGCGCTAGCATTCGTATTAACATCATCAGCACTCTCCACTTTATGTTGCAATGCACTATCATTGATTTTTGTTTGCAATGAGGCTTGTAATTGATCCGGCTTTTTAAAGTCAGTAGTGTTTTCTTTTGTAGTTAAACTCATCATTTCAGGCTCTTGTTCAGGCATCATTAGTTGTTTCTGTGGCACTGACTGAGGTCGTACTATCGATGTTGGGTCTAACTGCCTAACTAACGCATCAGCCAGCCCTAGCGAACCATGACGACTGATATCAACGGCTAACTGCTTATCTTGCATATCCGTATAAAATTTTGTTTGTTGGTTATTAAAAGGGCTTTCGGTTTCAAAGGCAGCATTAGCTTCACGCATCGACTTAATTAACATCGAAGCAAACATTGACTCAAATTGATTCGCCACTTCACGGATCGTTTCTTTGTCATTAGTCTTGGTTTTTTGACGCAACTGCTCCAGCCCTTGTAGATCAAAGTAGTTACTTGCCTGTGTTACTGTTTGATTGCCCATTAACAACCCCTTTTATTACCATTACATTGATAAAGCAAAATAGATGCCAACACTTCAGTATCGAACTATAACTGGCTGTTTTCTGATTAATAATGAAAATGAGGTGAGTTTTCTCAGCAAAGTACTGTCGCATCACGTAGAATGCCTGCGATTTTTACCCTACCCACAAGGAATTATTATGCTTAACCCTGTTTTATTGGCGGTATGTATCATGCTTATTTTATCCATGATGCGTATTAATGTTGTTATTGCACTGACTCTCAGTGCTTTAGTTGGAGGTTTAACAGCTGGTTTATCTCTACCTGATACAATATCTGCATTTGAAAGTGGCCTAGGTGGCGGTGCAACTATCGCTTTAAGCTATGCAATGTTAGGTGCGTTTGCTGTCGCAATTTCTAAATCTGGTATTACTGATTTATTATCACAAGGCATTATTAAGCGCCTTAATGGCCAACAGACACAACAAGTGTCAACTACCATCAAATACACAGTGTTTACCGTGATCCTATTGATGACAATTGCGTCGCAAAACGTTATCCCCGTGCATATCGCGTTTATACCTATCTTAATACCGCCGTTACTGGGTGTACTTAATAAATTACGAGTTGATAGACGCTTAGCAGCTTGTATTTTAACTTTTGGTTTAGTAACCCCTTATATGGTGCTGCCGATCGGTTTTGGTGGGATTTTCTTAAATAATATTCTCTTAAAAAACTTACATGATAACGGCTTAGATGTAACAGCATCACAGGTACCTACCGCGATGATTTTACCTGCAATGGGCATGATCGTTGGTTTATTGATTGCCGTCTTTATCAGCTACCGTAAACCACGCATTTACCAAGAAAAAGTCGCAAACTCAAAAGCAGCAGAATTCAAAATACTCAACAAACGCCATATTATTGTTGCATTAGTGGCAATTGTTGCGACTTTAACGGTTCAGTTATTAACAGGCTCTATGATTGTTGGTTCACTCGCCGGATTCAGCGTGTTCACACTCGGTGGTGTTATTGCCTGGAAAGAAACGCATGATGTTTTCACCAAAGGTGTACACATGATGGCAATGATTGGCTTTATCATGATTGCCGCTGCAGGTTTTGCCGCTGTAATGAAAGCAACAGGCAGTGTAGAAACATTAGTAGAAGCATTATCTTCAGGAATTGGTGAGAACAAATCCTTAGCAGCGATATTAATGCTAGTGATTGGATTATTAGTAACCATGGGTATAGGCTCTTCATTCTCAACCATCCCAATCATCGCCACTATTTATGTACCACTGGCGATTGCATTTGGATTTTCTCCAATGGCTATCATTGCACTAGTGGGCACTGCGGCGGCATTGGGCGATGCGGGCTCTCCAGCCTCTGACTCAACATTAGGTCCAACATCTGGCCTTAATGCTGATGGTGAACATGATCATATCCGTGATACTGTTATTCCTACTTTCCTACATTACAATCTACCGCTAATCGCCTTTGGTTGGATAGCGGCAATGACCTTGTAGAGAGCACAGAATAAAACTGATTAAGAACCTATTACTAAGCCCGATTAAGCGATAGCCCTTAACGTAAAAAGGGAAAACCATTGGTTTTCCCTTTTTTGTACATGTATAAATGGATTCATTACCGATAAAGATTAAATAATAACCAGCTCACCTTGTAAGGCACCGGCTTGTTTTAATGCTTCTAATATCGCCATTAAATCACCAGGCGCAAGGCCTACCTCATTAACTGCACGCACTAAATCATTCAAACTAATGCCCGTATCAAATCGAAACATACGGCTATCTTCCTGAGTAACATTGACAATACTATTTTCAACTACTTCAGTATCACCACCAGCAAATGGATTGGGTTGCACGACTTCTTTGTTTTCACTAATCGTGACACTAATACCACCATGAGTAATAGCCGTTGGTAATAATCGAACATCTTGCCCTACTACTATTGTACCGGTACGTGAGTTAACAATAATTTTTGCCCCTGAACGTGCAGGTCTAAATTCTAAATTTTCTAGAGTTGATAAATAAGAAACACGTTGTGATATATTACGAGGCGCTAATACCTGAACTGACGTTGCATCTAATAAACTGGCGGTATTAGGGCCCACTAAATTATTAATTGTATCTGCCATCAATTTAGCCGTAGTAAAATCAGAGTCATGTAAGTTAAAAGTAATAGTATCGCCCTGTGCAAAAGGAGAGATAACTTCTCGCTCAACAATGGCACCATTTGCAATACGACCAACGGTAGGTGTATTGATCACCACTTTAGAACCATCAGCACCTTCAGCGCCAAGTCCACCAACAACAAGACTCCCCTGTGCTAGCGCATAAACCTTACCATCAACCCCTTTCAAAAAGGTTTGTAGCAGCTCACCACCACGTAAACTTTTTGCTTCACCAATTGCTGACACAGTGATGTCAATTTTCTGACCTCGCTTAGCAAAGGCTTTTAATTCCGCAGTGATCGCCACTGGCGCAACATTTTTAATTTTTAATGTTTGGCCTTGTGGAATATTGATCCCAAAATTTCTTAACATGGTCGCAAAAGCTTGCTCAGTAAACTTACTACTTTTTTCGCCCGTGCCCGGTAAACCAACCACTAAACCATAACCAACTAATTGGTTGCTTCGAACCCCTTGCACACTGGCAATATCTTTGATTCGCGCTGCATCCGCTGTATTAACCAACAGCGATAGGGTTAAACCTAAGCATGCTGAAAAAAAACAGTTCGCTGTTCCTTTTGATGAAAATAGCATATGACTCTCCTTACCTTATCGCTTATGTAAATAATATCGCTGATGCAAATAAATGACTTTTAGAACGGCCAATAAGGCCCATTAAAGAATGCGGTTAACCAACCTTGGCTTTGTGTATTAGCAAAGGTGCCGGTGCCGCCATACTGAATGCGAGCATTGGCAACATGAGTTGATGAAACCGAGTTATCAGAACTAACATCTTCGGAGCGAATGACGCCACGTATGCGTACAAACTCTTCTCCATTATTTAACATCAACCATTTTTCACCGCGAATTTCTAAATTACCATTACTTAAAACGCGTGTTACGTTAACTGTGATACTGCCTTTTAAACTATTGCTTTGGTCTGCATCGGCATCTCCGGCAAAACCACTGTCTTGAGAAATACCTCCCCCAAAACCAAAACCAGGTACAAGTGAGCCACTAGGTAACGTAATATCGTCGACACTCATTTTATACGAGTTACTTTTATCCAAACTGGTACCAGCTTGTTTAGTGGCCTTGGTTGATTCTTCTAGATTCACGGTGATAATGTCACCAACGCGATGCGCTTTAATATCTGAATAAAGGTTATTAGCATAACTTTCTTGAAATAAAGACCCTGTTCTGACCACATTTAAGTCTGCTTCAAGCGGCTCTACCGGTGCATATTCAGGGTCATTCTTCACTTCTTGATTGGGCAGTGAAGTACAACCAACGACACTAAATATTGCACATAAAATTATAATATTTCTCATATTAACCACCTACTTATAACTGTTGGCTAACGTAAGACAGCATTTCATCAACCGCTGAAATTACTTTTGAGTTCATTTCGTAAACACGCTGACTCTCGATCAAGTTAACCAGTTCTTCTGTTACGTTAACATTAGACGTTTCCAACATTCCCTGACGAATAAACCCTAACCCGTCACCACCCGGCACGCCTTCAATAGGTGCTCCAGAAGCCCCAGTTTCTGCGTATAAATTTTGTCCTAAAGGCTCTAAACCAGAGGGGTTAATAAAATCATTTACATTTAATTGTCCAACCACTTGGTTCTCAGCCTGACCGGCAATGCTCACTGACACTTCACCTTCCGCACCGATACTAATCGTTTGCGCATTTTCAGGAATTTGTACTTGTGGTAATAACGGGTAACCAGAACCAGGGGTTACCATAACCCCTTCTTCATTAAGCATGAATTGACCGTTACGTGTATACGATGAACTTCCATCTGGCATTTCTATTTCAAAAAAACCACGGCCATCAATCATCACATCTAAAGAGTTATTAGTGGTTAACGCATTACCCTGTGTAAAGTTCTTTTGTACAGCGACAACCTTCGCACCAGAACCAAGCATTAACCCCGAAGGTAGTTTAGTATTTTGTGTTTCATTGGCACCCGGTTGGTTTACGGTTTGATATAACAGATCTTCAAAAATGGCACGACTCTTTTTAAAACCAACGGTACTCGCATTAGCTAAATTATTTGAAATAGTTGCCACGTTAGTTTGCTGTGCATCTAACCCTGTTTTACTGATCCATAAAGCGGAATGCATAACCTTTCTCCTTAAAATTCTTTAATAATGCGTAGACTAATGACTTAAGACATTCGAAGTAGAGATTCAGAGCTTTTATCAATCTCTTCAGCTTTTTTCATCATTTTAACTTGCATTTCAAAACTACGTTGTAAGTTAATTAAACTGGTTAACTCACTACTTAAATTAACATTTGATGACTCTAAAGCCCCGTTGGCGACAACCACATCATTTGAAATTTGTAACGGTTGACCATCAATACGGCGGAATAAACCATCGGAACCACGCATTAAATCTTTAATATCTGGGTTAACTAACTTCAGTTTAGCGATGTCTTCCATTGCATCTGCAGGTGCACCTTCAGGGCGAACCTCAATCATGCCATCTTTACGAATATTGAACTTTTCAATGGGCATCGGGATATAAATATTATTGCCAGTTTGATCCATGACTTCTTGGCCATTGGCATCAATTAAAAAGCCGGCTGCGGTAATATTAAAATCACCACTACGTGTTAACCCTTCGTCACCGGATTCAGATTTAACAACAAACCAACCTTCACCTTCTACGGCAACATCTAATTCTCGTCCGGTATCATGAACAATGCCGCTGTCAAAATTTTGTCCTGGTGATTCGGTAAGCGCAAAGACTCGTGTTGGTAAGCCTTGCCCGTGAACTTGCATACTACGAGCTTGCTCAAAACTGGCCTTAAACCCGGTTTTACTGGCATTTGCTAAGTTATTACTGTGAATAGCTAACGCATTCATGGTCTCTTTAGCGCCTGACATTGAAACATAAAGAAAATTATCCATTTTGACTTCCTTAACTATTGACCGCTTATGTAATAACTATGGCAATTGCCGTGCTATTTCTTTTGTTATTGTATTTATATATTCAACGATGCAATCGTTGTGCCAACAAAAGGAAAGTGAAATAGCTGAGCCGTAAATATAACTAAAGTTAGAAACAGGGGAGATTTAGGTTTTATAGCTTAGGTATGGAAATCCAGGAAAACAGGGAGGCTGAAATGTTGAAGCATTTTAATAATATGGACGTTGGCTTTTACATAATAAAAACGCACCGAGAAAGGCGCGTTTAAGACATGATTGACTAATTTAAAAAATTAACGAATTTGTAAAATCGTTTGTTGTAATTCATTACTGATCTCTAATGAACGAGAATTAGCTTGGAAATTACGTTGTGCAGAAATTAAGTCCACCAGCTCAGTCGTTAAATCAACATTAGATTGCTCTAACGCAGCAGAGTTAATGAGACCAAATGAACCTTCGCCCCCTTCTCCTGCGATAGGATCCCCCGAACGTTGTGAAGCAGTCCACTTTGAGCCAGCTTGTGTCAAACCTTGCTCATTACGAAAGCGCACCATAACAACTCGCGCAAGCGGCTCTGATGTGCCATTACTATAAGTGGCTTCAACTAGACCATCATTACCAATTTCAATACCATTCAAACGACCTACGGTTAAACCATCTTGCTCTAATCCAGTGACCTCGAATGAGGAAGCAAATTGAGTCGGGTTTTTATAAGAAATCGTGATTTCCTGATTCCCATTAGTTCCCGTCGGTAAGGCTCCTGCACCATTCCCATCACCAAGATCTGCACCTAACCTTTCTAGAGTCATTGGGCTAGGATTACTGCCTTGATACGCACCAAAACTATCGAACCGTAATACCGAACCCTCATATACTGTGCCTGAAGCATCAGTAACAGTTGCTGGACTAGTATCAAAATCAGTATCAGCAGGATCGAGAGGATCTAGTGTATCGCCTGTTGTGTATACACCTGCACCAGAAAGAGGAGCAACCGGAATTTTAGTGCCGGTGTCACTTGTAATAGTTACAAAAGAAACCCATTGACTCGTAACCGTCCCATCAGCCGTGGGCTTTGCATTATCAGGTTTTACGTAATAAGTACTCATAACATGTGATTCACCTAGTGAGTCATAAATTGTTACTGATGTTGCATTGTTATAAGTATCTGGATCATCGGGATCAAATTTAGAAAGATCTTTAGCTTCTGCACTTGAGGGTAAATTCAACCCTATTTCCACTGTTGAGGTGGCTACCGGTACACCTGCTGTTTCAGGTATACGAATGGCACTAGTTGTACTTAAACTAACCGATGAGGAAGTCCCATCATCATTAACGGGAAAAGCCTGCAGGTAGTTACCGCTGTTATCAACAATATAATTTTCATCATTTAATTTAAAAGTACCTGCACGTGTATAACTTAAATCTTTATCGCCGATATCACTGGCCGTAGCAAAGAAACCACTACCCGTGATTGCTAAGTCCAATGGATTATCGGTAAATTTTAAACTACCTTGATGGAATTGCTGCGCAACGGCGGCAACGGAAGTACCATCACCCACTTTAGTTGCACTATTAGAAAATAGAGAGTTAGCGTAAACGCTATCGAACTCGGCGCGAGACTCTTTAAAGCCAACGGTATTTACATTTGCAATATTATTTGACGTTGTGTCTAAATCAGTCTGCGCTGCTGCAATTCCGCTTAATGCTACATTAAATGACATAGTGACTTCCTCTTAGTTATATGTTTTCTGCAACTTCAATTGCATCTTTAAGTTCAATTCCGCCTAAACCTTTTAGATTTAAGTAGACGCTAGCAGTTCCACCGCCTAAGCTCACACTTTCTACATGCGCGTAGGAAGCCGTCGTTAATGCTTCACCTTTGCCATTTACCATGCCATTTGCAGCAAATGTATAGGTTCCAGCGGGCGCAGGATCCCCCTGTGAATCTAAACCATCCCAGTCAAAACGTTGATTACCCGCACCAACATCGCCTAAGGCCAGAGTACGGATGATATTACCCGTTTTATCGGTAATGGAGACCGAGGTATTATAAGCTCCGGTTGTCGTTGTTAACGAACCGGAAGCTGTACCACCTTCAGTTAAATAAGTTTGGTCGCTTGGTATTAATACTTTTTTACCCACTAATGATGAGGCTTCTAGTGCTTGGCTAGAGTTTAATACTTCTTTAATACCAGCAAATTCACTGCCCATGGTGGCAATCCCTTCGGCAGTAGTAAACGATGCCATTTGCGCAATCATTTCTGAGTTATCAACGGGAGAAAAAGGGTCTTGATAAGCGAGCTGTTGAGATAATAAAGAGAAAAAATCTTCTTGGCTCAATTGCTGCTCTGCATCGATTTCAGAGTTTGCATTAACCTGTTCTTCGGTTAAAGGCTTTGTAAAATTAAATGATGATGAAGTGATAGTAGTCATCTATATATCCTTACGATTTGCCTAATTGCAATGTACGATTCAACATTTGCTTTGCCGCTTCTGCGATTTGCACGTTAGTTTGATATGAACGAGAAGCACTGATCATATTAGCCATCTCTTCCATCACATTGACATTGGAGTGATAAATAAAACCATTTTCATCGGCTTTAGGGTGATTAGGTGCATATTCCTGATTTAATTCAGCAGTACTTTCAACAATGCCCTGTACCTTGACACCAACACTACTGTCTAAACCACCCATTGCTCTATTTAACTCTGCAGCAAATACAGGGTGCCTCGCTTTATAGGTTTCGTCGATATTACTGCTAACACTGTTTGCATTAGCCAAGTTACTGGCGGTTGTATTTAAGCGTACAGATTGTGCACTCATGCCAGTTCCGGCTACATCTAATACTTTTAATAAACTCATAGTAGTTCCCCTGACATGCTATTATTGGCCTTTGATCGCAGTGCGAAGCCCTGATATTTTACTATTTAAAAAATCTAAACTGGCTTGGTATTCCAAACTATTTTTCATAAACAAATTACGTTCAACTTCTAAATCAACTGTATTACCATCACCCGTATCAGGCTGATTTGTATTACGGAATAACAGACCATTTTGAGCCATTGAAGTTGAGAAGCCTAAATTATGAGCGCTATTGGTACGGTTAAGTGAAACACCTGCACCAGACTTTGCAGCATTGAGTGCGTCTTTAAAGTTAATATCTTTTGCTTTGTAATTAGGTGTATCAGCATTTGAGATATTAGAAGCTAAAATTTCAGTACGACGTGATCGAATACCTAACGTGTGCTGATGCATACCTAATGCTTTTTCAAAGTTAATCGCCATAATTTTCTCCTTTGTTATTACAAATGCAAAGCATGTGCCAAAAAGAAATATTAAAGACAATTAATTAATAAAAAATTAAAACTGTAAGTATTTAATAGTAAAAACAGGAGGATTGAGTGGTTTAACCGATATTAAAGAAGATAGAAAGGTTACATGAGCCCCTTTATTAGCGAATAAAAACGTGAATAATAGAGTTGAATTAATAGACTTGACGCTTTTATAGTAAAGAGGCAAAAACTGCCTCTCTACCAAAAAAGTGGCAAATAAAGACTTACTTGCTTTTTAATTTATAAATAATACCAGGATTACAACGTACCATTTCAAATCGGTCAGTTAATCCATTTAATGACTCAGAAGCACCTAGAATAAGGTATCCACCTGGGTTTAAAGCAGTTGCAAACTGATTCAATATTTTTGATTTCACGTCGTTAGCAAAATAGATAAGTACGTTACGGCAAAAAATGATATCAAACTTACCTAACGAACCGTAGCTATCCAATAAATTTAAGCTTTTAAAAGAAGTCAAAGTTTTGACCTCAGGTTTAATTTGCATTTTATTTCCGTCACTGCCTACAGGCACAAAAAACTGATTTTTACGCGTATCTGATAAGCCTCGGGATAGTGCTAAGTTATCATATTCTGCAGCTTTACATTGTGCCAACATCGAATCAGAAATATCAGTACCAATAATTTGTACACTTAAGTTGCTACTAGGTTTACTCTTTTTATACTCTAAAGCCGTCATTGCAATAGAGTAAGCTTCTTGACCAGACGAACTAGCCGATGACCAGATTTTTATATTCTTTTTCGTTTCAAGAAACTCAGGAAATAATTTACTGGTTAATAACTCAAAAGGGTATCGATCTCTAAACCATAGGGTTTCATTGGTCGTCATCGCATCAATAACCATAGTGCGTAATTGACGATTTCGAATACCCATTGCTTGCTCTATCAGTTCAGTTAAGCTTTCCAGTTTAAACTCAGTCACTAATGGCAATAAACGACTTTTAACAAGGTACTGCTTGTTATCGCCCAACACAATGCCACATTGTACTTCTAAAAAACTAGCAAACTGCTTATAGGTGGTATCAGAAATAGTTCTCACTAATTATTACTCGCTTTTAATTGTTGTATAGAGGGCATGGCAAACTTTAAAATATTAACCATCAAGGCCAATGAAAAATAATAGCTGACAAAATAATTATCAGCTATTTCAAATGAAACAGTTTTAACGTGTTTTGCTCAGAAAATATTATTTTACACCCAAATTAATAACTTTCTGCACTGCTGACGCTAATTCATCAGGATTGAATTTGGCGATAAAATCATCAGCCCCCACTTTCTCAACCATCGCTTGATTAAAGACACCACTTAATGAAGTATGCAATATAATATGCAAGTCTTTCAAGTCAGGGTGAGACTTTACTTCAGCAGTTAAGGTATATCCATCCATTTCTGGCATTTCTACATCTGAAATCATCAATGCATATTTTTCAATCACGGGCTGTGTCTTAGCGACTTCTTTTAAGAAATTCAACGCTTCTTTACCATCCTTAACAAGGTCACACTCAATACCAAGCGCGGAAAGAGCACGTTGAATTTGTTTACGTGCAACTGACGAGTCATCTGCCACTAAAATACGTTTATTCTTCATCTCTTCCATCGGCAACTGGGCGATCACTTCCGCCGTAACTTCGGTATCGACAGGCGCAATTTCATCTAGAATTTTTTCAACATCTAAAATTTCTACAAGAGATCCATCAATTTCAGTAACCGCTGTTAAGTAATTGTAACGACCAACACCATTTGGTGGTGGTAGAATGTTTTCCCAGTTGATATTAATAATACGCTCAACCGACCCCACTAAAAAACCTTGGATGGAGCGGTTGTATTCTGTAATGATAATAAATCTATCCTGAATATCTTGTATTGCACGTCCCCCCGTTGCAAGATTCATATCAATAATAGAAATTGTCTGACCTCGCACATGGGCGATACCGCGAATAGCGGGATGCAATTTAGGTAAAGCAGTAAGTGGGGGGCACTGTAAGACTTCTCTTACTTTGAATACGTTAATACCATAACGTTGAATACCACCTAACTTAAAAAGCAGTAACTCAAGTCTATTTTGACCTACCAACTGAGTACGTTGATTAACCGAGTCTAAAACACCTGCCATATTCTGTTCCTTTTTGTTATGGTTGCTAGCTATGATTATTTTTTATAAAAATACTATAATCTTTAATAATGCATCAGCAATATAAAAATTCACTTACACGAGGTGAGCAAATTGATTCGATTTATTTTAATTGCCCTAAGTCTAGGCACTTCTTACAGTTTTGCAGACTCTAATTACTCAAAAGAGATAGAAAAATTTGCAGAGGCTCTAGTTTTTGATAAATATCAACAAAGTTTTGAACTAACGGGCGAAAAAAAACTTTATATCAAAGCGATTGAATTATCATCTCGACAAACTTTTGCCATTTGTACAGAGCCATTACAAGGACATATTGTAGGCGATAAAATCAAAAGAAAAACCGCCGTCAAAGTATCTTGCCTAGGAGAAAGTAAGTGGGACACTTATATTCGTGTCAAAGTACAAACTTTAATTCCATTAATTGTCACTCGACATTCTTTAAACAAAGGAGAAATGTTAAAAGATGACAATATTAAACGTATTTATAAAGCACAATCTCAAGTGCGAGGTAGTACGTTCAGCAGCACAGAATCGCTAACCGGTGTTCGCTTAAAAAGAAACGTATCATCAAAGAAAAGTATTCGCCACAAAGATATTTGTTACGTTTGCGAGAATGATAAAGTGACAATTACCGCAAACCAAAATGGCTTAGTAATAAAAGCCTCGGGTATTGCGTTAACTGATGGTAATATAGGCAGTACTGTAAGAGTGAAAAATGCACGTACACAACGTGTCGTTGTAGGTACTGTTTATGCACTCAAAGAAGTACATGTAACTTTTTAAAAAAGTCACCATTTTAGCTAAAGTTATCCATATTCCTGCCGATACCTTAACTATGTAGACTAATTGGAACACGATTATGAGTATAAACATCAACCGTCAAACGCCTCAGAGCAAGCTTTCTGTTGAGCAACATAAAACTCAAAAACAGAGTGAGACAAACGCCGCAGATAATAAAACGGCAGTTAGCTCAAGCAAGGACTCTGTACAATTGACTTCACAGGCATTAAATTTAAATAAAATGCAAACATCAAGTGAGTCCCAGGTAAATATGAAACGTGTAGAAACATTGAAAGCGGCGATATTAAACGGTGACTATAAAATTAATACTGAGCAGTTAGCGGAAAAGCTAGGTAAATTTGAAGCTGATTTTAGCAAAGCCTTTTCAAGCTAATACATACACTTAAAAGAATAAAAAATGCTAACAAAACAACTATCAGAGCTATCAGAAACAATTCAAGCATTACATGATTTGCTTGATGAAGAGAAAAACTGTTTAAAAGAAAAGTCATTTGTAGGACTTAACACTTTGTTGTTTAACAAACAGAAGTTATTACAAAATATTAATAGCTATAACAAGCAGATCAGTACGCCAGAAAATTTAACTATTATCCAGCAAGATCCTGAACTTGTGACGCTACAAGGTGAAATTCAAACTAACCTACAGCTTTGCCAAAAAAATAATGCAATTAACGGTCGGTTAATAGAATTAAGCATGAAAAGTAACAAGCATTTGATGCAAATACTGACACAAGCCAAAGGTAAAAACAGTGTCACTTACGATCAAAAAGGATTGCTCAGTGGCGGAAGTTTATTAGGTAAAAATATTGAAGCGTAATATAAGTATCTAGCTCTCTCTTAGTTAATCAAAGCCCACTCTAATTAAACACTCCAAGTCTCCCTGAACTAGCTATTCTAAACATCACTTTGCTAAGCGTGCAATATAATAGCCGATGTAAAAATCACTTCGCAACACAGGCCTAAACGATAACGCTAAGTTTAATTAATGATTCTAAGATTAATTAGTAACGCCCCTTAGACCTCAATTAAAACAATCAACCAGATTTGACAATAAAGCGAACCACCACCTTTCAACATACGTCTATCATAAAGTTTCTATAATTTCGCTTTAAAACTAATAATAAACTTGGCTTTGCACTTTGATCACCGCTTCATTATCTGCAAATTCAGCATCTTTTAAGAATGGGAGAGTTTTCATATTAAGCCCTAACTCAGTAATGTACAAATCATCTTCATGATACGTCCGAAGCACTTTAGCACCTCTCACTAAACCTTTAACCTTTCCTTTTATGCCATTACTTTGTAGCTGATATTCCTTCACACTATTTTCAGACGTTAACATAACACCATAGACCTGCTCTGCTAATTCTTTATAGGCTTCTAACTTAGAAGCTTTGATTGCATTAAGCATTTTAATATCATCCGTAGCGCCCTTCTGTGCATCCATTGTCGCGTACCCTACTGCGACAAATTCATATTCTTCAACAGCTTCTGTAGGCATAGTATTGAGACTACAGGCAGATAAAAATAACACAGCGACCGATATCGGTAATATTGTGATTAAACGGCTATAGTAATTTTTTATGAGCATTATAGGCTCCTTTTTCATAAGTAATTAGAAAAGGTCATTTGCCCCTTCCTCAGCTGATTTAACATTGATGCTTTAATATTGACGCTTTATCATTGATGCATTAATTAAAGCAATAAGCATACCTATATTAATAAAGTAATAGATTAATAAATAATACCGATAATCAGGTTTATAGATATCAGAAGTAATCGGCAAAAAAAAACAGACCGAAGTCTGCTTATAACAATGCTGGCACATTGCTTTTATTCCACTAAACGAACCAATGCATTACTTTCATTACGCTGGCTATTGCGAGAGATAAACTGTTTAGGACGATAGTCATAGCGACCACCTACAAATATATTATGTGGGATAAAGGCGCTACTTGTTGACTCAACAACACTACTGGCGGCGTTTACTATACGTACATTTACAATCACACCTTCTTCGTTACGAGACATAGTTCCTGTGAGTATACGAGTAACATCTACATTATTATTTAGTTTTTTCCAGTTCCTAGAGATAGCAAACTCACCATCTTCAGTGACTTGAATATTACCTGTTAATTTAAAATCTATAACACGTAGCTTTCTAATATGTAATTCATGAATGAATTGTTCTGAAATAGTTTGACCTAACCAACTCGTATTTTGGTGATTATTCAAATCAACTAATGAAGTTAATGCAATCGCCGAATTTTGGAATTGATATTCGTAATTATAAAGTAACTGATCTGCCATTTTACTGACAACTTCAGACAATATGAGTGATTTTTTGCCATTGAAGGTATACAAATGACCATACCCATTGGAATCCGTTTGAACGTCAGCTTGGTCACTGCCTTCGCTATCAGGTCTATTGTTACTATATGAGTGAGCAACATAATAATAAAGGTAATCTTCACTCGCACGTCTTTCCTGCTCTATTTGCTGTAATCGAGCTTGTTCTTTAATTTCAACCTCATCAGCAGAGGGAGTTGCCGCAGTAGAGCAACCTTGCAACATAAGAAGTAATGTAGAAATAACAAATAGCGTTTTCATGAAAGCCTGCCTCGATAAGAAATTTTTATACTAAATAAGTTATCGGTTAAACTTCAAAAAACTTTAATACAAATTTATTAAAAAGGATTATCAAACAGGTAAATGTAAAGTTGGTTTATATTTTGCTTATCAATAGATAGCCATAAGATAAAGCAACATTAAAGCGCTTTATGAAAATATATGGCAACACTTTTAATTACCTTAGCAAGCAGGCGAGAATGTCATGAAAAAAGTTGTCTTTATTTTATTACTAATATCATCTATTAATGCCTCTGCACAATGGTTTCAAGCAAGTGCGAATGCCTCCATTATAAATGATGATATTGGACAGGCTCGTGAGCAAGCAATTAAAAAAGCTGTAAAAGATGCCTTATTATTTTCCGGAGGAGCAATATCGAGTTTGCAGCAAGTAAATCAAGGGGTTTTAGTTGAAAATAAGTTAATTCTTAATTCTGGTGGTGAGATTAAAGCCTTAAAAATCATCGAAGAAACGCAAAAAAATAAATTATTAACCGTCAGCATTAAAGTCAATATCGTTGCAAGAGAGGAACAATGTATTGGCAGCCAATTTCCAAAATCAATCGTCATCAGTCGTTTTGCAATGAACGTACCGCAACATACAGTTGATGGTCAAATTTATGACTTACATAAAAAAGTAAGCGAAACTTTTTTTAATCAATTGTCTCTTAGTCCTAATTTATTCAATATTCGTCGCTATATCGACACGCCATTAAAATTAGGTGAAAAATATAATAATAGAAATTTAACAAATACATTAAGCAGTCTCTCCGCTCAAACAGATAGTCAATTTGTTATATTTGGGGAAGTTAATGATTTATCCGTTAAATTTGAAAGCAAAAATTCATTGACGTACTGGGTAAGTAATCCGGATCGACATTTTTATATGACCGTTTATCTATATGATGCATTTCAAGGGCAATTACTGTTCAGCAAGCAGTATCGCCAAAGTACGTCATGGCAATATGGTAAAGAAGAGTATGCAGATTTAAACAGTAAACAATTCTGGGATTATCAATATGGACAAGCTATTTTAACTAGCTTAGCCCAGGCCAATACAGATATATCACAACATATACAGTGCGTCATTCCTAAAGCTCGGGTGATAGCAGTGACCAGTGATAGCGTACAAATAAACTTAGGTATAAAAAATGGTCTACAGCCGGGAACAATCATTGAACTCGCTTACGCAAGTAATTTTAAAGATCAATTTGGTATCGAGAGACAATCAGCAACTACCTCTGCACAAGCAATGAAGGTAGTTGAAGTTTATGCTGATAGTGCAGTACTGAGCACTTTAGATGAATATCCCTTAAGTAATATTCAAATCAATGATATTGCTACTATTAAATCAATACAGTAATTATGTATAATGAACGCGTATTAGATAAGTACTAACTTATATAATATAATCAATATATTAGTCTCTCTATAGCTCAACAGGATAGAGCACCCGCCTCCTAAGCGGATGATCGGGGTTCGAGTCCCTGTGGGGAGACCATTGATACTAATCTTACTTTCTGCAAATATACCAATATAATAGTTCCCATGCCCTCTTATTGTTCATTGTAATATGTCATAGATAAGGCCTTAAAAAATGAATCAATCCCATTTATCAAAATAGATAATCAATAATCAGCAATACCCATAGAAATATTCTACATATAAAACAACAGCTTACATATACATTTATTTTCCATTATTTTTTGTTAGGTCACATATTTGTACTATAATGAATCGTTACTCAATGAAAGTGCAGAGGGAACATGGAATCAAATAGACAAAAAAGTTTATTAGCTCATCAGAATAATATCTTATCCAAGATAGCATTAGGAGAGTCTCTCAATGATATTTTTGATGATATTTGTTTAGCGATTGAAGATATTATTGATGATAAATCTGCGAAATGTTCCATTTTATCACTCAATGCCGATCGGCTATTCCATTGTGCAGCTCCAAGTATGGATCCAAAATATTCTGAAATAATAAACGGAATAAAAATTGGTGATGCAGTCGGGTCATGTGGTACTGCTGCATACCGGAATTCACGAATTATCGCAGAGAACATCGAAACATCCCTGTTATGGCAAGACTTTAAAGAAATAGCGATCCAATTTAATCTTAAGTCATGCTGGTCTACTCCTATCACCTCTTCACAATCAATCGTGCTTGGGTCATTTGCTATTTATCATGACCACCCTAAAACACCTTCAAAAAAAGACTTAGAGTTGATTGATTATTTTGTGAATTTTTCAAGTATTGCATTAGAGAAATTACAACACTCAAGTAAAGTAGAAAAATTAATTAATGATCTCGAGGTCAGCAACAAAAAACTTAATGCATTTACCAAGGTCATGCCAGATCCAGCTCTGATTTTAAATGAGGATGGTCTCTATCTAGATGTTTATGGCTCATCTGAAGATTTACTTGCCTATTCGGTAGATAAATTAATTAATAAAAATGTAAATGATATTTTACCTAAAAAGTACGCAGCCCCTATTATGGCCATAATCAAAAAAACACTTTCCAGCAATGAAGTTCAAGTATTTGAGTACGAGCTTGAAGTGAAAAAAGGAATTGTAATTTTTGAAGGGAGAACGACCCCTATTATTTATGACCAACCAGGTGCGCCACCTCAAAAGCATGTACTTTGGGTGACAAGAGATATTACCCTTCGTAAAAAAGCAGAAAAAGAAATAGAAAAATTAGCTTACTATGACCCACTTACTAACCTACCAAACAGACGATTACTCACAGAACGACTCACACGCTGTGTTGAAAGAATAAAACGTACGCATAAAGCCGGAGCTTTATTATTTTTAGATATAGATAACTTTAAAAGAATTAATGACTCATTAGGTCACAGTGCAGGTGATGAACTGTTAATTGAGATGGCAAGAAGATTAGGTTCTGTGGTACGTGCCGCTGATACTTTAGCAAGAATTGGAGGTGATGAGTTTGTTATTTTACTTGAATATATTGGTGAAAATAATAAGCATGCCACTAACGAAGCCGCTATAGTCGCACAAAAATTACAACAAGTATTTTATGATAAATTTCAAATTGGAGCCTTAGCTTTTCAGGTAAGTGGCAGTATTGGAATTTGTTTGATTGAAAACGCCAACTCAAACGTAGAAAATATTTTAAAGTTTGCAGACACCGCCATGTATCGAGCTAAAGTAAAAGGAGGAAACAGTTATAGTTTCTATGATTCTCGTTTGCAAACATTGCTTGAAAAACAAACAAAGTTAGAAACCGATATTATTAGGGCAATCGACAACAATGAGTTTTGCGCTTACTTTCAACCACAAGTAGATATTGCAGGGTTAATAACAGGTGGCGAAGCGTTGATCCGTTGGAAGCACCCTATTAAAGGACTTATCGCTCCCAATGAATTCATTCCTATTGCAGAGCAATTTGGTTTGATTCAAAAACTACAAAATATAGTTTTACAAGATATATGTTGCTTAATTAACCAATTGGTCGATAACAATGTTGTCGATGACACATTCAATCTTTCAATTAATATCAGTCAAAATCAATTTAACTCCTCAACCTTGAAAACCGAACTACTTAGCATTGTTAATAAGTTTAATGTTCACCCCTCTAGAATTAAGTTAGAAATAACAGAATCTATGTTGGCTCATGATCCTCTACATACAGTGCAACAAATGGAAGAGTTAAAAGCAATAGGGTTTACTTTCTCAATTGATGATTTTGGCACAGGGTATTCTTGTTTATCACATTTACATGCATATCCAGTTAAAGAGTTAAAAGTAGATAAAAGCTTTATTGATAACATTTCAGATCATGCCTCAGGTTTAAGTATTGTTGAAGCAATTATCAATTTGGCTAAAAATTTAGACATAACGGTGGTTGCAGAGGGAGTCGAAACACAACAACAATTCAACATCTTAAAAGCGATGCATATTGATGCTATACAAGGTTACCTAATTGCTAAGCCGATGCCTTTTGAGCACTATTTAAAATGGCACAAACAATACTTAATTTCCCCAGAATGTTTTAGTAACTAATTAAATATTTAGTAGATTTTATAGCATAATTCTAAGGAGCAAGCATATAAATCTCCTTCATTAGTCATACTTAAAAGATTGTTAATATTTATTTATATCACCTTAAAAATAAAAAATAGGAGCCCCCTTCCTTACCATAGATAATATGTTTGAAATAAAGAGTAGCAGCCAAGAATTTTCTAGTCATATCGTAATACATTAAATAACCGTTTAACTTCACATTGCTGACTATTTTTTAAGCATTAACTAACCTGAGTCAATAATAAAAAACTAACTGTACCTATAATTTACAAAAATATTTAAAGTGAGAATGATTAATGAGTAAAGAAAGGTTATTTGGCGAACATGAAATACTGCTATCTACGACAGATTTAGATAGCCATATAAAATATGCAAATAAAAATTTTTGCGATATAGCAGGTTACTCATTAGCAGAGTTACAAGGTAATCCTCATAATATGATCCGTCATCCAGATATGCCTCCCGCAGCATTTAAAAATCTATGGCAATTTATACAATCAGGTCAATCATGGATGGGGCCAGTAAAAAACTTATGCGCTAATGGAGATTATTATTGGGTTAATGCATTTGTTACCCCAATAAGAGATGAGCAAGGTAAAGTATATGAGTATCAATCGATAAGAACGAAACCTGACCGTGAAGTTGTTGATAGGGCGGAGCAAGTCTACAAAAAAATAAATCAGGGTAAATTACCTTGGCAATTAAAATTTAGTGTTGATCTCACTTTTTGGTTTCAACTATTTATAACGGTTTCATTGTTATATTCATTATGGATTGCTGCTTTCACCCAACTTAATTTATTACTTAGTTTACCAATGGTATTAATTTCACTGGTATTCAATATTGTTTTTTTTAGCTGGCGTTTAAAATTTAAAAAATTAATAAAACAAGCCAAATCTGTTTTTGACAACCCGTTAATGAGCTTTATCTATTCCGGTAATAATAATGTAATCAGTGCGATTACACTTGCTTTAGAAATGCGAGAAGCAGAACTTAAAGCGGTGGTTGGAAGAGTATGTGATGTATCAGATACTCTTTCAGAAATGGCGAATGAATCATCTCAATCTGGACTAGATATTTCAGCTATTCTATCTCAGCAAAATAATGAAACAGAGCAAGTCGCTACCGCGGTGAATGAGATGTCCACGACAATACAAGACCTAGCTTTAGTTATTGATAGTGCTGCACAAGCATCTAAAACAGGGTTAGAACTTAGCCATCATGGTCAGAAGATGGTTCAGAGTAATATTAATGCTAATAATAATTTATCCGTACAGTTAGGCGAGGTGGATCAAGCGATTAATCGCTTAGTTAATGCGTCTAAGTCAATTGAAGCTGTCTTAAATGAAATTAGTAGTATTGCAGATCAAACTAATTTACTTGCACTGAATGCTGCTATTGAAGCAGCACGAGCAGGCGATCAAGGTAGAGGTTTCTCAGTTGTTGCTGATGAGGTCCGCGCTTTAGCAATTCGTACTCAACAGTCAACCAATGAAGTGAATTCATTATTGATGCAATTAAATTTAGAGTCTAACTTTGCAAATAAAGCCATGAAAAAAGGCTCAGAACTCTCTGATAATTGTGTACAGCTTTCTGCCGAAACTGGCAATTCGTTAGACAAAATAATATTGGAAGTCGGTGAATTAACGAACCTTAATATTCAGATAGCCACTGCAATAGAAGAGCAGTCTTTAGTTTCTGAGGATATTAATCGTAACATCACAGCAATTGCAGATATGGCGAGGGTCACAGAAGAACACGGTAAAAAATCTATTTCTTTATCAAAAAAGCTGCAGAATAAATTAAGAGAGCAACAAGCATTAGTGACGCAATTTATTTAATTAGATTTAATGAACAAAGTTAACCAGTGGCGCTATTTTAAATTATGCGCTTGGCGATCAATGAACAATGTTTGTTAACCTTGCCTGTCGGCAAACTACCAGGGCACACAGAGCTTAGCTCGCTCATTAAACGATGCTACCGAATCATTCGGCCCTGTCTATCGCACTAAAGGATGGCCACTACGTGGCGCTTTATTTATCCCCAGCTCAAGCAGGGCATCACCACCATAAGCCCTAATCGAAAAAATCCCTGCTGACATAAGCCAAAAGGGATTGTTCTGAATACTATGCAAGCTTGGCGATGGGTGGACATTGCTCATGCCCCATCACTATCGCGATATTCGCCCTACTGCCGCACTGAAGGATGGCCACTGCGTGGCATTTTGTTTATCCCCTGCTCAAGCAGGACATCACCACCAAAAGCCCTAAACGAAAAAAAACCTGCTGACATAAGTCAACAGGGATTATTCTGAATACTATGCAAGCTTGGCGATGGGAGGAGATTGCTCATGACCCATCGCTATCGCGATATCACCAGGGCACACAGAGCTTAGCCCGCTCATAAGACGATGCTGACCGCATCATTCCCCCCTATCTGTCGCACTGAAGGATGGCCACTGCGTTGCTACCCGTCACCTTTCCATGTTCAAGTAGGTCGTTATTCAAAAGCCCTAAACGAAAAAAACCCTGTAGACAGAGTCTACAGGTTTTTTTCTGAATACTATGCCAGCTTGGCGATGGAACGGTCGTCGCAGAGCTCCTCCGCTCGTCAACCTTGCCTGTCGGCAAACTCGCCCTACTTTCTGCCTAGCTCATAAATCAACACAATTAAAAAAGCCCCACCGGAACTAACCAGTGG
>NZ_JACJDP010000039.1:0-37983 GCF_014163575.1 Psychromonas sp. SR45-3
AGCGATGTTATCGCAATTCGTGAAAAAGCTAAAAAGCAATCACGTATTGGCGCTGCATTAGAAATCGCTGGTCAACGTGAAGCCCTTGCTTGGGTTGAAGTTGATACAACGAAGATGGAAGGCGAATTTAAACGTCAACCTGAACGTTCAGATTTATCTGCTGAGATTAACGAACAGTTAATCATCGAACTTTACTCTAAGTAAAGTTAATTTTTAAGAGAGGACATAAATGCAGGGTTCTGTAATTGATTTTCTAAAACCAAGATTAGTTGATATCGAACAAATTTCGACAACTAGAGCTAAAGTAGTTCTTGAGCCACTAGAGCGTGGTTTCGGCCACACTTTGGGTAATGCTCTTCGTCGTATTTTGTTATCATCTATGCCGGGAACGGCAGTAACAGAAGTTGAAATTGATGGTGTACAACATGAGTACAGCACCAAAGAAGGCGTACAAGAAGATATCCTAGAGATCCTTCTTAACCTTAAAGGTCTAGCTGTAAAACTTGAAGGTAAAAATGAAGTTTTAGTTAGTTTAACTAAATCTGGCGCTGGTCCTGTTACAGCAGGCGACATCATTCATGATGGTGATGTAGAAATAGTCAATCCAGAACACGTGATCTGTAATTTAACGGGCAATGCTGAAATCAGCATGCGTATTAAAATTGAATCAGGTCGCGGTTATGTTCCAGCTTCATCACGTATGCATAGCGAAGAAGATGAGCGTCCAATTGGTCGTCTATTAGTAGATGCGACTTTCAGTCCTGTTGAGCGTATAGCTTACAGTGTTGAATCAGCGCGTGTTGAACAACGTACCGATTTAGACAAGCTTATTATCGATATGGAAACAGATGGTACTTTAGAGCCTGAAGAAGCAATTCGTCGTGCAGCTACAATTTTAGCTGAGCAATTAGACGCATTTGTTGATTTACGAACAAAAGTACAACTTCCAGTTGAAGAAGAAAAACCTGCATTTGATCCAATTCTTTTACGCCCAGTAGATGATTTAGAACTCACTGTTCGTTCTGCTAATTGTTTGAAAGCAGAGTCGATTCATTATATCGGTGACCTAGTACAATGTACTGAAGTTGCACTTCTAAAAACGCCTAATTTAGGTAAGAAGTCTCTAACTGAAATCAAAGATGTACTTGCTTCTCGTGGATTATCTCTAGGCATGCGCTTAGAAGATTGGCCACCAGCAAGTTTAATTGAAGATTAGTCTAAAACCGATTCACGAATAATAAGGATTAGGTTATGCGCCATCGTCAAAGTGGACGTCAACTTAACCGAAACAGCAGCCACCGTCAGGCTATGTTTCGTAATATGGCAATCTCGATTGCTACGCATGAAGTTATTAAAACTACCGTGCCTAAAGCAAAGGAATTGCGTCGTGTAATTGAGCCATTAATTACATTAGCTAAAGTGGATAGCGTTGCTAACCGTCGTTTAGCGTTTGCTCGTCTTCGTGATGATGCAACAGTAGCAAAATTGTTTAATGAACTAGGTCCTCGCTACGCGACTCGTCCTGGTGGATACACTAGTATCATTAAATGTGGTTTCCGTACTGGCGATAAAGCTCCAATGGCTTATATCCAGTTCGTTGACCGTCCAGTTGTTGCTGAAGAAGAGTAATCTTATTTAGTCGCATAAAAAAAGCCGAACTTATGTTCGGCTTTTTTGTATTTCATTATTGAGTACTTAGGCTATATCATTAAATAATTATTCTTCTAACACGGTAACAAACTCGCCAACAATGCGCATATTTTCGCAATCATCTTCATGAAGAACAATGTCTTTAAACTCTGATTCTGTAGAGTAAAAACCATTAAGTGTCCCGTACTTCTAGCATTAGATAAACATGTAGGCTCTTTTAAAATATAAAGTACACTTTGTAGATCAACTGACAGGTTATATTAAAAATATAATCTGCCAGTAAATACAACAGTATAGTAATATCTATATGAATATTTTGAACATGCTTTGGTCCTGTATTTTAAATTTTTTCATATTGATATGTATTCTTAACATTTGTATTTAAATATGAACCTTTTGAACCGGAGTTCATTAGTTCTTCATGAATGTAAGACGGTACGTCAAAATATTGATAAAGCCCGCTGTTAAATTCAATTTCAAGAGTGCATGTTTCTTCGTTATATCCAACTGAAACAAGATTACTTGAGTCGACTGATATTCTTTCCATTAACTTTATTCCTTATATTATTTTTATTATTATTGGTTTCGGCTTTACATCTTGCAAACGCCAGCAATTAACTAATGATTTAAAGTCTGATTTCTGATATTCCTTAGACCAGCTATCTGCTACTTTAGGATCTTTACTATCAGGGAATTGACCTTCTTGTGGTATTTTAAATTTAAATCTCATAGGCAATTTAGCCGCTTCTCCAGTAACAATTGCTTCCCCTGTTCTTAAAATAGGTAAAGCGTCGATAATTCCAGATAGGCCATCAGCCATAGCTGATTTAACTCTTGCTCTATCGGTCGCATTATTTATTCTTAACGAAAATAGAGTTCCACATTGAGATAAAATTGTTTCATCGATTTCTGAAGGCCTCTGACTTATTAGCATTGAACCAACACCAAATTTTCGACCTTCTTTAGCGATTCTCCGAACCATATCTTTTGCTAATCCATTATTTTCATTAGAAAGATAACGATGTGCTTCTTCCATAATAAGTAATAAGGGTTTTTCATTCATCCCCTCATCTAAATAACGTCCCCATATAGCTGATTCAAATAAGACTTCAATAACAGAACCAAGTAATAACTCTAAACGAGAAGATGGCATTCCAGATAAATCTAAAATACAAATTGGTTTACCATTACTTAACCAAGTACTAATTAGCTCTGGTAAGTCTTTTTTGATTTCATTATTTACATCAGGATTCCAATCGCCGGGAATTAGTAAAAAGGAATATTGGCTATCTAAAAGTATTGAACGCATCTGTTCTAATTGTTTCCGCCAGACTTGATTACCACCTTTGTGAGGAGGGTTACTTGACGCTCCAGGCGGGTTAAATATTGGAGCAATGAGATCTTCACTATTTCCTTTATCAGAATAAGAAGGATTTATTTTTTCTTTTTCATTGTAATTAACATTGTCATAGTGAACTAGTTCATACCAAATTTTTCTAAGACGAAATGGTAAAGGAGTCATTGCAGTTACTTTCACTGGATCAATATTTAACTCTATGTGTGTTTTTGCATAGTCCCTTTTATCTTTAAGGACTAACTCCATAAATTTATTACTAAGACTTTCATTTTGACCACAAAGAAAGTTGCATAAGCTGTAAGGAGACACACACCAATAAGGGATATAAAAATTATCTTCTTTTCCAGTAGGTGTAATAGAAAAAACATTAGAGATATCTCCAAGTGCTGAAGCATACTCTCCATGTATATCGAATAAGACAATACGAGCTGAAGGCATTATCACTTTACTATCATGTGAAGTAACTATTGACCGAATAAGACTAGCTACACTTGTTGATTTCCCAGACCCTGTTGATCCAAGAACAGCTGAATGCCTGCTTACCAAACTATCTAAATCAACACTTACATTAATACTGTCAGAACTAGATAATTTTCCAATAATTATCTGCCCATTGCTTTTTTCCCCATAAATTTTTTTAAGATCGTCTTCAGTAACTAAATGAACCTCTTCCGAGATTGATGGAAACTGACTTATACCCCTTTCAAAATCATAGCCTATAGACTCTCCTACAAGCTCTACTTTTATTACTCTTTTTTCATTTCCTAATTCTTCATAATTAACAGAGGTTTCAATTGTTTCAGATATCACACCAAACAAGCTATTATACCCTTGAGGTATGCGTATAAAACTACCAACTTGACCAATTCTATGCGTTTTCCCTTCAATTATGAGTAAACCGGATCGAACTTGTTGAGTTAATTCAACATTTACAGATGCACCAGAGACTGATGTTATTTTTCCTAAATAAGTAGGATTATGATTCATTTTCAGTGCCCTCTACAAATGGTATTATTATATCTGTAAGACACTTCCCACCACCTGAATTCGCTAAAAATTTTGAAAATTTCACAAAATCGCCTAAATGAAATTCATCTTTGCTCCAATATTCTTTTCTAATTACAGCCCAGTTTTTGCTAGGTTCATCACCAATTTTCCAGTTTGCTTTAACCCCATTGATAACTGCACCGTCCTTACAATAAACACTAATATTAGGCCTTCGAAGTGCAGCTTTTGTTGCATAACCTTCTTCACTTAATTTTTTATATTGAAAAGCAAATATTGCTGCAGACTTATTTTCTGATAAACATTCATCTAATTTAGCTGTGATATGTG
This sequence comes from Psychromonas sp. SR45-3, assembly GCF_014163575.1. NCBI lineage: Bacteria > Pseudomonadati > Pseudomonadota > Gammaproteobacteria > Alteromonadales > Psychromonadaceae > Psychromonas > Psychromonas sp. SR45-3. The sequence goes on from NZ_JACJDP010000039.1 coordinate 4,343, forward strand.
CATCGGCGAAAGAAAACCCTGTCGTGAGTAGTAAGCTGTCAGGCTCAAGAAGAAAGTTTTTTAATCGTTCAAATAAAGAAGAAAATGGTGCAGATTGTGTTTGATCATATTTTATATGAGAAGGGTAAACCATAGTCCCATCATCGGCCCCCTCACCTCTAATAACTTCATTTTCAGAGTTTTTAGACCAATTGATTGACCCATGTAACTTCCATAATCGAATCCATCTTGGTGGCATGTCATTACTAGAAATACTGGCAGGATCAAAAAAAGCAGCTTTAGAGCCAGAAAAACCATCGAAATATGGAGTCCTTGCATTTTCCATGGCTTCTTCCAGAAGGAGGTCATAATTAGTCGTAAAAATTTCTACTGCATAATCTCGGTTGATACCATTGATCCAAGAAATCAGATGTGAATATGGATTTTCTCCATCAGGTAATGATTTATTAACTACCTTTCTTATTTCATCACAGATTGTTTTAGATAACTCTTCATAACCAGACCCATTTAAACCATGAATAATACCATCATCGATAACCTCAGCAAGAGATCTTACCCTTGAAAGAATTAATTCGATATTACAGCTACCTAACGATTTTTCTATCGCATTAAAAGCAGTAAAATTATCCCCTGTTAAGCTACTTTTTACTATTTTAGTCAATCCTGCAATATCAGGGATAAGAGGTGAATACTTTTCAGGTGTACCAACATTAATGCTTACTGGTGCACCAGCACCAAGTAATATGCCAATTTTCTTTTTACTGTGGGTTAATACATGTTGAAAGTCATACATATATTGATCAGGATTATGTACTGTAGTTGTCATAAATTTCCTTATTTAGAATATTAGTATCCATTTAATAATATAAAACTTATTTAGCTGAAATAATAAGCGCTGATTCAAACATCCTAGTTAATCAAAATCACGATTAAAGTTTATTAATGCTTTTCGCACATGATTTGCAGAAATAACAGGTAATGCCTCTCTTAGCATAAAAAAGCCAACTAGACCGATAAATATCATAACCCCAATATACTCAATCAAAGTTGATATTTTTTCTATCTCAATAAAGCCAATAACGGAAACTGATAAAATGCTTGATATGACTAAAATAACTCCGAGTAAAAGGTTATATAGAAAACCTAACGCATCTATTTTTGTTATCTTTATACTCAACTTTTGATCTATAAAACTAATATGAGGTAATGCACGTTTAAAATGAACAAAACGTAACTCTCCATTTAAGTTTTGATGAGCTTCAATGAGTGCATCTCTTAACTGCTTTTCTACTCTAATTCCCGTAGATATCTTAAAGTACTCAGTAGCGAGTTCATCTTGTAAATGTACCTTAGCAAGAGGGGATAAATATTCGCATTGTAATGCTTCATATAACTTAGATATTCGGGCTTTCTTCCTCTCATCAAAAAACTCAACAATCGCTCGAGAGTTAAATATAATCGCCCCAATAACGACTAAAATAACTAAGAAATAATTGCCACTATCGATTAGCTCTATTATTTTATTTATTAAATTGTCCAAGATAAAAAACCTTTATTAAGTATTAATTTTTAAAAATCACTTCTCGATGATAAGCAAGATAGTTTTGATGCTCATTGTTTAATGATATTGCCATGTTCTCGCCAATACCCAATACTTTATGATCATCGAGAGAGCTAGAAATAAGCACCTTACCTTTATCGTTAAAAGTGATATAACCACCATCAAATGCTTTATCGATATTGGCTAGTAATAAAATACCATTGTTAGGATCTAATCTTTCTTTATCATTTGAGACAGACCAAGGGCGTATATGCGACGCAATTAAAAAATCAGTATTCCTATAACCTGTTAAAGCGCAGCCATGCCAATAATTAATCAGATCAGTTCTAAACCTTCCTTGCCCTAAACGAGTTTTCACTAACGTTGCTTTATCCGTGGCTGTTGTAGCCTCATCTTTAATGATCGTTTCTAAATCATTATTAAGAGTAGTTTGAGTAATATTATCTAAGAAGGCAGAATAGGATTTAATGGCTGCACTATACATACCATTGCCTTTTTTATTCTTAGCTTTAAATTCTTCTACTTGCATTATTTTTTCTGTCACTTGGCTATAAGTTACATGTGAACTGATAGACATTAAGCTTCCTGTCGCTAAACCACTGCCTTTAAGCCAATTTGGAATTGAACCTTTTAATGCTCCGATATAATTTTTTATGGTTTTATCAGACTTACCAATAGATGAAGCCCAGCGCATATACTGTGTTTCTAAGTCACCTAAGTTGTGAGTTAAGGCGTCTTTCAATACATCTCTGGTTATTGAGCTTTTGAGGTAATCAAAAAGCTCATCATCAATATATGCAAAATTGACAAAATGCAACATAGTTGCATTGCTTACAGATTTCAGTTCATCAAATTCTTTTTGGTATTCAGGTTTAATATCTAAGTGCCAGAAATTACTGCTTTGTAAATGATAAAAAGGCAAATGCGGCGTATCTTTATCATTTCCCTGTTTAAGTGGTTCAAAGTAGGAAGTAAAAGATGCTTTTAATTGTTCATTAAAGATAATTTGGTTTTGGGTAATAACCCCCTGTTCAATAAGATCAATAACAGCAAAAAGTAAGCAAATTTTATGAGGCTTAACATGACCATTAGAACGATCGGCTCTAATTGATTGAAATTTATCAATGTAATATTTTACCGCCATTAATTGGTTTCCTTAATAAGCACTACCGTTTGCCATGTTACTGACTCTCGTCCAATAACATCTGCATTTTTGTCAGTGACTAATGATGGAGATAATCCAAACTCTTTGCTCATGTGCTGTAACTGGTCGCTGCACACGTCAAACATATTACGTTCATCACCACTGGGGCCGTGACGCAATGAGATAACGAGTTTGCCACCGGGTTTTAGTAGGTTAGCGAGTTTACGTAATGAACGTGCTCGTTGTGAGTCAGGAATGTGCATCCACACTGCACTGAGTAGAATTAAATCAAAGCTGACTTCTTGCTTGGTCACGGCATGTAAATCGGGGAGTGAATCTTGTAACCAACGGACGTTTAAATCTTGAGTTTGATGCTTGCCTAATTGGGCGAGTGTTAGGGCAGGCTCAATCGCGGTGATTGATACATTATTCTTGGCGCCTTGTTCTGCCATATATTTACTATCACGGCCTGCACCAGCACCTAAATCTAAAATACGCGCATCTTTTGTGTTTAATACCGGTGTTAAATAGCTGAGCCACGACTGATGTACTTGTTCGAACGTTTTAGATAAATACAATTCTGCTAATTGCTCTGCATTTTTATTGTAAAAGCTTTCAGACATCGACTTACCTAATTGAAATTGATCTTATGCTTGTCTTTTAGGTACAACTTATACCTAAGAAGCAAAATAGAGTGCGTTAACTGAGTGACCTACCTTGTTTAAAAGCTTTAATATCTAAAAAGGGAATAGATTGATGGAACGCGCTTTAATTCAAATAGATAAGTTACATACATTTAATTAATTTTATCACAAAAAAGTGATATTTAAAACGTTAACAGGCTGAATAAATTAATAATAATTCAGAAAATCGGTTCACATCTCTTTTACTTTGAATTTATGCGCTAAAAGCAAACAAATTACTTAAGTTCATGTGCTTTTAGCCTTTATTCCTTTTAATTCAATTCTGATGCAAATTTGGAGATTTTTTAAACTACCTATTAATATTATAAGACAATACAACCAGTACTGTTCAACACAAGTAAAGCTTAAAAATTACGGCTGAAATCACAACCTATAAAAAGAGTAATCTTTTTAATTATTATTCCTATACTTATCTTTAATCTGCACTACTCTCTTTCTTGCTTTAGGAAGATAAGGCATTCAAAACAATAATCTAATATAGAAAGTAAACAATTAAATACGACTAAGTTAAATCCTAGTAATCTATTAGAATATTTATGTCTAATGAAAAGGTTCAATAGGTTGAATCACTAGTTGAAAACAGTTAATAACATCAGGAATAGCCTCAATGAAAAAAACAATACTAATAGTGGTTTTTGCCATGTTCGTGATTGCTGCAATCACTAGCATTGCTTCAACGTCTTATATCTCGAATCAAGAGATAGATAAAATCATTTTAAAAAAATCGCAACAACAAGCTTCTTTATTGGTTAAGAATGTTGAATATGTTCTCGAAAAATCATCACAACCAGAAGTTGATTTACAAAGCTTAGTGACGTCCCTTAAAAGTCGACCTGATATTACCTATGCGATTGTCATTAATAAGCAAGTGAAAGCCATTGCTCATAGTGATGAAGCAAAGCTCAATAAAGTTTATGATGACAGCTATACCGTAAAAGGAGCAACTGAAGGGGTTTCGCAATACTCAAAATGGTATGCGGACGTACAAAAAGTATGGGTTTATGACATTATGTCACCTATATATGTAAACGGTGCACTTTATGGAACGGTAGATATCGGCATCCCAATTACAGAAGTAAGCAAAGCGGCTGCTGATATATTAATGACGCAGTTAGTTACAATTTCAGGGATATTTATCATTTGTATTTGCATCCTGATTTGGATAATGAATCGCCTTTTCAAACCGCTTGCTGGGTTACAACTTGCGTTAGAGGATATATCTAAAGGTGATGGTGATCTTACTGTTAGGCTACCTATTAAAGGTAATGATGAAATTGCAAATATATCCATCGCTTTCAACGCGTTTGCTAGCAGTATTAATGAAATCATTACTCAAGTTGTTAAGACCGGCTTGCAATTGGGGGACTCAGCAACAGAGGTTAGGAATCAAGCATTAAGTTCACTTTCTCGAGGTGAACAACAAAGTGAGCAATCGATTTTAGTTGTTACTTCAATGAACGAAATGATCGCTACAATCAATGAAATTTCATCAAATGCGTCAGATGCAGCCGACGCTGCTAAAGATGTGAATAAAGAAACGCAGCAAGGTAATAAGATATTGAAAGAAGCTGCGGGGACTATTCATAATTTATCTGAAGAAATAAACAATACTTCTCAAGTTATTACTTCATTAGCGGATAGAACTCAATCTATAGGTTCTATTCTTGAGGTGATTAATGGGATTTCTGAGCAAACTAATTTACTTGCTTTAAATGCAGCAATCGAAGCAGCTCGAGCAGGTGAAGCAGGAAGAGGCTTTGCAGTAGTAGCAGATGAAGTAAGAAACCTAGCAACTAAAACAGCGAAGTCAACGGGTGAAATTCAGAAGATGATTGACCAGCTGCAAAATGAAGCTAAAAGTGCAGTAGAGGCGATGGGAATAAGCAAGTCTTTAACGAATGAAGGTTCAAAAGCAACTTCTGAAGCGCAGCAAGCTCTGGTTAGAATATCGAATCAAGTGATCGCTATTTTAGATTTAAATACTCAAGTAGCAACTGCAACTGAAGAGCAATCAAGTGTTTCAAACGAAATCAATATCAATATGGATACTGTTAATAATTCAATTGTTGAAGGGGCAAGTGCTAGCCAAGCATTAGAAGTCACTAGTCGAAGTTTGACTGAACTAGCTCAGACGTTAGATAAACATGTAGGTTCTTTTAAAATATAGTGTGTAAATTGTAGAAAATTTAACAGGGTTATAGTTCGATAATGCTCAACAGTGTGTCCAACTATAGCCTTTCAGTAAGACTATTCTAAGCTATCAATATTAGTGCCTCGAGCTATCAACATGACAATCTCAAGGCACTAACATCCATTTCTTTTACCCTCTCACTGGTATTTATCCCTATTCGCTTCCATTCCTGTTTTTATGAAAATCTAGTGATTTTCTAAACTGCCTATTTATTTTTTTCTGCAACTCAGCCAACTCCGCTAGTAAGGTTTTACGTTGTGTTGCGGATAAACTTGGTTTGAATTTTATTTGGTTATACAGCTTGGCAAAGTCTATTAGCAGCTGTGGTTCTGCTGCTTTTAATTGACTGAGTGCGTGGCAATAGTCCGCAATGGTTTGGCCTTTTTCTCTTGCTAAATGCTGTTGTGTGCTTTTTTGATAGAGTTTGTTGAATAGGCGATCTTCAGTCGATACTTTTTCTGATTGCCATGGTTTGAATACCCAGAGTATTAAACTACTGGCCGCTGACAGCAGTAATAACAGGATTAAAATTGATAGATTTAACCAAGGTACCCCTTTGATTAAGTTTTGTAATAATTTAAATTGCTTTTCATTATCATAATTTATCACCCACACTGCCCACAGGTAATCGGCTTTGGCAAAGGTATTTCTTAGTTGGTTAAGGAATGGATTCGCTTGCCAACGGTGTATTGATAAATATTGTCCCGATAAAAATTCACTTTGGTCGTCCAACCCTTGCATGATGCCCTGCTCTACTCGCTCGGGCGCGACATAAGCGGTGGGGTCAACACGTTGCCATTGTTGATTCTTCCATATTTCAACCCATGCATGGGCGTCGTACTGCCGCACGCTTAAGAATTCGCTATCGCTGTCCAATTCACCGCCTAGATATCCGGTGACCATGCGTGCAGGCACATTTAATGCTCTGGCAATATACAAGTAGGTACTGGCATAATGCACGCAGAACCCTGCCTGTGAAGAAAACAGAAAATCATCAATTTGCTGCTCGCCTAATAGGGCTGGCTGTAGCGTATAACGAAAGTTTTCTTGGTTAAATTTTGCTAATAATTGCTCTAATATACTGTAGCTATCTAATCCCGATGCTTGTTGTGTCGCTATCCAAGCTTTTGTTTTTGGATTACCGCCGGAGGGCAATTGTAGAAATTGTTTAAGGGATTGGGGTGACAGAAGTGAGCGCTCAACTTGGTTAAATTGATCGATGCTAAAGGCTTGACGTTTAAACACTGGCTTTAACGTCCGCAAACTATAGTCACTTAATAAAATACGCCCTGCTGTTGCCTTGGTAAAATCTAAGCTTGGTAAATAGTGTTTGTAATGCGGCTCTATTATTATCTGATAGCTGTTTTCTTTGGCCGGAACTGATTGCTTGCGAGTACTTGCACTCTGATATTGTAAGCTGCCGCGATTAAAGATTGGCCCTTTGCCGATTTTCACCTGTTCTTCTTGGTACTTAAGCTGCGAGCTTTGAGTCCAAGTTTTGCCATCAAATTGATCTAAGGTTAGAACCCGCCAATAACGCGTTGCTGCTGCTGGTATTTTACCGTCAAAACTGGCTCGAAAGGCAAGTTCAGAAGATTGGCTTAGCTCTGCAATACTACCGGGGCTGACGCTGTCACTTAACCCTGTGGTTGCTTTGTTTTGCAGTGGCATTTTCCACATTGAAGGGAGTCTGGGTAATACGATGAATAACACGACAGCCAGAGGGACACTGAGTAATACCATTTTGCTCAGTAACTTAAATTGTTGATAATTTGCTAAGGCTTTGCCGTGGAGTGATAACAGAATAGTTAATAGCAGGAGTGTACTGACCATTGCGATTCCCGCCATCAGCATGCTTTGATTAAACACTAGAAACAGCGCGACTAAAACAAATCCGGTATTGACAAAAAAGTGTACGTCTCGCACTGATTTAAGTTCAAGAAACTTTAAACTAAAACCTAATACGACAAGGTGTACTAGGATACTTAGCATGCCCTGTTGGTAGACCAACGTTATCACCAACGCACTGCAAATAAGGGTAAAAATATTCGTCATTAGTTTGTTTAATAGCGCGACACGTCCAGTAAAAACAGCCACTCGCCATAACGCACACAAAATACCAAAAACGATCATGACACTGTGTAATTGATCCGTTAATAACACCATGATCAAGGCATAACTTAACAGGATAAGCGATAAGCTTTGGCGGGTTAAAAACTCAAGCATTGTTTAGTCCATATAGGGCAATGGCACGTAAGCACATGGTTTGATGGCGAGCTCCCGTATCAACTTTTATGACCACTTTATCAAGGTCTAGGCCATAACGAACACCTTGTTGCTGATAGTTGATAACTTGGTAAGTCAACATTGCTAGTTTATCTTCTAGGCTGCCTCCGTTTAAAGCGGATAACGATAAATAGACATCTCCGCCAATTTCTTGTTCAAACTGCTTAGTAAAAAAGCCTTTACCTTGTGCAACTTGTTTCCAAGCAATGGACTTTAAAGATTCGCCCTGTTGAAATGGTTTTAAATGACTAAACGTATCAAAGCCAACTTTCTTTTGATGCCCGCCTAATGCGGTCTCTTTTCCCCTTAAGGTAATACTCTGTAACTTATTCTCAAGGGGTGCAGGATAAAGCAAGCAAGAAAATCCAAAATCTAAATACGTCCACACTTTAAACAGGCCAAAGGGATAATAAGATTGAACTGTCACTCGGCCCGGTTTAAACCAGCCACGTTGTGTGCTTTTTGCAAATAATTGAACACTTTGTTGGTCAACCACGCTGTTGATATTTGAGGTGCTGTTTTTAAAGAAATACTGTGTTTGTTGGGCGTCACCTTTTTTAGCATTGACACGTAAACGGAAGATTAATGCTTGGTCGGCGAATTGATCTTCACAGTCAACAGCGGTTAGGTTTAAGCCAGATAAGTTTTGATAGCTGAACAATAAGCAGGTAACCATAAAACTCAATAGGAAGAATACTAGCAATAAAATTAAGTTATTTTGATAATTGGTGCCAATCAAAAACATGACTATGCAAGTCGCTAATAACATGCCGCCAAAACGTGATGGAAAAATAAATGTATTGCTGCGATTAAGGGTGATTTGTTCTACCGTCGGCATACGTTTGCTAAGCCATCGCTCGAAGTATTTTTCTTTTAATGCCTTCAACTTAAAGAAGATCATGGTTGTAGCGGGTCAACACTATTAAGTAAGGTTTGACTTAATGCTTGGCTACCTTGCTTGACGCCATGTACTCCGTTTAATCGATGATCGGTCACCGCTGCAAAAACGGCTTGAATATCTTCAGGTACTACGTAATCCCGTTGTTCGATAAAGGCCATCGCTTTTGCGGCATTTAATAACGATTTTGAGCAACGTGGTGATAGCGCATTCGTATACTCGGCGGCATAGCGGCTTTCATTCACTAAGCGAATGAGATAATTGAGTAAAACATCACTCGCTTGTACTCGCTTTACCGCTGCTTGCATGGTTTGTAATTGCTGACTATCGATAACGGCGTTAATTAATGTTGATGCTGTTTGTTCTTTAAGCATGGCTAATTCGGCATCTTTATTTGGGAAACCTAGCTCGATGCGCATCATAAAACGGTCTAATTGCGATTCTGGTAGTGGAAACGTTCCGGCTTGATCTTGCGGGTTTTGCGTGGCGATAACAAAAAATGGCTGTCCTAATGAGTAGCTGTGTTTATCAATGGACACTTTGCGCTCTTCCATCGCCTCTAACAATGCACTTTGTGTTTTAGGGCTGGCTCGGTTTATTTCATCGGCTAATAATACTTGTGTAAAAACAGGCCCTTGATGAAAATTAAACTGTTGAAGTTGTTTGTCAAAAATTGACACACCTAAAATATCAGCAGGCAGCATGTCACTGGTAAATTGCACACGTTGATAATCTAAACCTAATGTTTTAGCTAACGCACCAGCCAGTGTTGTTTTGCCCATGCCCGGTAAATCTTCAATGAGTAAGTGGCCATCGGCAAGTAAGCAGACTAAGGCTAATTTAGTTTGCTGCTCTTTACCTAATAAAACGGCATTTAATTGTTCTAATATTTTGGCGATTTTATTATGCATTGTCAGTTATTTCCTCACTGATTAAACTACCCCTTTGATGATAGTTTAAATTAGCTTACAACACACGCTTGTTATCGCTTTAAGCCGTATAATAAGGCTTCTAACTCGTTTATTTTCTTAATAAGGTGATGGATCATGGGGCTTAACTCAGAGCTTTATTTTATTTTTTAAAAGCCTGTAAAAAAACGCTGGTAGCAAGCTCTTATTAGTAAATCAATGAAAGAGTAATTGATCAGTTTATGCTCATACCAATATTGGAGATCGCTTTGTAAACTGCCGTAGGTTGCTTTACCTCCGTTAAATTCCCCCGGAAAGGCGCAATGTTGTTGTGCATATTCACTTTTTTCAGCTAAAACGTTTAAAAACTCTTCTGCGGTGTTGCTCTCAATGTGTAATGCAAGGCTTTCGTAGTCTGCAATGGCAACGCAGGATGCTGTTACATCGTACCCATTGCGGTCGTTCTGTTCTTTGTGATATTTTTGTTTACACATGGTTTGTACTTTAGTGCGCACAATGCTTAGTCTTAATTTTTCAGTTAGTGTGTCTGGTTTAGTTTTCATTCTGATTATCCTTAGCGGTCATCGAATTGAGACTTAACATACATAGATGGGTAAATTTAATATTTAATTGTGCTGACTTTTTTGGTTTAGTCAATTTAGTATAAGCTGGTTTTAAATGCTTCGCATGGACGTGCAAAGTTTTTGCTGTGAACAAGTTATCTTGTACTTTAATGACTTTGGTTTGGTGTTTTAGCTCGTCTTTGCTCGTCGGGGCAGTTTGATTGTTATTTGCTTTAGTTCGTCTATGCTCGTCGGGGCAACTTGATTGTTAATAGCAGTGGTTTCGCCCTGTCGGCGACTCGTCTTTCTCTTATCAGAAGAGAAAGGCGGCAAAGAGACTGACACCGAGGCGTTTTCTGCTCCAAGTAATCAATCCCTTTTTAACGCATCAGCTCATACAGCACATCCATGTGCTGAATGAGCTTAAGCCAAACGTCCTGTTTGGCTTTGCTAAAAGGAATGGATGACTTGGGAAAACTTTACGGTGGTGATGTTCGTCCACTGTGAGTGATGGCTTTGTTGAGGCTACATTGAATTAAAAGTTGGTGATCCTTTTTGATTTAAAATCAAAGGCTAATAATAAGTGCTTTGAGTTATGTGGTTCGTCTGCGCTCGTTGTGGCTGTTTGAGTGTTATTTGCTTTGGCTCGTCTGCGCTGGTTGTGGCCGTTTGATATTTATTGCAGTGGTTTCGCCCTGTCGGCGACACGTCTTTCTCTTATCAGAAGAGAAAGGCGTCAAAGAGACTGACACCGAGGTGTTTTCTGCTCCAAGTAATCAATTCCTTTTTTAACGCATCAGCTCATACAGCACATCCCTGTGCTGAATGAGCTGATGCCAAACGTCCTGTTTGGCTTTGCTAAAAGGAATGGATGACTTGGGAAAACTTTACGGTGGGGTTGTTGCAGCCACGTTGATCGACTTAGTTTGTTAATTGAAATGGATTGATTAATTGATAGGCTTCTGCAAGTAACTACATTTACATTGCTTGAGTTTGGTTTAGGTTATGGCTCGTCTATGCTCGTCGGGGCAACTTGATTGTTAATAGCAGTGGTTTCACCCTATCGGCGACACGTCTTTCTCTTATCAGAAGAGAAAGGCGGCAAAGAGACTGACACCGGGGCGTTTTCTGTTCCAAGTAATCAATTCCTTTTTTAACGCATCAGCTCATACAGCGTATCCATGTGCTGAATGAGCTTAAGCCAAACGTCCTGTTTGGCTTTGCTAAAAGGAATGGATTACTTGGGAAAACTTTACGGTGAGATTGTTGCAGCCACGGTGTTCAATATGGTTTGTCGCTTGAAATTGATCATTCAACTGATTGCTCAACGGATAAAACACTTTGTCTTAAGGTCGCTTTGTCATCATGTTAGCTTGGGAAAACTTTACGGTGATGATGTTTTATCCACGTTGATCGATGTAGTTTGTAAGTTGAAATGGATTAATTAGCTACACTGTTTATGCAAATCAGGCTTATAAAAAATAACGAGTTGCGAATTGCCATTGTGTTTCTACTGAATCAACAGGTTGTCCAGTATAAGCGCGCGCTGGCCTGTGGCTGTCGATAACAGTGAACTCAGCGGATAAAAACCACTGCTTATTCAGTCGGTAACTATGGTTAAGTGTTAATGCTTGGCCATCTTCGTTGTTATCATCGCCCTCTGTTTTATCATTATCGGTCACTGAAAAGTCTTCAACTCTCAGTGTACTTTTATGCTTTTTATTGGCGACTAAAGCGTGCCAATTATAATGTAAAGCAACAAAACCACTGGCATAATCATTGTTAACCACATCTTCTTTTGCTTTACTTTGCATCAAGGTATCGCCAGACAAGTACTGCGCTGTTAATGATAAATTATCACTCAAACGCCAGCGTGTCCCTAGATGATAAAAACGTGTTCGCCAACCATACTGACCATCAACTACTTTATAAGGGATAGCCCTATTATCATAATAGCCTGCCGATATTGAGCCTTTTCCTCTTAGTTTCCACTCGCCTCTTGTATGGTATCCAACACGGCTATCGAGCTCTAAAAAAGGATCTGATTTATGCGCTTGCCCTGCTAAGTTTTTTCCCTCTTCACGTGCAGGGAACCACGGGAAAGTACGTTGTTCATTCCAAAGTGTTTGTCTGTTACTTATTGCCCAGCCATGCCAAGCTAGTAAAGCCCCTGCTGGATCGTTATTGACAAAGGCTGTTGCTGAAAAGGACAGATCATATTTATCGTTATTTATTCGACCTAACCGCGTTACTTTTATTTCTGTGCCGACTACTCGAATTTCTTCACCAATCCAGGTATTTAATGTTGATGAGTCTAAGGTATCTTTACTTGCCCACGCATAGGCATTATTTTCAAGTGAGATTTCAGGGTAAAAAAGGCCAGCTTTGGTTTGAATACGATAACCGGCACTATTGGGCAGAGAACGGTATTTTAAGTAGATCTCAGTCAATCCTAAGGCGGATTTTTCTCCATCACCTGTTGCTTCTGGATAGGCATTAAAGACACCATGAGCACTTAGGCCATTGTCCCATGAGACAGATAAATCAGCACCTATTTGTGCAGCTGAAAAATGCACTCCATCACCGAGGCCTAATTTACCTTGCCCACCCGTTAGATAACCTTGATCAGAGGAGTTAATGTGCTTAACTCTAAAATCTAAGATGCCATGAGCATTATATTCAGCAGCAATAGCTGCCTGTGGCGTAAGGCAAGCAACAAGCAATGTAAAATGTAAATACTTAATGCCTGTATTAATCACACACTTCCCTTAGTTTCTTTAATGTTTAAGTGAGCTAATAACCAGGGTGTTAAGTCGATTGCTGGTTTAGGCCTGCTGATGTAATAACCCTGTGCCAATTCACAACCATGATCTGATAACCAATTTAATGCAAACTCATCTTCTATGCCTTCAGCGACAACATGCAACCCCATATTGTGAGCGAGCTCGATAGTCGAGCGGACTATAATTCGATCGTCTTCATCATTTTCAATATTTTGGATGAATGATTTATCTATTTTTAATTCATGTACGGGTAATTGTTTTAATTGTGCTAATGAGGAATAGCCTGTTCCGTAATCATCAATAGAAATTTTCATTCCGTAGTCTTTAAACTCAGCTAAGACTTTAATCGCGGCTTCAGGATCTTCTACCACCGAGCTTTCCGTGACTTCAAGTGTGATTTTTTTTGCTGGGACATTGGCAGCTATCATGCTTTGATAAATAAACTGATGAAAGTCACTTTCTTTTAAGTTTTCAGCTGAAATATTGACGGCTATATTTAAATCTATGCCTTGTGTTTTCCAAGCATTGTATTGCGCTAATGCAGTAATAAACACCCAACGAGTCAGGGCTTTAATTTGACCGGTTTGCTCAGCGATATAGATGAAATTATCAGGTGGGATCATACCTAAAGTGGGATGTTCCCAGCGAACTAAGGCTTCAGCATGGGTTACCTTTCTGGTTTTTAAACACATTTTAGGTTGAAAATGTAACGTTAGTTCCCCTGCAGGAATCGCTTGCTTTAGATCATTAATTAAATTTAAACGTTCAACTGTATTTATATCAAGATCTGGGTGATAAATTTGCACTAATTTACTTTGTTTTTTTGCACTGTGAAGTGCCATAACAGCCATTTGTAATAATGACTTAGCGTTAGTCGCATGTTCAGGATAAGCTGCAATCCCAACTCGAACTTGAAAGTGTAAACTAATACCTTGATAGTTAAATGTAGGCTCCAGCTGAACGTTGAGTTGAGTGACAATTTCATCTACATTCATATTTTCTATCAATAAAACAAATTCGTCCGCACCTGTATGAGCTAACGCTTTAAAATTGTTTTTTTGGTGTAAGTGCTGTAATCGACTAGCAAGCTCTTTGATCACTTTATCACCAACATCACGGCCTAATGTATCGTTTACGTCATTTAATCGACTTAGGTTTAAATGAAAAATTTGAAAGCTTTGTTGCTGTGCAATCAGTTGGTTAATTGTCTTATTAAGTAAATTACGGTTCGGTAAATCGGTGAGAGGATCATGATTTGCACTATGAGTGATCGCTTCTTCTCGTAATAATACTGCCGCTTGCATTTGATTGAATTCCTCAGCAAGTTGGCCTATTTCATTTTTATCTTTTAACGACACTTTTTGCTGATAATCACCACTGGCAATGACTTTTGCTTGAGTCACTAAGCGTTTAATAGGTTTGCTGATAGAAGCTGCGATAAAATAAGCACTCGTGAGCGATAACAATAATGTTAACGCAGCTAGGAATAAGAACTTCCACCATTGCTCTTGTAATAACGCCACAAAGTTAGCGCGTAAGCCATGCATCGCCACGCCTAGTTCTTTATCGTCGAACTCGTTTATGAGAGTGCGCGTTGCTATGTATTTATCTGGCGTTTTATTGTCAATAACTTGCACTGCTAATTCAAGTGCACGATTGTAGTTTGTGTTATTTGGTTTAATTGAAATTAGTCGCCACTTACCTTCATCTTTTATAATAAAGTCAGTAGTTAAGTCGGTTATTTTTTTAAATTCACTCGCTAATCGGTGATCTATTTCAAAGCCAAAAGCAATCCACCCTAATGTTTTAGCGCCGACAGTAACGGGTGATAAGCTCAGTTGATAAAGTGCATCGTCAATCATATAAAGATGGGCGGCTTGTCCTGCACCGAGCCATTCATTAAAACGAAAAATAGTGTTTCGTTCTGCGCCTTGTCGAATTTTATCTTTTCCATTAATGAAGTATCGTTGTAGTTGGCCATTGATGACGCCTTCTGCTGTTATTGTCATCGCTAAGTCAGCATCAATACGCTTTCTATGATTATTTAAAGCAAACAATAAACTGCGCGTATCTTCGTTAAACACTTCCTTCAAGCCATAATCTTTAGCGACAGTTTCAGCAAACGTTGATAGGTAAGTCAATCTGCGATCAAATAACTCGGTAAAAATTGTTTTTGCAGTGGTTAAACGATTATTGATTTCTGCTGCTTCTTGATTTTTTTTACCGCTGTAAAGGGTCCAAAAAGCAATCGATTGAACCATTAATAATAGGATGACAAAAAATAAAAATATTTTATTCTGTAAACTTTTCATGCATTAACTTCTTCTATTTTCTGCGGCTAGTAATCGGAAATAAAATCGAAATCATCACTTTTTTGTACGGGTATATCATCCATCGCTTTTTGTAGCGTAAATGTTGTGTTCTCTGTATTTGATAGGTTTTTTTCTATTATCATGCGATTATTTTTAGCACGCATTTGTGGGTGCCAAACCACCACTCTGTACTTTCCTAATTCAGTTAATGTAAAACTCGCCACTCCTTGCTCATTAGTTTTAGCAAAATATGGTGTATCAACAACTAAAAGGTAACCACTCATCCAATCATGAATATTACATCCCATAGCAATTTCAGCTGCGTGATCAAAATGTGCTGATGAATCAGTCTCACCGGCGCGAATTTTAAAAGAAAATTTGTTTTCACTATCGGCTGAATAAATATGATGGGTAATATCATCTTTATTCACAAAGTTAACCTTATCGGATTTTTGGCTAACACTGATATAGGGAATAAAAGATTTGCTATGTTGGCTAATTTCAACCGTTTTATGTTGTTGGGGAACAACTTGATTTGCTAACGGTTCAAGATATACCACCATATTAGCCAAAGGTTGATTGTTTACATTGTTTACTTGTACTTGAACACAAGTTGGATCCTCTTTTGTGCAAGCTTGTACCGAGGTCGATGCAAACGTGAAGATAAGCGCTGAAAAAATAGGTAAACCCAAACGTAAAAGTGAAAAACGAATAACGAAAAATCGAAAGAATAAAGAATGTTTCAACATCAGCTCCTGAAGGTAAAATACAAATAAGTGTTGAGTGTAGTCCAGTTTTATCTGTCTGAATATTTTGAATTTAAAATATTTTTATCAAGCTGATTACTCAAAATTAGGTACTAAAGTTAATTTATCTGAATCTAGCTCAATACAAAAGCTTTTCATCCTATTTAACTTGTCATACTTTGCTGTATTTCATGCTTTTCAGCTAATGCAATATTTACAAACGCATTAACAATCGCGCTGCTATTATTTTTTTTATATTGAATTTGCACCGGAATTTTAGTGTTTACAAAGCATAATTGTTTCATCGAACAAGCCGAGTGCTTCATCACGATTAAAAATAATAAACTGTTCATTTTGTAGCTGCGATAATTGAATGTTTTGTTTATTTGCCAGTTGATTACTTTGATTAACATTTGAACAAAAAGGTCTCCATTACAACAATCAAAAAGATAATAATCGCTAGCTCACATTGTGATCTACTCAGTGCATGGAACTCGTGCCTGAAAGAGCCTATTCAAGTAAGATGTGAGTAGGATCTTTCAGGCACAAGGATATGTTAATGTTACACAGAAAAGTAAATATTGGTATTGTAGGTATCGGCAATATGGGCATGGCCCATGCTGCTACGCTGGGTAAAATGCCTACCGCAAATATTACCGCTATCTGTGCTTTACAAAAAAATAAAGCCGATATATTCGCTAAAAAAATAAATGCTAAAGCTTACTACGATGTGGATGAAATGATAAATTCTGGCGATATTGAAGCAATTATCATCGCAACTCCACATTACGAGCACACCACAATCGCATTAAAAGCTTTCGTAGCAGGCCTTCATGTCTTGACTGAAAAGCCTATTGCAGTTCATAAAGCTGATGCCCTAAAAATGATTACCGCACATAACCTTCGACCAGATCTTCGTTTTGCAGCAATGTTCAACCAGAGAACAAAGCCTGCCCACCTAGCAATAAAAAAAATAATCGAAGATGGAGGGCTTGGCGAAATTCGTCGAATTAACTGGACCATTACGGACTGGTTTAGAACTGAACACTATTACAATTCCGGTGGCTGGCGAGGTACATGGCAAGGAGAAGGAGGAGGTGTTCTCCTTAATCAATGCCCTCACCAGCTTGACCTTTTTCAATGGTTTTTTGGCCTCCCCATCAAGGTGAGAGCATTCTGCCAAATTGGTCAATACCACCAGATTGAAGTTGAAGATAACGTAACTGCTTACTGTGAATTTAAAAATGGTGCTACAGGTATATTTATTGCTTCAACAGGAGAAGCGCCGGGAACAAATCGACTAGAGGTAACAGGAGAATTAGGAAAATTTGTCTTAGAAGACGATAAGCTCACTTTTACCCGTAATCAGCAAGAAATGTCAATATTTAGTAAGCAAGCAAAGCAAGGGTTTTCAAAGCCTGAAGTACAGAAGATAGATGTTGAAATTAAAGAGCAGAAAACGCAGGAGCATCAAGTCATTTTAGAGAACTTCTGTGATTGTATTCTCGATAAAGAATTAACTCTTATCGCACCAGCTGAAGAAGGTGTTAAATCAGTTGAACTAGCTAATGCGATGATTTTTTCATCTTTTAAAGAGATGACCGTTGAAATGCCACTTGATGGGGGTGCATACGAAGAACTGTTAAATAATAAAATCAAACACTCAACACTTTTAAAATCGAGTAAAAAAAGTACCTAACCAGTTCCAGGTACTTATTATCGGCCACCATTTTATGATGGTGACTAAGGAGACCGATAATAACTATCAATATTGAAACTTAACCAGCAAAAAATCATTTATTCATTTTAAACTGACTTGAGATAATATGCTTTCCTGATTTTAATTTAGTTAATAAAAAAGGAACTGCACTGCGAGGAAAAGATGCATCACTATTAACTCGCGTAGTGACATGTATAGATTTTAGATGTTTATCTAAGCTTTTTATTACTGAAGTGCCATTACTGCCTTTAACAGCTATTTCTGAAGCCTCATTATTTTGGGTATGATTTCCTGCATTCATTATCAGCTCTTCTTGATACCACTTACCAACAGCAAAACCACTTTCTACGATCCAAACATCCTCATCACTAGCAAATGAATGGGTTCTGATGCACTGACCATTTACGCCAACATCAATGGTTGTAAATATATTTATTTTACCCGTTGACCACGTTATATTGAGCCTAGCTCCCTCGATACTCACATCAAGATTCTTTTGTCGCATCTGCCAATTACAACCACCATCGAAACTCAGCGCTAAAATATTATCGCCGAAGCTCAATTTTTCTGAATACAATAAAGCATTACAGTCCATTCCACCGAAGGTTGAATAAGCAAATTTATTATATTTATCTAGCTGAAAACCAGGATGAACGGCAGCCCCATAGTGAATAATTGAGTTGCCATCAACACGTTGAGCAATGGTTTTGTTTGCTGGCATCGCTTGTATTTCAGCCAGATATTCAATAGCTTCTTCTTTACTTGTCCAAAATTCAGCATCATCAGCAAGCATTAAAGGTAAAAATGCTTTCATTGCCCAATACGGTGATGTGGGTGAGTTATAGACTTCACACATTTGTAGATTCGGGTAGCTATAACCACGCGTAAGAATGCCGCTCTCGGTAAAAATTGGTTTATCTTTCCAACTGCGTAGATGCCTTGCCCAAAATCCTTTAATTTGGCCTAGAGTGAATACCGTATTATCGCTAATGGCGTAAGCAGCCCAAAAACCACAACAGGCAAAACGATAAGTTAATGAACGTCCCTGAACTAAGGTATCGCCATTGTCTGCAAACCAGTAACTAAATGGAATTGCAAACGCATCTGCTCTTGCTTTGAAAAGTTTAGCTAGTTGATCATTTTTGTGATCGAATTTTGTTGCATAAATGAGACTGTAATAATGTAAAGCAAAACCACCATAGTGATCAATTGCTTCAATATTGCCATCACCATACCAACCATCACCTAGGTACCAGTTTATTATTTTAACTAAGAATTTCTGTTCCAATTTCAAGTCAACTAGATCTTCTCGACCCACTGTTTTAAGAGCATGTTGAATGATTAAAGTAAAAAAGAGCCAATTATTATGCGATGTTTCTTTATATTGAATACTGGCTAACCAAATCGCTAAGTTTTCTTGCTGTGCTTTATTTAACGGTTGCCAAGCTTGTTCTGGTAATAGAGCGATAAAAAAACCAATTGCGGCCATTTCTACACTACGTTGGTCAACATCATGTAAAATACCCCAGTATCCATTTGAGCTAGGGTCTGTGCCCTGTATGATCAGTTGACGCATTAATCCCCAGTGTTCAAAATTGCCACCACCTAGCTGTAAAGGCACTAACCCCCATAATGGGCGAGCAACACCTTCCAGTGAACTTGCGACCATGTCAAAACAAGCTCCGCCTTCATCAAAATCAATCAGTGAACCTTGCTTCTCATAAAATGGAATCAATGGTTCAAATAAATCTTTCACTAGCTGCTGAAAATCAGCTTTATTAACCATAGGGTTGTCAGAGAATAATGAATACTTCATTTTAAGTCCTTCGCTAGTTGTTGAATGTCAATTTTATTAACTATAGTGTTGCCAGAGAATAACGAGTACTTCATTAATTCATCCTTTTAATTTATTAAGCCAAAGAATCGAGGTAAACCTAGACTAATAATTGGAAGGTAGGTGACTAATAACAACCCGATAAATTGTACTAAGAAAATGGGGAGAAGAGGTTTAATTACATTGGTAATTTTTTCACCGCTAATACCACATGAGACAAATAATACTGTACCAACAGGTGGAGTTACGATGCCCATTGATAGGTTATAAATCATGATCACGCCAAAATGTACTGGATCCACACCTAACCCAGTCACGACAGGGTATAAAATAGGCGTAAAAATAAGCTGTGCTGGTGCCATATCCATAAACACACCAACCAGTAATAGAGTGATATTAATAACCAATAAAATGACATATTTGTTATCACTCACTGCAATTAGCATCTCACCTACCACCTCCGGAATACTAGCGAAGGTCATTGACCAGCTCATCAAGCTAGAGCAAGCAATTAAGAATAAGATCACCGCGCTACTTAAAGCAGAATCATAAAGCGTTTTAATTAAGCCTTTGATAGTCAGTGTTCTATAACAAAGCGCTAGCAATAGGCTATATACTACGGCAATACCAGAGGCTTCAATGGCAGTAAACATCCCTCCAATAATTCCTCCTATAACAACAAAAACAAGGAACATACTTGGTAATGCGCGCCAAATAATGTTGGCAATATCACCTAATGCGTAGTGTGTCGTATCTACCGGATAGTTATTTTTTTTAGCAAAATGATAAGCCACCAACATAACACTCGCACCAATAATAAGCCCTGGAAAATAACCTGCTAAGAATAAGGCAGCAATTGATGCATCCCCTCCAGTGATCATAGAGTAAACAATAAAAGCACCCGCTGGTGGAATAAGCATTCCTGCAATAGATGAACTTGCATTAACGGCTGTTGAGAAAGGCATGTCATATTTCTTTTCTCTGGCCATTGGCGTTATTATTCCACCAATAGCTGTAGAGGCTGCTATAGCAGAACCAGATAGTGACCCAAACATCATATTTGCGACAATATTCGTTTGCCAAAGGCTGCCAGGAATTCGTTTACCAATTAACATAGCAAAAATTATGAGTCGCTTTGCAATGCCTCCTTGATTCATAATATTCCCCGCAAGAATGAAAAAAGGCAGAGCTAAAAAGCCAAAACTATCTAAACCACTGAATAATTTCTCACTGGTGGTGCCAATGAGATTGACAAAGTCAATTTGTAGAAATAACGTAAATATGCCCGAAAATGCTAAACCAACAGCAATTGATGTTCCCATTAGAAGGAAAAATATAAATGAAACAAACAACATAAAGAAAGAAATTATTTCAATGTTGTCATAAAGATATGTATCAAAGCTATCTAAGCCTTTTACATAGGTAAATCCAAAGAATATGAAAATCGACAACGCTATATAGATTGCTAATATAACCCCTTGTTTAGGGTTTTTACTGATATCTTGACATATTTTATAGAGTTGACTTCCGGCAATTATTAGACCGCTAATAATGAAAACACTTTGTACAAAACCCAAAGGTATTTGCATGGTTGGGGTTAACATACTGAAGTTTTTTGATGATGCTACATACCCTCCCCAAGTCATCACAGCACCAAGTAACACATACATGTAGAGATTAAATAGATTCATTTTATTGCGTGTAGATGACGCAACATGATCCAGTAATAACGGTAGGCTGAGATGTGTTGATTTAATAAAACACAATGCAGCACCTAGGATCCCTAGCCAAATTAGCGAAAATCGTAGTAACTCTTCAGACATTGCACTAGGAGAATTAAAAACATATCGCACCAACACTTGATAAACAATGAGAATACTCATGATAGCAAGTAATGAAACGAGCACTGTTTTTAAAAATTTTTCCAAAGCTTGGTTAAAAGACCAAGGCTTACATTCGATGACCACCGGTTTTGTTGAATTTAACTGATTCATGCGAATATCCTAATATGCAATATACGATTACCAAGAAATTAAATAGCTGTTTAATCTAGTTAAGTGAGATCCCCCTAACTGCGTAATGAGCTTTAAATAAGAGATGCTTTCCCGCACGCTCACGGCCTGCCAGTGCGAATATGACCTATACAACATCTGATTTATTCACTAAATTAATTGGTCTAAAATAGAGAAACTGGCAAGAAGCTTCTTGCCAGTTAAAGCCTAACGTCCTTGTATTTTAAATATAGTTTCCAATAATTTAGATTTAACAGGATCAGCAAGCGCACTGTCATACATAGGTTGCATACGTTTGATAAGTGGTTCTTTATCAATAATCGTATATTGAACGCCTAGTTTAGATTCGGCTAACGCTTCAGATTTTTCAATCTGCTTCGCTACTGCACTGAAAGACTCTTTACTGGTTTTTAAGAATTCTTCTTTCACTATTTTCATGTCTTCAGCACTGACTGATTTAGTAAATTTTTCACTGGAAACAAGAAAGTCAGTCAATCTAGTATGCTCAGTACGTAGTGCATATTTTGATACCTCACCAAACTTCACTTCCCAGAGACCTGCTAAACCACCTTCTGCTCCATCAATAATTCCTTGCTGCAGCGCAGGGTAAACCTCTCCAAAGTCCATTGGTGTCGGTACTGCCCCTAAATTTCGCACCAAGGTCATATAGGTTTCACTAGGGGATGTTCTTAGCTTAAGGCCCTCTAAATCTTGCAATGATGAAGTCGGTTTAGTTGTGTAAATACTTCTAAAACCATTACTGAGAAACCCGAATAAGTAAACATTTTTAGCGGCAATTGAATCTTCAATAATTTTTGTAACTTCAGGATTCAACATTGTACTTTTGTATTCATCTAAACTACGGAATACATAAGGTAGATTCACAGCTGTAATTTCAGGAGCTAAATTTTCTAAGGTAGCACTATTAACTAATCCTAAGTCAATTACACCACTTTGCACTTGTTGTAAGTATTGAGCTTGCCCGCCTAAAGTACCATTCCAAAAGAAACGTATTTTAACTCGCCCTTCGGTACGATCTTTAATATTTTCGCCCATTGCAGTTAGCAAAGTACCAGCGGCATCTTTACTAGGAATATTTGTCGCAAATTTGTAAGTTTTTGCCTGTAAGTTGGTTGTAGCCATCACTAAAGCGCTTACAAGTAATAGTTTTAATTTAAGACCTTTCATACATCACCTTTCCTTATTTTATTTGTTGTTTACCAAAAAAACTTGGTATGTCCAATTGATCGTAAAGTTGCTTCAAAATAGTAATAATCTCCATAAGGAAGCATTGCATTTGCCAAATTAGGCAAGTTTCGTTGTATCGAATGAGGTACTGAAGATGCTGAATTAGAAAGCAAACCTTGTGCTCCCTCTTGTTGCGTCAAGTCATAATTTTGATGCAATGCTAATAACATTTGAGTTGCAATTATTTGATAGTATTCAGCTTTATCTTTTTGACCACGTTTACTAAAGTATTCAGATAAAATATAAAGGCCTGCGGAAGTAAGAGATCCTGCAGAAGTATCTTTAAATTGCGTTTCATGCTCAGGCAGTAAATAGTCCCAAATAGGCACCATGTCGTCAGTGATTTTATCGAGCATATATTCAGTCAGCTTTTCGCTTAACTCTGCATAACGAGGATCACCCGTCATCATGGCCACTTGTGCAAAACCATGTATTGCCCAACCTTGGCCTCGACTCCAGCATGATTCATCACTGTATCCTTGATGTGTACAGCCTCTTAGGGGTTTATTGGTAACAGGATCGAAGTCAAAAGTATGATAAGTGCTAAAATCATCGCGTACTAAATACTTAAGTGAAGTTTCAGCCTGTCCAATCGCGACTTGTTTAAATGACTCAATATTAGTTTCTTCGTAAGCCCAAAGTAATAAAGGTAAATTCTGCATACAGTCGATAATAATTTTACCTTGAACACTTTCGGCATGTGCTTTATCTTCTGCCCCAGCAGTCCAAGCAACAATATATTCACCATTCCAGTTGTATCGACTCCTTAAGGCTTCTGCTGCTCTTAAACCCAATTCTCTAGCCTTTAAATTACCTGTCAATTTGTAATCAGCAACTGCTGAAAGGCTAAACTCGAAACCTAAATCATGGTTTAACCAAAGCGGTGTATTTAATATTTTTTGTAAATGTGCGTTGCGCATACGAGCCATATTTTTTAGCTCTTGCTTGCCGGTAACCATATAAGCAAGCCATAGCTCACCCGTCCAAAAAGAATCAGTCCAAAAATATTCTTCAGGATATATCCATTGATGTTTATCTGCGCCTGCACCTATCATTGGATTTCTTAAACCAATAATGGGTGCGTTACGTACAACACTATCAACAATATTTAATTTTATTTTTTCCAAGTCATTCATCATTTATTAAGCCTCACCTGTTCAAGAAACAACTCATGGTCATAAATTGAAACATTTCAGAAAAAGAGTTCAAATCAAAATCTAAATCACTTAACTCCCCCTTAACTTGCCTGAAACATGGTATAGAGGTGTTAAAATAATTTCTGTGACTAAACTCACCTCACTGAAACATTTATCTTTATGAAACGTTTCATTAATTAATGGATTATGTATTAAAAAGTGCTAGACTGCCTTCTAACGTTAACTCGGGTTGCACTATTTTGGTAAAATCTAAAAACAATTAAAACAAGGACTCAACCTTGAATAAGCAAGAAATAATTAAACGCAAACCTACTCTTGAGCAAATTGCAGAGTTATCTGGGGTATCAAAGGCAACAGTTTCTAGAGTGTTAAACGATAATCCTCTGGTGAGACCTGAAGTTATATCTCGAGTACAAAAAGTAATTCAACAAATAGGTTATGTAAAAAAAAGAAAAAGTGTTGATATATCATTACCGTTTAATAAATTAACGGTAATCTGCGACGATTCCGCAGTGGCCTCTCATACTTTTTATGGAAACCTACTAAGCGAGTTAAAAATTGAAGCGAATAAGTTGTTTATTCAACTCGAAATGTCGATGTTTAATCAACTCACATCTTTAAACCAAGTCAGTCAAAAATTCAATGATACCGAAGCATTATTGGTTTTAGGTAACCCAAATAAAGATATCATTGATTTAGCAGCCCAAAACAGTACCCCTGTTATTATCATTAACGGCGTAGACCCCTATATGAAAACACAGAGTATTTCTCCAGATTATGAGTTTGGTGGGTTTATGGCAGCCGATTATTTTATTAAAAATGGTCATCGAAGTATAAAAATACTCACGGCCAACGACCGACACTCGACCTTCCAGCGAACGGAAGGTTTTCTACGTGCGTTAACGATGTCAGGTATAGAATATAATAGAGCAGATACTGTTATCGATTTCATTGATTACATCGATAAAGTTAAATCTAGTAGAGGGTTGGCTGGTGAAGCATTAATCACTAATCCATCGGGAGATTTTGGCGCTCGAGAGATTTTACCCTTATTGATAAAAGAGAATGCTTTCGATCAGTGCACTGCAGTTTTCTGCATTTGTGACATGATCGCATTATCCCTAATAGAAGCCCTCTCAAGTGTTGGTATTTGCGTACCTGAAGATATTTCTGTTATTGGTTTTGATAATTTAGGGATGGGCGCAATATCTAAACCACCACTGACAACAATCGCTACCGATTATAATAAAATTGCTCAAACAGCCTTGCATAAACTGGTGACTAGCGCCAATAGCGTAAATAAAACGACGACACGTTCTAGCGTATCCGTTGAGTTAATCGAGCGAGGTTCTGTTGCTAACCTTTTATAACAACAATGGTTGGTTTTATTTGCTTTGTCCTATCGGATTTCGCTCATTACTCAGCACTATATGCTAAAAGGGCCTGGTCATTAACGAATATGGTCTGCTCTGATATTCGTGATTAAGCCCAATAAGTATCTTGAACTAACATGGGTATATACCCATCACCGCTCAAGATACGAAACCTTATTATCAAGCCGATTGCAGTATTAAATGAGTGGGTACTCTCCTCATTATGAAAGCGATGAATTTAATGAAGGGCCAATTATTAGTCAAGGCATTGAGAACGTTGACTATAGTTATAGTCCTCAAGACTTTGCAGCTAATGCAATATTTATAAACGGATTAACCGTCGCGCTGTTATTATTTTTTTATATTGAATTTGCAGCGGAATTTTAGTGTTTAAATTGTCGAGGGCAGTAAAATACTCCCTCAACAAGAATGATGATGAATAACCTACCACTTAATTAGCACATGTGAATGCATCAGTTACCAATAAGACAGCAGGTTTTTAGATCGTTTGAATGAAATGCACTTATTATGCTAAACCACCGTTGACACGAATGACTTGTGAGTTTATCCAATTACCATCTGGACCAACGATACTTGCAACTACGTTGGCGACTTCTTCTGGTGTGCCAATGCGATCTAAAGGAGACATTTTTGCCATGCCATTGATTTGTTCTTCTGATTTACCCGTGAAGAATAGCTCTGTACCAATTGGACCCGGAGCTATCGCATTCACAGTAATATTGCGGCCAGTAAGCTCGTTAGCGAGTACGTGTACTAACCCCTCTACTCCGGATTTTGACGCGATATAAGGACCATAAGCTGGAAATGATTTGGCAATAACACTGGTAGAGATTGCAATAATTCGTCCACCATCTGTTAAGTGTTGTGCGGCATAAGCAAGTACTAGGAAGGCACCACGTAAGTTGGTTTGAATGGTTTTATCAAAATCAGCCAAGCCCTCTGGCGATATTTGCTTGTATAGCAACAGCTTGCCCGCCCTTCGCTTGAATAATATTGACCGTTTCCTGTGCACTCTCTTTGTTACCGGCATAGTTTACAATCACACAATAACCGTCATTAGCTAAACGTTCTGCTATTGCGCGGCCAATGCCTCGCGATGCACCGGTTACTAAGGCCGTTTTGGTGGTATTAGTCATTGCAGTGATTCCTTATGGTTTAGTTGTTATTTAAACAGAATGAGATATTAATGCTTAATGGTGTTTATTATCGAATAAATTGAGTAGATATTGGTATTGGTATTGGTATTGGGCAATGTATCTTAACATCCGATGGGAATATTAAAGTTTACTATTGTCACCACCACCCACTTACCCTCAACCATTTGTTCTATTTTAATCCTAGCGGCACTGATACCGATTAAGAGATTCATCTCTTTATTGAATGAATCCCTATCAAATAGTGGCATCCACTCTTCTCCATCGTGTTGTAAAACAGCTTGCTTAATTTCAGCAAGCGTCACTTCAGGAAAGCAACCCAACGCGATGTTATCAAAGTCAGGTAATTTAAATTGATGGGTAGCGGTATTGTGAAGCGTTAACCAATCACTGGTGCAATGTTTCCAGTCCAGTAAATCTAAATGTGGACCTTCATCTTGAATCGACATGCTTGTTTCGAGCTGTAAACTCGCTCTTATTTTATCGTTTTTGTTGGCTACAATAATTAGGCTAGCGTTGGCAATTTGATCCTGAATTTCTAGGGAAATGGTAATACGATCTTTAAAAGGCTGGACGAGATTAACTGCTTTGCTAATTGAATTTGTTGCATTGGGAATGATATTAATTTCATTAATTGCCGCACTCAGCATGCTACTGAACAAGCACATTAAACAGATAACCATATGTTTCATTTACTTTACTCCCAATATATATTAAAAGTTATCGAGCTACTATAAACCTATCTGAACGATTTTAAAATACGCTAGCTATCGATTATAAGTCGATTAAATTTCTTCTTCAAAAGCACTTACTGATCATATTACTGAAACACTTTTAGAAGACTAGCGCACAGATTTTATTATTCATTCACGACAAGTTGCAATGAGTTGTATAGGTTAACGTTTTGTTAATATTTAACGATTGATTCAACAAACTAGCAACAACATTGAGTAATTATTGCTTTCTTTTAAACAGAACTTTATTTAACACCTTAATAATGAAGTATTACTTTATTTAACAGGATGTTAGGTCCGTTTTTAAGACACGCCTACCCGTAACACGAACAGAAGCTTAGCTTGTTTGATCAGGCTAGGTGGCTTTTTACATTTTAATCAAGGATCGACAATGTCTGATATCAAATCAATACCACAAACTCACATCATCACTGCAGACTGCATTAGCAAACCGGGTACTGTTGATGTGGTTACTCGCTTTTTATTTAAACATGGTTTTTATATTAATGAGATTCATTCATTTGTTGATACGACTGAAAATCGCTTTTTTATACGTGTAGAGTTTAGGGCAGATAAGGATAAGGTATTTAACCGCGAAGACTTTTGTGAGCAATTTCAATTACGTGCTAATGAATTTGATATGCAATGGCAATTAGCATCTAGACCTTATAAATCCAAAGTAGTGATCATGGTATCTAAGCATGATCATTGTTTGAATGACCTTTTGTATCGTTACCGCACCGGTGACCTTAATATTGAAATTCCGGCGATCATATCAAACCATCCTGACTTAGAAGAACTCGCTAAATGGCATGGTATTCCTTATTACCATTTACCAATCTCTAAAGAGACAAAACCAGAACAAGAAGCAAAAGTGCTTAAAATAATTGAAGATAGTAACGCTGATTTAGTGGTATTAGCGCGTTATATGCAGGTGCTTTCCAGTGAAATGTCGAAAAAACTGTCCGGTAAAGCAATTAATATCCATCATTCGTTATTACCTGGATTTAAGGGTGCAAAGCCTTATTACCAAGCCTATGACCGTGGTATTAAATTGGTGGGAGCAACAGCCCATTACGTCAGCGATGACCTTGATGAAGGTCCCATCATTAGTCAATGTGTAGAAACCGTTGACCATAGTTATTACCCGCAAGATTTGGCCGCTAAGGGCCGCGATATCGAATGCTTAACTCTGTCACGCGCAGTACGTTGGCATATTGAGCATCGTATCTTCTTGAACGGGAGTAAAACGGTGGTATTTTCCAAGTAGCTATTCAAGGTTTATTAAGGCTCAAATAATTTACGTGCTGCATGAAAGTGCAGCTTTTGTTTAAATTTTCTTTGAGTTATAGCTCGTCAGATCAGTTTGATCTGCTATTAGCAGTGGTTGCATTGGGCTCGTCTTTGCTCGTCGTGGTTGTTTGATCGTTATTAGCAGTGGTTTCGCCCTGTCGGCGACACGTCTTTCTATTATCAGACGAGAAAGGCGGCAAAGAGACTGACACCGGGGCGTTTTCTTATCCTATCTAAAGCGTCATTTTAAACGCAGCATGTCAGGATGGCCGTCCGTGGCCATTCTGACATTATCGCAAACGTCCTGTTTGCGATTGCTAAAATGTCGATTTAGCTTGGGAAAACTTTACGGTGGGGATATTGCAGCCACGTTGATCGACTTAGTTTGTAAATTGAAAGGGATTAATTGACTACCCTGCTTCTGCAAATAAATTGCACTTGCATTGTTTGTGTTACAAAAACTCGGGTTGCCTCGTTCCAAATGCTCTGCGTGTGAATACTGCTTTTAGTTTGATAGTTTTGCTTTAGGTTTAGCTTGGGAAATCTTTACGCTGGGTTTGTTCGTCCACAGTGGTAATGGTTATGTTGTGGCGATATCGGGTAGCAATATCTAGTCGCATGCAAAGTGATAAGAAAAGGATAACTATTTTAGAATGTGAGAAATGAATATTACTAGGTGATTGATAGTAAAAGGTTTTAAAATTTAAAGTGGTAGTGATGAGAGAATGCTATAAATGGCTCTCGCTATTCACAGTAAAGGGAATGAGAGCCAAATTATTGGTTTTAATTTAGCCTAAAAAGGCATTTTAAAACCTGGCGGTAAATCCATACCACCTGTTAAACCACTCATTTTGCTTTTGTTTACTTCTTCAACACGACGTACGGCATCGTTCATTGCTGCTGCAACTAAATCTTCAAGCATATCTTTATCGTCTTCTAGTAAGCTTGGGTCGATCTCAACCTTACGTACATTATGGTTACCTAATAATGTAATTTTTACTAAGCCAGCACCTGACTCACCAACAACTTCAGTATTGGCAATTTCAGCTTGTGCTTTTTTCATATTTTCTTGCATTTCTTGGGCTTTTTTCATTAAGTCGCCCATTCCGCCTTTACTAAACATAATTTCTCTCTTTTATAAGTTAAGGTTAATGTGTCCGATTATAACGGCACTACACTATTTTCATAGACCTTTGCGGCATAATCTCGCACAAAGGTTTGTACAATTGGATCATTTTTAATCGATAATTTGGCATTATCTAAATATTGCTGATAAACGATTTGTTCTAATTCCATCGGTGTATGGCTGCCTGCTGCATTACCCGCTTCAATAGTAATATTGAACTGTTGCCCGTAATAATCACGCAGTTTAGCTTTTAAATCTTCACATAAGCTTTGGTTATTTAGTAAATGTTGTTGTGATTCATGCAACGTTAGCTGAATATGTTGTTCGTTTTTTTGCATCACCGTACTCTTCGCTAATAGCTTTTCAAACCCCACCAACTGCATTGCTTTAATTGCTAAGAACCATTCATCGGTCATCTTGTCTTCGACATAACTCGCGATATCAATCTCAAGTGTTTGTAAGTTATTGTTACCAATCAGTTCAACATCCGTGGCATTATGCTGCCCCGTATTGAGTGCTGAAATATCATTATTGACGATCGCTTGAGGCGGGCTCTGTTGAGATTGCACTGGTTGAATAGGTGCTTGAACCGTTTGTTTGACAGGCTTTTCTTGAACAGGCTTAGGCTGAATAGATTGTGCCGAATTAGCATTCACAAGCGGAGCTATATTATGATCGTTTGCAGCATCTGCCGAGTGATCTTTTGCTGATACTGAATCACCTGAATAATTGTTTTGTGGCGCATACTCTTCAGGCATATTCGGTGCTTGTTGGTCAAAATAACCACCAGCATCATATTCGTTATAATCACCTTGAGGAGGCTGCTCCTGATAGCTACTCAACGGGGGTAATTCTTGCTCATTACTCGCTTTCACTGGCGGCTGTGATTGCGCTGTAACTTTATCTCCTGCTTTCGCCGCCATTTCAGGCGCTCTAGCTTTCGTCACTTCTACACTTTTTTGAGGGGTAGGTGTTGTTACTGCTGCGACAGACCGATCATGAATGTTCGATGATTGTTGTTCAGTTGCCGCTTCAGTCTTTTTTAACGCCTCTCTTTTCAAACGATGACTACGTAACATGTTGCGAGATTGACTTGTGTCAGCCACCGTCGAAGTAACCGGTGCCACAGCATGATGTGCTATATTATTTTCAGGGTTATTGTCTTGCGTTACAGGCTGATAATTAGTAGCTTGATGATGTTGTTCTGGGTTTGTATGATATTGCTCAACTTCCGCATTCGAGTATTGTTGATAGTCTGCAGATGAAGCTTGTTCAATGGGTTGCCCAGTAACGATTTCTGAATTGACTGCATCAGAAGGTGTTCTAGTAGGTGTAGTTGCGCTATTGTCGGTAACATCACGCTCGTTAATATTAGGTTCACCAATTTTAGGCTCAACAATATTAGACTCAATAGTACTGGGCTCTGAAGCAGGAGCGGCTGTTAGCGCTTGCGCAGTTTCAACAATAGGTGCAGTGGCAATCGTCGGTGCTGACTGAGGTGATAAATGCTGTTCTGATTCAGCTTTTGCGCTTGCTATTGTATTTGATACAGCAGGTAATTCAGGCTGATTTTGATTGACCTGTTCCAACATTGATTCATCAATATCAACATAATTGGCGGGTTTAAACGCCAACAAACGCATCACAGTCATCTCTAATGCGATTTTTCCGTTTGGCGCATAGGCGTAATCTTTAAACCCTTGTACTGCGATTTGATAAAATAACTGAACTTCTTCAGGTGTTAAGCGCTCAGCGAGCAGCTGCACTGCACTTTTTTTGCTGACATTAGCATTAAGCTGTAGTTGAATTAATGCAATTTGATGACACAGACTCGCCAGCTCTTGATGTAATGCTGAGAAATCGGCTCCTAAATGCACAAACTCTTGAATTTTTTCAAATACTTTTTGGCTATTACCCGAAGCAATGAAATGCAGTAAATAATGTAAATGAGATTGGTCTATCGTACCCAACATTTTAAGTACGGCGGCATATTCAATATGTCCTGCACCGAATGCTAAGGCTTGATCCGTTAAACTCAATGCATCTCGCATACTACCATCAGCGGCTTTTGCAATAACACCTAATGCAGCTTGCTCAAAGGTTGCTTTTTCATGCTTTAAGATTTCGGCTAATTGATGCTCTATTTGCTCTGGTAAAATCGCTTTTAAATGAAACTGTAGGCATCGAGATAATACAGTGATTGGTAACTTTTGCGGATCCGTCGTTGCTAGTAAAAATTTTACATACTCAGGCGGCTCTTCTAAGGTTTTTAATAATGCATTAAAGCTGTGCTTAGATAACATGTGCACTTCATCGATTAAATAAACCTTATAACGCCCTTGCGCCGGTTTATATTGCACGTTATCTAATAATTCACGGGTATCATCCACTTTAGTACGAGAAGCAGCATCGATTTCTAATAAATCTACAAATCGCCCTTGATCAATCGCTTGGCAATTCGCACACTTT
The DNA here is from genome assembly GCF_014163575.1 of Psychromonas sp. SR45-3. NCBI lineage: Bacteria > Pseudomonadati > Pseudomonadota > Gammaproteobacteria > Alteromonadales > Psychromonadaceae > Psychromonas > Psychromonas sp. SR45-3. Next base: position 36,580 of record NZ_JACJDP010000039.1, read on the forward strand.
CCACAGGGTGTTGCAGTAACCCCTACTTCACAGTTTAAGCTTTTTGCTAAAATACGAGCGATAGTTGTTTTACCAACACCACGCGTGCCACTGAATAAATAGGCATGGTGGACGCGATCTTGTGCTAACCCATTTTCCAATGCGGTTAATACATGGGGTTGCCCAATCACTTCTTTAAAAGTTTGTGGTCGCCACTTTCGTGCTAAAACTTGATAGCTCACTAATTATTCACCCGCATATTCAATCAAAGAGAAAACAGGAATCGACATTGTGGATAATTTATCTTCGCCATGTAAATCTGGTAAGGAAATAACAAAAGCAGCTTCAATCACTTCACCACCTAAACGTTGAATTAATTTAACCGATGCTTCAGCTGTTCCGCCAGTGGCTAATAGATCATCTATCAATAATACTTTTTCGCCTTGTTTAATGGCATCTTTATGGATCTGCAAAGTATCGTTACCATATTCTAACTCATAGTGTTCTTCGATAGTTTCACGAGGTAGTTTGTTAGGTTTACGAACCGGTACAAAACCTGCCCCTAAAGCTGCGGCTAATGGCGCACCAAAAATAAAGCCACGCGCTTCCGTGCCGACTATTTTATCGATTTTTTGGTTGTTGTAACGAGCTTTGAATAATTCAATCGTAGCAGCAAAAGCAGCACCATTTTCAATCAAGCTGGTAATGTCTCTGAATGTAATACCTGGCAACGGATAATCGTCGATGCTTTTGATACTATTTTTGATTAGTGCTAGTGATTCCGTGCTCATCTTTTATGTCCTGTCATTATCTAATGCCATAAGGGTAAATAGTTGCTTGCGGTTGTGCAAGTTGTCTTGGCCAAAAGTGCGTAACTATTTTCATTTGTTGCATGAAAAATAATCTGATTAGCTTAGTAATATGAATTGAATGCAAAAGTAAGGCATGAATTTAAAAATTGAAGCAATCACTAAACCACTAAGCTACATCGAAAACATAAAAATAAAGATTGAAATATGGACATTATTTATAACGCCTTTGGTCCCCCCTTCTCCCTCCTTCGTGGTTAATGCTTTTTGCTTGTGATTTTAAAAACATAAAGCAACCACGAAGCCGCTATGCTGCACAGAGAGCATGAAGAAAAGCGAAACAAAAACCAGTGAATAAATATAAACTTTAAATGCTATTTAATAATAATAATGATTTTGACCTACCCTTCTCCATCCTTCGAGCCTTCGTGGTTAATTGCTTTATGCTTTTGACTTTTTATTTTAAAGAAGAAGCCATTATCTACAAAACGCCCTAGCCCAAACACAACAACAAAATCCCACCGTTAAATTTTCCTAAGCCAACAGCTTATTTTAGTAAAGACAAACAGGACGTTTGTCTTAAGCTCGTTCGGTACAGGGACGTACCGTAAGAGCT
>NZ_JACJDP010000003.1:0-115941 GCF_014163575.1 Psychromonas sp. SR45-3
GAAAAAGCGGCCGAAGAAAAGGCAGCAAGAGAAGCTAACGAGAAAGCAGCGAAAGAGAAGGCTGCGAAAGAAAAAGCTGCAAAGGAAAAAGCTGCAAAGGAAAAAGCAGCCAAAATTAAAGCAGAGAAAGAAGCAAAACGTAAAGCGGCGGCTGAAAAAGAGCGTTTAAGACAAGCTGAGCTTGATAGGCAAATGGCGGCAGAGTTCTCTGATGATTTCTCTAGTGCCAGAAGCGCGAAACAGCTATCTGAAATTGCTAAATATGAAGCACTGATACGTGCCAAAATTAGTCGCAACTGGAAAGTTGACCCGAGTATGAAAGGCAGTAGTTGTACGTTAGCAATAAAATTGGCTCCAGATGGATTAGTGCTCAGTGCAAGAATGAGCCGTGGAGATAAAAGGTTATGTGATTCTGCGCGTCGTGCCACCATACAAGCGAAGACACTTCCTATTCCTAAAGACCCTGAAATTATCTCTCAATTTCGGGATTTTGATATTACATTAGAGCCTGAATTATAAGGAATGCAGATGTTTATTCGATTTATTATGACATTAGTACTGGTGACTGCTTGTAGCAGTGCATCAGCTCGATTAGAAATTTTGATTACAGAAGGTATCAACAGCGCGCGTCCGATTGCCGTTGTGCCATTTAAATGGTTAGGACAAGGTAAAAAACCACAGAATTTTTCTGAAATTATCGCTGCTGATTTGCAGCGTAGTGGTAAATTCAATCCATTATCTATCAATAACATGCCTAAAACGCCGTCTAACAGTGCTGAAGTCGATTATGCTGCTTGGACAAAGCTGGGCATAGAGGCGATAGTCATGGGCGAAGTGAAGCCTGATACTAAACCGGGTCATTATATTGTGACTTTTGAATTATTAGATGTGTTAACTGGAAATGTTAATATGGCTGATTATAATCCAATTATGGATAAACGACGTAATACCGTTGCTACAAATCAACTGCGTCAATATGCGCATCGTATCAGTGATATTGTGTATGAAAAATTAACGGGAGAAAGAGGGGCGTTTTTAACTCGTATTGCTTATATTGCCGTGGATCGAAAAAGCTCCCACCCTTACCAATTACGTATTTCAGATTATGATGGGGAAGGGGAGAAATTAGTATTGCGTTCAAAACAGCCTATTATGTCGCCTTCATGGTCTCCCGATGGACGTAAATTAGCGTACGTTAGCTTCGAAAATCGCCGTTCGCAAATTTATATTCAAGACTTGTACACACAGAAACGTGAATTAATGACTTCATTCCCTAAAATCAATGGTTCACCAACGTGGTCTCCTGATGGGACGCAGTTAGCATTGGTTTTATCTAAAGATGGTCAGCCTGAAATTTATACTTTTAATATTTTAACAAAATCATTGCAACGATTGACTAAAAACCGTGTCATAGATACCGAACCGAGCTGGGCTCCAGATGGGAACTCTATTATCTTCTCGTCAGAACGTGGCGGAAGAGCGCAAATTTATCAAGTATCGCTCACAACTGGTAAAACAAAACGAATTACCTGGGAAGGGGAGATAAATTTAGGTGGAACAATAACCCCTGATGGTGATAATCTAGTGCTGGTTAGTCGTCACAATGGGAATTATATGATTGCCGTGCAAGACCTTGATTCGGGAGAATTAAGAACGTTAACCAAAACACAGTTAGACGAATCTCCAAGTATTGCCCCAAATGGCAGTATGATAATTTACAGCACTGTTTACCAAGGTAAACAAGGTTTAGCATTAGTTTCGATGGATGGGCGATTTAAAGCAAATATTCCATCGAATAACGGTGATGTGAAGTCTCCGGCATGGTCACCATTTTTACAATAATTTAATTTTAACGTACTAAGGAAATAAAATGAATCGTTCAATAATTTCAAAAAGCTTGTTAATAGCATTACCAATGTTAGCGCTAGGTGCTTGTTCTTCAAATTCTGATGTGGATGCAGAGTCTGCAGAAAAAAATGCAACTCAAGCTGTTGAACAAGTTGTTGATGATGTGCAAACAAACACTATTGAAGCAATCGAATTAACAGCTGAAGAGCAACTAGCTCAGCTTTATACTGATGCTATCTTAAAAACAACTATTCGCTTTGAGTTTGATAAATCTTTAATCATGCCTGATTACGCTATGATTTTAGATGCACACGCAAAATACTTAGTAAACAACACTGACAAAACAATTACGATTGAAGGTCATGCAGATGAGCTAGGAACACCTGAGTACAACATCGCTCTGGGTGAACGTCGTGCTTTAGCAGTGTCAACATACCTAGAAAACATGGGTGTTGCTGCTAGCCAAATTACAGTAGTAAGCTACGGTGAAGAGAAGCCAGTTAATCTTGGACATACCAAGATGGCTCGTATTGAAAACCGTCGTGCTGAATTAGTTTACTAATCTGCCTATGAATAAAAGTACTATTAAGGCGGCCATGTTAATGGCCGCTTTTATCTCTTACCCACTTTATGCCGCTGCGCCTATTTCAGATGCAACAGTAAATACTGCTACTAACGCAGAATTACTGAATCGTATCGACGAATTGACTCGAGTAATGACTGCTCGCAATAAAATGCAAATTCGCTTTCAAACTCAACTTAATCAACTCGGCCAAGAAGTAAGCCAGATGAAAGGCTCATTGGAAGTATTTGCTAATCAATTAGAGCAAATAGAAGAGAGGCAGCGTAATCTTTATCAGATGATAGATGAAGTTCAGAAAGGTTCAACTAATCCATCTAGGGTCTCTGCTCCTGTTAATCAGGATACTGGTGACGGAGTTGATAGAGCAGCTTATCAATCTGCAGTGGATTTGGTTCTCAATGATAAACAATACGGACAAGCTATCACCGCGTTTGAAGCCTTTGTGATTGATCATCCTAAATCAAGCTATGTGCCTAATGCACAATATTGGTTAGGACAGCTCTTATATAAAGAGAAAAAACGAAATGAGGCACGTGTTGCATTTTTAGTCGTGACAGATAAGTATCCAGACTCGAATAAACGTGCTGATGCAATGTTTAAAATTGGTATTATTGATGAATATTTAGGTAATAAAGATTCAGCAAGATCTTTTTACCAAAAAACCATTAACGAATACCCAAGTTCTTCGGCAGCAGGGTTATCTGCTAAACGTTTAAAAGCATTATAGAATTAACAATATACTTTGAATTAATAGTGCATTAATTGCATTTTGTTTGATTTCTCAGCAGATGAAATAAAAGTGGCAGTTTTTTGTTGCGCTATTAAAAAATTTCTATATTATACGCCGCAGTTGAGAGGGACATGTGACTTAGCTCATGTTGTAACTATTAACAAAAAGCTCATATGAAGAGTTGAAAATCATAACCATATAAAACTATATGGTTGTTAGCTTAGTTGGTAAAGCTATTGAAGTACTTTTGATGTAAAAGTGAATTTTAAAAAATAAAACCAAACCATATAAAACTATATGGGCCGTTAGCTCAGTTGGTAGAGCAGTGGACTTTTAATCCATTTGTCGAAGGTTCAAATCCTTCACGGCCCACCAATTTTATATACTCATTTGAAGAGTTAAAAATCATCACCATATAAAACTATATGGGCCGTTAGCTCAGTTGGTAGAGCTTTTAATACACTTTTAATTTAAAAGTGAATTAGAAATTAAAACCAAGCCATATAATTTATATATGTGCCGTTAGCTCAGTTGGTAGAGCTATTAATGCACTTTTAATTTAAAAGTGAATTAGAAATTAAAACCATACTATATCTTAATGATATGGGCCGTTAGCTCAGTTGGTAGAGCAGTGGACTTTTAATCCATTTGTCGAAGGTTCAAATCCTTCACGGCCCACCACTCTTTTAGAGTGAATTAGAAATTAAAACCATACTATATCTTATTGATATGGGCCGTTAGCTCAGTTGGTAGAGCAGTGGACTTTTAATCCATTTGTCGAAGGTTCAAATCCTTCACGGCCCACCACTCCCCTGATTTATCCTGTTTATATTCCCTTAAATTTTTCATTACAATTGTTGTTTCAAATTGTTATAATTTGCATCTATTTTTCCATTTCTAAGAGTTAAGAATGAGCCAATTATCCCCGCTTGTTGGATCGGATTACCCGTTTCCAGGTAAACCTGTTGAATTATCTTCACAGGAAAAAATCGATTACAAAGCCAAAATCAAACAATTACTTGTTGAAAAAGATGCAGTACTTGTCGCTCATTATTACACCGACCCTGAAATACAAGCTTTGGCTGAAGAAACAGGTGGCTATGTAGCTGATTCCTTAGAGATGGCGCGTTTTGGTCGTGACCACCAAGCTAAAACACTTATTATTGCTGGTGTACGCTTTATGGGGGAAACTGCAAAGATTTTAACTCCACATAAAACAGTATTAATGCCAGAACTTGAAGCAACTTGTTCACTGGATGTCGGTTGTCCTGTAGAAGAGTTCTCAGCGTTTTGTGACCAACACCCAGATCGTGAAGTAGTTGTTTATGCCAATACATCTGCTGCAGTAAAAGCTCGTGCAGATTGGGTCGTTACTTCAAGTATTGCACTCGAAATTGTTGAACACCTTGATAGCGAAGGGAAAAAAATTATTTGGGGGCCTGATCGCCATTTAGGTAGTTACATCGAACGTAAAACTAAAGCTGATATGATCATGTGGCAAGGCGATTGTATTGTGCATGATGAATTTAAAGCAAGTGCTCTGCGTGATATGAAAGCTGTGCACCCTGATGCAGCTGTTTTAGTGCATCCCGAGTCACCTGAAAGCGTGGTGAAGTTAGCTGATGCGGTTGGATCTACAAGCCAATTGATCAAAGCGGCGCAAACGTTGCCTAATAAGAAATTGATTGTTGCAACCGATACAGGCATTTTTTATAAGATGCAACAAGCTTGTCCAGACAAAGAGATGATGGCCGCGCCTACTGCTGGAAATGGCGCAACATGTCGCAGCTGTGCACATTGTCCTTGGATGGCTATGAATGGCCTTAAAGCGATTTATAATGCGTTAACTGATGCCAATGGGCATGAGATTGATGTTGATGCTGATGTTGCCAAAGGAGCATTAGTGTCGTTAGATAGAATGTTAAACTTTGCCGCTGAACAACAGTTAAAAGTTAAAGGTAACGCATAAGCGTTTTACTTTAACTACTGTTCATAACAGTGTTTATTTACACAACTTATTGAGAATATATGATTACTAATGATGTTTTACGTCGAGTTCGTTTTGCACTGCAATTAAACGATACTAAAATGCTCGCAATTTTTGCTTCTGTTGATAACGAAATGAATGTTGATTTCTTACATAGTATAATGGCAAAAGAAGATGCAGAAGGTTTTGTTTTTTGTCGTGACAGCGTATTGTCACTTTTTCTTGATGGCTTAATTTACGAAAAACGCGGCCGCCAGGAAGGCGCTGTACCTGTAATATTACCGGCTAAAGCTGTATTATCTAATAATGATATTCTTCGCAAGCTACGTATTGCTTTAAACTTTAAAGATGAAGATATGTTGAATGCATTGAAGCTTGCAAATTTCCCTGTTTCTAAAGGTGAATTATCAGCATTATTCAGAAAAGCGGATCACCGTAACTTCAAACCTTGTGGCGACCAATTATTACGTCGTTTCATTGATGGGATCACCGTGCAATTCCGTGGTACTAAACCAAGCACCGATGCAGTAGAAGTAGAGTAAAGATTACTGCTTTGAGCCAAAACTTAAAAACCGAGCAAATTAGCTCGGTTTTTTTATACCAAGTATTTATTAATAAATTACTGATTGTCATTGCTGCGTTAGTTTGGGCAAAAGTAATTTACCTACTAAAGTTGTACCTGCTATCTGATAAGACGGTAACAGTGAAGATTTATATTAAATCTCGCCTTGACTAGAATTCATTTGTTTATGTTTCATTTTGTTCGCTTATTTGTCCAGATACAATATGTAGATCTCGCTGTGGAAAAGGTATCGATATATTGTGTTCTGCAAGGATTCGATTAAAACCAGTGTTAATAGCATGCGTCATTGGTAGACGATGCTCAGTTCTTTCAACAAATACTCGCGCTTCAAAATTAAGCGAGCTATCACCATGTTCTAAAAAGAAAACCTGTGGCGCAGGTTGAGTTAATATATCTTCTTTATCCGTAAGCACTTGCATCAACAGGTCTCGGACTTGATCCACATCAGATCCATAAGCAACCCCTATTTTAATCACTACGCGCGTAATAGCATCATTTAAGGTCCAGTTAGTCACGTTCTCTGTAATGATCGATTTATTTGGAAGAAGAACTTCACGGTTGTCGAAATCAGTGAGCGTTGTGGCTCTAATCGCAATATTGGTGACGGTACCCGATTGATCGCCAATGGTAACTAAATCACCGACTCTAATCGGCCTCTCAAATAAGATGATGATACCCGAAACAAAGTTAGCCACAATTTCTTGTAAACCAAAACCTAAACCGACACCCAAAGCAGCAACAATCCATTGTAATTTTGACCAATCTATACCTAATAAAGAGAAGCCAACAACAACACCTGTCCCTATTAATACATAACCTAAAATAGTCACTATTGCATAACGCGCCCCGTTATCCATAGCAAACCGTTCAAAAAATCCTATTTCAATGACGCCACGAATATTTCTGGCCGCGACCACGCCACCAACCATAAAACCAATCCCTAGAATAACTTGCCACAATGTCACACCGCTGGATAACTCTACGCCACCGACAACGGTAGTTTGTTGCCAAAGCACAATGTCTTCAACAATACCTAATGCAGGCAATAAGGGTTTCCAGACAAACCACAAGCAAACGATAAACAGTAATCTGGTGATCCAGTGTATAACTGCTCTGCTTTGTCGAACAACTTCGTCTTTATTTATATTGTTATTTATGGTCTGTGGTGGGATTAAATCATCACTGTTTTGTGCTGCAGATTCTTCTTGCTGAAGTTTCGCTTCTAATGCTTCTAAGCGTTTCTTTCTCACTATATAACGTCGAAAAGTAACTAAAAAGGTACGCAACATAATGCCATATACCACTGCGGCCAGCACCAGTAAGATACCTGATAAAAATAATTTTGATTGCAATTCGACTGCTGTATCAAAAAAGCCAAATAATGGAAGTAACCCAATCGCGAACGGAGAAATAACAACAATTGGGAAAGATAAAAGAGCTAAGGTGCTGGCTGCGGTACGTCCTTCGACACTGGTTGCTACACCGCTTTTAGGTTGAAAGAACTGATAACTGAATATTGTAATAAAAATAGATCCAACGATGAATGCAATAATAGCGATACCATATCGCAAGTCTGGTTGATCGCTAGCCATCGCACTTGCGAAGATAAACGTGACCAAAGACTGTACCCACACAAACCACGTCAACATTTTTCTAAGTTTATCTCGTGCAATATCACTCCAACCAAAATGTTTATCAAATATGCCATCTTCACAACTCATTGAGTGAAAAAATAGTAAAATCAAACTTACAGATGCCATTGATGCTAGGCCTGTCGCAATGGCTATTGAAAAGCTGCTAGGTTCAGCATTATTGAAAATAATTCCTGCCATTGTAAATAAAAAAATGGGTAGTGGTAAGGCTAATATAAAGGTTAACAGTAGAGCAAGGGGGGTTGTAAGGTAAGTATCTCTTCCTACCCTACCAACTTGTTTAACCAATGACTGTAAAACAGCTTTAATTCTAGACTTTAGTAGCAAAATTGTAATGGGGAAAGTGAGTAAAAGTAAAACTGGTATCGTTAATATGCCAGCATACAAGATATTTATTAGTTTCCACCAAGAGTTTGGCGATGTATACCACTCAATATTATTAACGAAATTAATGAGCAGTTCACCGGATTTTTCTGAGTTTGAGGGTAACCAAATAAGTCTTCGATCTAGGAGTTCTCTCAGCTCGGCACTTGATAATAACAACTGATTTATAAGTAGTTTCTCTTCTGTGATGCTATCAGATTGTTCACTTGATACTTCAATTAAAAGGGTTAATAACTCACGACGCGCTTGCACCAGATTTTTTGTCGCTTCTATATCCGAACTTGTAAATTCAATATCTATGTCACTTTTTTCTTTTACTAAATTATCTTTTTTTTCTTGACGTGCATCGGTCAGCAACTGTTTAGCGGCAACTTCAACTTGAGCTGTATTGCGTAAACTTTCTTGCCACAATATGACGTCAAGTTGGTTACGAACTGAATCTTCCTCAATTTTATATTTACGTTTCTCAATACGCGCTTCATTGGGCAAAGACCTTCGTAATCTACGTAGCAATTCCCCTAATTCATCGGTTACTCTTCCTGTTGCTAATACGCGCTCTATTGTTTCAGATGATTGTTCAACTTCTCGTTTTTGGTTACGCAAAATACTTATGTTTTTTTTGTTATCAGATGAATTGGCTTGCTTGTTGACAAGTAACTCTGCAAGCGACAAGTTTTCTCTTGCAATAACAGAAAGCGTTGGCTTTAGTTCAAGTTGACTCAGCATTTCTTTGCTTTGTTTTAAGGTGCTCTCTACTTCTACATTACGACTTTTCGATAAATAATTTTGTAGGCCTAAAATTTTATTTTCAGAAAATTCACTTTGTAACCGCATCTGCTTAAGCTCTGCATCTACCAATGCTTCTCTTACAGGGATGGTCGCTATTTCTCGCTCAAGTGTTTTTATTGTTGCTGCAAGCTTCTCAATAGTCGCACTTTTTTTATAAAAATCAGCTCGGTCACCAAGACTTGCATCTTGGTTTGGTTGCTTAGTGATCGTATCACTAATTGCTTTTTTATCTGCTAGGGCTGCGCTCAGTTCATTTGCAATTTCACTCGCGCGAACACTCAGGTTGATTTGCTCTGTTTGCTTTTCACCAAGCGCTCTCAAACGGTTTTCTTGGTCTGCAAGGTCAATCAATAGCTGGTTTTCTAACTTATCAATTGATTGATCGGGGGCAATTGTTATTGTTTGATTTTTTAAGCGATTATTTTCATTTTGAATGGCTAATATTTTTTGAGGTGCGGTAGCTGCTCTTTCACTGAAGGTCTTAGCTAACTTTGTTTGCTCGTCCGCTTTGTTAAGTATTTTTCGAGCATCTTCAAGTGTCGTGAGGATTTGTTTTTTTTGTTCATCGAGTAATTCGGTATTTTTGTCTAAACGCTCTATATCATCAACTATTTTTTTGTCGAGACTATTTTGCTGTGCAGATCCAAATGGGACAAATAAGGTAAGGCTCATCAATATGAGTATAAAAAACTTTATTTTTAAAAGTCCGTTGTATGATTTTTTTATCTTGTACAAAAATACTCCGAAAACGCTAGTTATAATTTTATGGTGCTTACTAAATAGAAGGAATTAATTTGTTATCATAATTAATTTACCTTAAATCTTCATGGTTAATCTACCCCAAACCCTAAAACTTATTTCATGCTACGGTCACAGGTAAGCATTTTGATTGATTCAGATATAAATATTATTAGCATCGAAAAAAACTCGGGCATTATTGTGGATTGGTGCATTAAAGTATCTTCAGAACACTAGTTGTAGCAGGTAATTAGTATTGATATATACAGCGGCTTAAAGTAATTTCCAAATTTACATTAATATTCTCTCATATCGAAAAAGACAGGATTTGGCCACTAGAACTACATTTATAGGTAGGCTGGAACTAATACGTAAAATTTACGCTTATGTTAAATCGCTGGTATCTACTAAGAAATCGGCTTTGGTAATCGATGCGTGATACCTTTTAAAAATCTCTGCTTGTACTTTTTTATTTATTAATAGAGTCCCTCAAATATCCCTCTCCTCAATCAAGGAGGTTGCACTGTAACTTTTTATCTCGAGATAAACAAAAAATTTGCCTATTTGGTGTGATTTTTGCATTTTTTAGGGTGAGTATAAAAAAAGGTTCCTTAATATGCATACAACAATCATGTCCTCGATACCTAGTCCTTTTATGAGTAATGTTGAAAGTGGGCAAAGTACTGAAGAGACAAGCGCCAGCAAAACATTAGAAGGTACTGAAAAGAGCCCGACTTCTGTGGAGATAAAGGCTACAACGAAGGAAGACTCAGTCAGTTTTTCAAATAGGGCAATGAAAATTCAGAGTATTACCAAAGATTTTTTTAGTGGAGGGCAGTTGTTATTGGCAGATATCCCTCAATATATTAAAAGACTTGAGAGTGATGGTTTTTTGACTGCAGCGGAAGTCGATAAATTGAGTCATAATGATGAAAAGACAACAGATCAGCTTTCGGATAAAACCACTAAAGTACTGGATTGGATTGATAGCTTTCGGGATAAGGTGAATCAAAAAGACCCTCAAGATGGACTTGTTGACGTCTTAAATCAGGTAGAAAAACACATTGAAAATTTAAGTTCAAACTACAATTCATCAATGACTACGGATGTAAAAAAATCATTGTTGGAGCTCGATAATTATCTTAAAAGTGACAATATGATGCAATGGGAGAAACAAGATATTGAAGCATTAAAAGATGTGAAAACTATACTTTCTCTGGCCAATCAATTGCATTTTAATAAAACAAATTCAACTGCTATTAATAAATATCTTCAGTTTTCTGGGAAGTCTTACGGGTAGTTGATTAGAACGAAAGTGAAATGGCATTTATTCGCCTTTTTAGTCGCGCTTAATGACTATTACGCACCCTATGGTATTTTTTCTTATACAAATAACCGCTTCACTCTTAAATCAACATAAAATACCAAAAGCTATTAGCTAACTAATGGATATCAACTTTTAATCGGTATGGTGAAATGTGAATTAAATGAGTATTTTTCATCTTAAGTATACTCTTTTCATTTAGCTCCTTTCCCAATCTCGAGTAGCTAAATAAGCCTATTTCCTTGCCGCATTTATGGGTGTAAACGAAAAGGTCGCTAAGGTGCTTTTGAGGGGGATAAAGTTAGTTAATTGCCCTTGCGACCGCTACTTAAAAAGAACAAGGGTTAATACAACATGCTAATCAAAGTACTGAAACGGGATTAAATTCTGAATCGCTGGTTTTTTCTTTAAATGCTTTTTGAAAGAGAGTACTCATAAAAGTTTTCTATTAAACAACCCCCGCATCTTGTTTTTTTCAATTCAGGTGTAACGACCATATAAAATCAACTAATGATGTACATAGACTTTAAACTCGGGAAGGGGACTACTTTTAGATTAAACCATCAACATCATTAACAATTTTATTTATGGTTAACTTAGCACGCCCAGATGCACGGAAAATAAGTGTATCAAGAGCAGTAGTTGGCTAACCATAGGTGGCATTTAACATTATGTTTGCGGTTTTTTAGATTTGCAGTTTTTCTGCCTACTGCTGTTATTTTTTACAATATTTCTATTATTATTAAGATTCAAAACTCTTAATTTATGATAACTGTTAACTCATGATAACTGTTAACTCATGATAACTATTGGCCCATGACAACTATTTTGAAATTAACGGGTTTCTACTTCAATGACCTTTAAACTAAGTAATTTATTAGTCCAGCTTGTTTTGTCGATGCCATCAACCCAAATAATTCGACTGTTTCGTGTTTCACCTTTTCGTAAATATGTTTCAGGTAATCGATAGCTTGCTTGCCAAACATTAACGGTTTGTTCTGTTATTTTATTGGTTTTATCATCATAAAAACTGATAGCCACCTTAACAATAACAACGCCATCAGTATTGTCACTGGAGAGTATAAACTTCAAACCAAGCGCTTTGTCTCGCCAAATAGAATCACTATAGGTTACTTTCACGTCATTTTTAACGCTAGTATTCAATAAACCTGAGCGTAGCAGTGAAGATCTATTTTTTAAAGCTTGTTCCGGACTCACAGGGTTCGCTGCATTTGAATTAACCATCTTTGATGAACTCGCATTATTCACTTGATCTGCAGCGTCAGTACTAATGGCGACATATTCCCAAGTGTAATCATCGTGGAATGATATTATGGCGCCATTATCAAGTGTAGCCGTGCCTATGCTAGCTGCGGATAACCCTAAAGTGACTGAGCCAAGCAATAAAAATAGTGTGTACTGTAGATAATGAAAAGGCATAAATTTCAACTTTTATATGGTTTGATTTGATATCAAACATACAGGGTATCTATATGTTCAATCAACGTTATGGAACTCAATGTATTAAACTCTCTGTATTAACCCCGATGCTTAGATAAAGTCTTGGAAATAAATCTTTGAAAATTGATATTTTCAATTATTCTCTTGTCTCCTTGTAGCAATAAAAAGTACTTTGCTAGTTATGCTGCTTGGGAGATAAGCGAGCGTTAAAAGAGTATTAAAGCTTATTGATATTGTATCAAGATGAATGTGTTAATCGCTGGTTTTTTCTTTGAATTCACAGAGATCTTCTATTAAACATGAACCACAGCGTGGTTTTCTGGCAATACAAGTATAACGGCCGTGTAAAATCAACCAATGATGAACATCCACTTTAAACTCAGCGGGTACTACTTTCAGCAGTTTCTTTTCAACATCGTCAACATTTTTGCCCATGGCTAATTTAGTACGATTAGATACACGGAAAATGTGTGTATCAACGGCAATAGTTGGCCAACCGAAAGCGGTATTTAACACCACGTTTGCAGTTTTTCTGCCCACACCTGGCAATGCAACTAATGCATCTCTATCTTGTGGCACTTCGCTGCTATGAAGCTCGATCAACATTTTACAAGCTTTGATGACGTTTTCAGCTTTACTGTTATATAAGCCGATAGTACGAATGTATTCTTTTAACCCATCAACACCCAGTGCATAAATGCTTTCAGGGGTATTCGCGACAGGGAATAGCTTATCGGTGGCCTTATTAACACTCACATCAGTTGCCTGTGCTGATAGTGTTACCGCGACTAATAACTCAAAAGGAGAGCTAAAGTTCAACTCAGTTTCTGGGTGCGGGTTGTTATCCCTTAAACGGGTTAAGATCTCTCTGCGCTTTACTGTATTCATTTGTTCACTATCTTATCGTCGATAAAGTTTTTAAGGGCAATGATTAAGCCCATTAGAATAAATGCACCTGGTGGTAACGCCGCAAGTAAAAAGCTGGTATCGGTATTGTAAAGGGTGATGGTCATAAAACTTGCCCAATCGCCTAATAACGTTTCAATACCATCAAATAAGGTACCTTGCGCTAAAATTTCTCGTCCTGCACCTAATAATATTAATACTGCGGTAAAACCTAAGCCCATCATCAAACCGTCAAATGCGGAGTGTTTTACATTATTTTTAGAGGCGAAGGCTTCTGCTCGCCCTATTATCATGCAGTTGGTTACGATCAATGGAATAAAGATACCTAGTGATAAATAAAGCTGGTAGGTATAGGCATTCATCAATAGTTGTATACAACTAACCAAGGAAGCGATGATCATTACAAATACAGGAATACGTATCGCTTTAGGTACATGATGTCGAATTAATGAGATCAGGATATTAGAGGCAATAACAACAAATAATGTTGCCAAACCTAAACCTAATGCATTGGTTAAAGTATTGGTTACTGCTAATAGTGGACATAATCCGAGTAACTGTACTATGCCTGGATTGTTTTTCCATAACCCTTGCCAGCTTAATTCCTTATAGATTTGAAGATCTTCATTCGCTGGAATGACTACTTCATCTGCCGCTATATCACTCTCGAGATCTGCATTATTTGCCGTATTATGTACTGTTTCTTGAGTCATTATTTATCTCCACAATTTGCAGCTGTGTTAAATAACTGCGTTTTGTTTTTTTGAAAGTAAATAAGCGTATCTTTAACTGCATGAACAACGGCTCTTGGTGTAATAGTTGCACCAGTAAATGCATCAAAACTACCACCGTCCTTTTTCACTTCCCACTTACTAGCGGCGCTTTCTTGATACTTTTTACCATCAAAAGAATAGATCCAATCAGATTTATTCGTTTGGATTTTATCACCTAATCCTGGTGTCTCTGTGTGGCTATTAATGCGAACACCTGCAATTTTCCCATCGGTATAAATGCCTACTAGTAGCTTTATTTCACCAGAGTAACCCTTAAAGGTACTGGTCTGGATCAACGCGGCGATCGGCTGTTTATTTTTGGTTGCAATAAAGACTTGTTTGGGTTGTTTGTCACCTAATAATTCTGAGTCAACCACGGTGAAACAACTGTCTATAATTTGGTTGTCATATTGGTTAGGTTCAATCAGTTCATTAATATTATTTTGCAGTGCAATCTGCTCCTGTTGCAAAATAATCGGTTGTGTTAACACGTTAATTAATGCGATTGCCCCAGTACAAACAACGGCAAAAGTTGCTAGTAAGAAAGCATTGCGACTGATAATGGGTAGCATCATGTGCGTTTTCTCCCGTAAACTTTGGGTTTGCTGTAATAATCGATTAATGGCACACACATATTGGCGAGCAATACTGCAAAAGCAACGGCATCAGGATATCCACCGACATTACGGATCACCACAACTAATAAAGCACATAATAAACCATAGATGATGCGCCCCTTCACCGTGGTGCTTGCCGTAACTGGGTCGGTTAGAATAAAGAAGGCGCCAAGCATAGTGGCACCTGAAAATAGGTGGAACAGAGGGGATGAATATAAATCGGGATCACTTGCAAAGGGAATAAACGAGAAAATGGTGATACCTACAATGAAAGCCACTGGGATATACCACATGATGACTTGTTTTTTCAGTAATAGAAGTCCACCGGCTAAATACGCTAAATTAACCCATTGGCTGCCTTGTAGTGAATCCAAACTGAATAAGGTTGTTTTCAATGTTTCTGATATTGTTTCACCCACGTGCAGCGCATTTCGAATCGTTTCCAATGGCGTTGCTAAAGTGAATCCATCGATTGATGTTTTAATTTGCGTGACACTATAGCCATCAACACTGAAGCCGGTAAAAATCAGACTTAAGGTGTCAATGAACGTGACAGGAAAAGCTTGTATGGGTTGTATTGGTAACCATGCTGTCATTTGCACAGGAAAAGATATTAATAATAATACATAACCGGCCATTGCAGGATTAAAGATATTTTGTCCTAGTCCACCATAAAGGTGCTTAACGATGAGGATGGCAAACAGGGTACCAATTACAATCACCCACCATGGCGCAAGAGAGGGGATTGCAATGGCCAATAAAATCGCAGTAAGCACGGCACTATAATCACCAATACTACTCATCACAGGGCGTTTACGCAGGGTCATAAATAATGCTTCGACAGCGACTGCGGTAACGACAGCCAATACTATTTGTACATAAATAGCTAAACCAAATAAGTAGCTATGTACAATAATCCCTGGCGTTAACCCTAAAATAACCATTTTCATTATTTCGGGGGTACGTCTTTTGATACGTTGGTGTGGCGAGGTCGAACTAAAAAGTGCCATGGGTTATTGATCCTTCTGTGCCAGTTTTTTGGCTTTTGCTTTGGCAATGACAGCCGCTATTTTGGTTTTTCTATCATCTTGATTATTATCACTGACAGGCTCATTGGATGGTATTACTTGAGTCTGTTGAGTATCGTCTTCGTTGTTCGTTTCTGATTGTGTTTTTTGATCGTTAATTTTTGGTGTTTCTTCTGCCAATTGTTTTTTATGTGAACGTGCTTGCTCTTTACGTATAGCGCGTTGTTTAATCACTTCTGTATTATCAGGCTCTGATGGATTGTTTGTTTGAGCCGTCTCAGCCTCTTTTGCTAATTTCTTTTCCTTGGCGCGTTTGATTGCGGCTGCGACAGCTGCTTTTTTAGGATCAGCCTGGTTTTCGGTTGAATCAGTCACTGTCTCTGACTCAGTATTTTCGGCAGCTAATTTTTTTGCTTTTGCACGGGCGATAGCAGCTGCGACAGCTGCTTTTTTAGGATCAGCCTGGTTTTCGGTTGAATCAGTCACTGTCTCTGACTCAGTATTTTCGGCAGCTAATTTTTTTGCTTTTGCACGGGCGATAGCAGCCGCGACAGCTGCTTTTTTAGGATCAGCCTGTTTTTCGGTTGATTCAGTCACTGTCTCTGACTCCGCATTTGCAGCCGCTTGTTTTTTTGCTTTTGCACGGGCGATGGCGGCTGCGACAGCTGCTTTTTTAGGATCAGCCTGTTTTTCGGTTGATTCAGTCACTGTCTCTGACTTCGCATTTGCAGCCGCTTGTTTTTTTGCTTTTGCACGAGCAATTGCTGCTGCGACAGCTGCTTTTTTAGGATCAGCCTGTTTTTCGGTTGATTCAGTCACTGTCTCTGACTCCGCATTTGCAGCCGCTTGTTTTTTTGCTTTTGCACGAGCAATTGCTGCGGCGACTTGGCTATTTTGAGAACTTGGTTTTTCTACATTGGCGGTATCAGCCTCTTTGCTGACGTCTAAATTAGCATTGGCTTGCTTTTTCGCTTTTGCTCGAGCTAATGCAGCGGCAACAAGGTCTTCGCCGTTATTGTTGTCTTTCATTTGTTGTTTACGTTTTTCAGCGGCTTGTTTATGTTTAAGTTGTCGCTGTTTTTTCTCATTTTCTAAACGTAATTCTCTGTCTTCATGGCGTTGGCGTGCAATTGCTGCTTTCTCTGCTTCAACTTTTTCGGTTTTAATCTGTGCTTTAGAGACGCGATAATATTCTACTAATGGTATATGGCTTGGACAAACATAAGCGCAGGCACCACATTCAATACAAGCTGATAGGTCGTATTCTTCTAATTTTTTATGGTCTTCACTTTGTGAGTACCATAGTAGTTGTTGTGGTAATAGCTCAACGGGGCAAGCCTCTGCGCACTCGCTACAGCGAATACAGCTCATTTCCTCTTTTGGTTCTGGTAGTTCTTTAATCGTTGGTGCCAATATGCAGTTACAAATTTTACTCACGGGCATTTCAGGATTGCTCACCGTAAAGCCCATCATAGGACCGCCGATAATAAGCTTCTGATGGTCTAATTCATTTAACCAATAAGTATCTAGGAGATGCTGGATCGGTGTCCCGATACGTACCCGCGCATTACCTTTTTTAACAAAAGCGTCTCCGGTGACCGTGACTATTCTCGATACCAGTGGTTTACCATTGATGATGGCTTCTTTTACCGCAAATATAGTACCGACATTGAGCATTACGATACCAAGTTCCGAAGAGTGTTTGTAAGCTGGTGTTTGCTCACCGGTTAATACTTCAATTAATTGTTTCGCACTACCAGAAGGGTAGCGCGTCGGGATCACTCTGAGTAATATCTTTTCGCTGATGCTGTCAGGTAATGCTAGTAATGATTTAGTAAAAGCTTCAATGGCTTCTGGCTTGTTATCTTCAACCGCAAAAATAGTCAGCTTAGGTTGTAGCATATACTGCATTATTTGAATGCCTTCGATAATCTCATCGGCATGCTCTTGAATCAAGCGATCATCAGAAGTGATGTAAGGTTCACACTCAATAGCATTAATGATTAATAAGCGATTTTCACTATGCGCTAACTTTAAATGCGTGGCAAAGCCTGCGCCACCTAATCCTATAATGCCTGCTTGTTGAACTGCTTCAACTAAGGTTGCGGGGTTTTCATTACGATAATCTTCAAAGCCTTGATATGGATAAATTCTGTCTAAGCCATCAGTGGCAATTACAATAGATAACACGGGTAAACCTGATGGGTGGCAATCAGTTCTTGGTTCAATTGCTTTTATTGTGCCTGAGCTACTGGCATGCTGAACTACTAATGCACCATAAACTTTGGTTAAAGGTTGGCCTTTTAATACGTGATCGCCAACGTTCACTAATAGTTCGGGGATATGACCTTTTTGTTCAACGGCAATAATTAATTCGTCGGGAATGCCTGCATCGGTAATGGCACTTTGATTGCTCTGTTGTTTGTTTTGAGCAGGGTGTACACCACCGTGAAAATCCCACATTTTACCGGCAGCAATTTGTTCTAATTTTTTGTCACTTAATAAATAATTAGGCTGGGTCATGTTACGGCTCGTCATTGCTTTCAGTTGGAATTGTTTTAGTTGGAATTGTTTGTAAGTTCCACTGCCAATTTTGGGTAGTAATTTTGATAGGTAACATGTCGATGCAATCGGTTGGACAAGGCGCGACACATAATTCACAGCCGGTACATTCATCGGTGATCACCGTATGCATTTGTCTTGTTGCGCCTAAAATAGCATCAACGGGACATGCTTGAATACATTTGGTGCAGCCAATACATTCGTCTTCACGGATAAAGGCAACTGACTTCGGCTTTTCTTCACCTTCTAATTTTTTAGGCTCAATCCCCATACGCTCAGCTAACTGTAGCATTACTGCTTCACCGCCAGGTGGGCATTTATTAATGTCGTCACCTTCTGCAATAGCTTTTGCATAGGGTTTACAACCTGGGTAACCGCATTGACCACATTGTGTTTGAGGTAACATCGCATCAAGTTCTTCAACAATGGGGTCTTCTTTAACTTTAAATCGAATAGACGAGTAACCCAATAAAGAGCCAAAAATAAGCCCTAAAATACCTAGCGTTAAAATCGCAACAATAATACTTATGATCATTTAATTAACCCAGTAAAGCCCATAAATGCTAACGACATTAAGCCGGCCGTAATCATCGCGATAGATGCGCCTTTAAAGGGTAATGGTACATCAGCCGCGCTTAAGCGTTCACGTATTGAAGAGAATAAAACTAATACCAATGAGAAACCTGCACCGGCACCGAACCCGTAAATAACTGATTGTGCGAAGTTGTGTTGCTCAGTTAAGTTTAATAATGCTAAACCAAGAATGGCACAGTTCGTGGTGATTAACGGTAAAAATATACCCAGCAAACGGTACAAAGTTGGGCTGGTTTTATGCATCACCATTTCAGTAAATTGCACCACCACTGCAATCACTAAAATGAAGCTTAAGGTTTGCAAGTAGTGTAATCCTAAAGGCTCTAATAAATAATTGTTTACAATATAAGAAAGCGCAGCCGTTAAGGTCAATACAAAAGTGGTTGCTAATGACATACCAACAGCCGTTTCAATTTTATTTGAAACGCCCATGAAAGGGCATAAGCCTAAGAATTTTACTAACACAAAGTTATTAACTAACACTGTGCCAAAAAAGAGTAAAAAATAATCGCTCATAAATAATAATTCCACTACTTTCGTAGGTGATTTGATGCGTTGAAAATGAGGCGCATTATAACAATAAAAGTTGATAAGTTCAGCGTAAAAGTATTATCAATTTTAGTGTTCCTGTTATTTGCTGTGTCAACCAATTAAAGCATCCGATTAATTGAGATTTCAATGGGGGTAATTTGGGGGAAAGGTATCATGTTGATAAGTATTAATTAATGATAATTAATATAGCGATTTAACTTTTTTACTTATTTCTCGTTGTTAACTTTGATCATAAACCGAGCACTTTTAATAAATATTGTCGGAGTTATTTATTTCATTCAGTTGAATATTTAAAGCACAAATTGGACATGGTGTTTTCAAAGTTGATTTACATCAATATGCTACATATTGTGCTAGGTATAGTTCACGGGCACTATATATTGTGTCTTGTGAATTAATTATTGGAGCTGTAAATGAAACCTGTTGTGATCAAACGAGATGGTAGTCAAGTCCCTTTTAATGCTTTACGCATTGCTGAAGCCGTTTTGAAAGCCTCTGGAGCTGCTCGTTGTAAAGGTGTCGATGCTTTTGCGATTGCTGCTGAAGTTGAAACAAGCTTGGTAGGACAAGAGCAAGTAGATATTCATTACATTCAAGATGCGGTTGAAGCGTGTTTGATGAAAAGTAATCATATTGAACTGGCGCGTATATATATTGAGTATCGTCACGATAGAGATATTGCACGAGAACGGAAAAGTCATTTAAACAGTGAAATAGACGGATTAATTGAACAAAGTAATGCATCATTATTAAATGAAAATGCCAATAAAGATGGCAAAGTCATTCCTACGCAACGCGATTTATTAGCTGGTATCGTCGCTAAGCATTATGCCAAGTCGCATATTTTGCCGCGTGATGTCGTGCGAGCACACGAAGCGGGTGAAATTCATTACCATGATTTAGATTATGCCCCTTTTTTCCCGATGTTTAATTGCATGTTGATTGATATTAAAGGCATGTTTACCGATGGTTTTAAAATGGGTAATGCAGAAATTGAACAGCCTAAGTCAATTTCAACCGCAACCGCAGTAACAGCACAAATTATTGCACAGGTCGCAAGCCACATTTACGGTGGAACCACCATTAATGGTATCGATACGATACTCGCTCCCTATGTAACCAAAAGCTTTGATAAGCATTTAAAAACCGCACAACAATGGCATATTGAAGATGCGCATACCTATGCAACGCAGCAAACAGAAATAGAATGTTATAACGCTTTTCAATCGCTAGAATATGAAGTGAATACGTTACACACAGCTAATGGACAAACCCCCTTTGTTACCTTTGGTTTTGGCTTAGGAAGTGATTGGCAGTCGCGTTTGATACAACAGTCAATTCTTAAAAATCGTATCGCTGGCTTAGGTAAAAATCGTAAAACAGCTATTTTCCCTAAATTAGTTTTTGCTATCAAAGATGGCTTAAATCATAAAGTTGACGATCAAAATTATGATATTAAGCAACTTGCACTCGAGTGTGCGTCAAAGCGTATGTACCCTGATATTTTAAATTACGATAAGGTAGTAGAGGTCACTGGATCCTTCAAAACACCAATGGGGTGTCGTAGTTTCCTCGATGTTTATTACCAAAAAAGTGGCTTAGATAAGGGGGAGTTAATTCATGATGGCAGAAATAATCTGGGTGTGGTGAGTCTCAACTTACCGCGTATTGCATTAGAAGCAGATGGTAATATCGAACGCTTTGATGAATTATTAAATACACGATTACTATTAGCTAAAAAAGCATTAGATACGCGTATTGAAAGGTTAAGTGAAGTTAAAGCCAGTGTGGCACCTATTCTATACATGGAAGGGGCTTGTGGTGTGCGTTTGAAAGCTGACGATTGTATTGCTGATATTTTTAAACATGGCCGAGCGTCAATTTCATTGGGTTACATTGGCTTACATGAAACGGTAAATGCCTTATACGGTAATGAAAAACATATCTTTGATTGCGCCACTAAGCAGCAAAAAGCATTACAAATCATCACGCGTTTAAAGCAAGCAACACAAGAGTGGAGTGAGCAATCAGGTTATGCATTTAGTTTGTACTCCACACCCTCTGAAAATTTATGTGACCGTTTCTGTCGTCTAGATGCTAAACGCTTTGGTGTATTAGAAGGGGTGACCGATAAAGGCTATTACACAAACTCCTTCCATTTAGATGTCGAAAAAGCAGTCAATCCTTACGATAAATTAGACTTTGAAATGGCATATCCACCGATCGCTAGCGGAGGTTTTATTTGCTACGGCGAATACCCGAATATGCAACACAACCTGAAAGCTTTGGAGGATGTATGGGATTATAGCTATACACGTGTTCCCTATTACGGCACCAATACACCAATCGATGAATGTTATGAATGTAGCTTTACTGGCGAGTTTGATTGTACAAGTAAGGGGTTTGTTTGCCCAAGTTGTGGTAACTCAGATCCAGATAAGGTGGCAGTTACACGCCGAGTTTGCGGCTATTTAGGCAGCCCAGATGCACGGCCATTTAATGAAGGTAAACAAGAGGAAGTTAAGCGACGCGTCAAGCATCTATAGTTTGTGGTTATTGTTCGCTGTCGTGGTTGTACTTTTAGCTTATTCGTCTGTGCTGATAAATTATTAGGACCGATTTTCTGTGTTCTACTAAAGAAAATGAACACACTGATAAAGCGGGCTCCAAGGATAAGATTCCATTGAATGTTTTGGTGGGCACTGACGAACTTAATATTAAGCAACTAACATTAAACAGTTAACACTAAGCAAATAAGAACTACTTATGAACTATTCAAAATATTACCCAATTGATGTGTTAAACGGGGAAGGTACCCGCTGTACACTTTTTGTGTCCGGTTGTATTCATAACTGTAAAGGTTGTTACAACCAATCGACTTGGTCTCCTGATGCGGGCGAGTTGTTTACTGATCAAGTTGCCGATCAAATTATCCAGGATCTCAATGATCAACGTATAAAAAAACAAGGGTTAACGTTATCCGGTGGAGACCCTTTGCATCCAGCAAATGTTGAGCAAGTTCTAAAGCTTATTCAGCGTGTTAAACGTGAATGTGAAGGTAAAGACATTTGGATGTGGACGGGGTATGTATTGTCGGAACTGAATAATAAACAAAAACAGATTATTGAGCTGGTGGATGTGTTGATTGATGGTAAGTTTGTAAAAGATCTTGCTGACCCATCATTAGCATGGCGCGGTAGTTCTAACCAAGTGGTACATTACTTGAGAAAAGCCTCTGTTAATAAGTAATAATAAATGTCCAGCAAAGCAATCAATGATAAAGCGAAGATCGATAAAATAATGACTGATACAGTAATAACCAATAAAGGAATACCCAGTAAAAGAGATACTAAAGTCGTGGCTTTAGGTGACGCTCAATTTACCTTTGCTGTGTATATTGCTAATCAACCGAAGATGCCTGAGTATCAGTCTTTGAGCTGTATTCAGCCTTTGCAAGTTGAGCAAATAGAATTAATTGGAAGGGCGTGTGGTAATGGGTGGCGTAAAGTATTTAATGTTTATGCCAAGCTTTTGTATGCGCTAGATACTACACATTTTAATTTTTCGACAATGGCACTAACGTGGCAACAATATCGAGATCAATTTTTATTACAAGCTCACAGCGGTACAGCATTAATATTTAGTCCTCCTCATCTAGCGTTTACTTCGATTTCGTCACAATCTGCGTTTTCAGATTTTCATCATAAGAGTGGCAACAGTACCGATACGAAAACCCATACCAATACTGTTAATAATACTCATAACAACTCCCATAACAAGACATTCCATATTATCTGTGGGCGAACTTATGCTAAAAAATTAATAAATGATGGTTTATTGACTGTCGACTTATCATGGTTGAATGAAGAGTTTGCGATTAATTTTGAACATGCGGTTATTGTTTGTCCTTATTTTGATTATCGACAATTATCCAATCAAAAAATACAGCGTTTATCTTTCCTATTAAGCGCGCTTGTAACAGGCTCTGACGAAGGTGTAATAGACACTGCAGAGTTCGAATAAGCTATTGATTATATTTATATCTCAGCTTTTTAATGGTTCATAATTTGGTTTAAATTCAATTAATTCGTTTATGTTTCTAAAACTTCGCTCATTTTTCGTTAATCCGTAGTATCTTTTCTATAAAACGAACTAGACTTAGCGACTCTGAATTTTTTTAAAGGAATGTGTATGGCAAACTTAATGGATACAGTTGATCAGCGTACGAATTTGGTTGGTGAAAATCGGTTAGAATTATTATTATTTCATCTCTTAGGTCGTCAACTGTTTGCTTTAAACGTATTTAAAGTAAAAGAAGTGGTGAAATTACCTTACCTTAATAAATTACCCAACTCTCATCCACATATCGATGGTGTTGCTACTATTCGTGGCGAATCCATTCCCGTTATCAATTTAAAAGCGGCCATCGGTCTGCAACCCTTGGTGCCCGATGAGCAATCAAATTTAATTATCACCGAATATAACCGAAGTGTTCAGGGCTTTTTGGTTGGGCCTGTCGATCATATTGTCAATATGACTTGGGGGGAGATTATGGAACCGCCTACTACGGTAGGTAGAGGACATTATTTAACTGCGATAACAAAGCTTAAAAGAAATGATAATGAAGAACTAGTTGAAATTATCGATGTAGAAAAGGTATTGGCTGAAATACTCGTTTATAAAGTGGATATTTCTGATGGTGTATTAGATGAAAGTATTATACCTGAATTTGTTGGTCGTAAAATTTTACATGCAGATGACTCTCCGACCGCTAGAAATCAAGTTGCTAGTACCTTAGAGCAATTAGGAGTTGAAATTATTCCTGCTAAAAACGGTCTAGAAGCATTGAATATTTTAAAAGGGTGGGCTGACCAAGGTAAAAAGATTGAAGATGAAATATTAATGCTGATCACCGATGCTGAAATGCCTGCAATGGATGGTTATAAATTAACTTCAGAGATTCGCAATGATCCGCGTATGTCGGACTTATTTGTGGTGCTTAACACTTCCTTAAGTGGTGACTTTAATAAAGCCATGGTAAAAAAGGTAGGCTGTAATGAGTTTCTCTCTAAGTTTCAGCCTGATTTGTTGGTAGAGTTAGTGCAGCAACGTTTAAAAGCAAAATTAAGCGAATAATTTAATTTGTTCGTTAAACGAACAAATTAGCAAACGTTGTTATGACTACTTCACATCGCTATCGCTTTTTGCCTTTACACGATTGCACATTATCTGCTTAAGCTTTACTCTAGCTTTTAATAGCTGCGTTGATCCTCGAATCAATAGCTTTTATAAATAGGTTTATACTCAGTAGAATATAAAAAATGAGATGCTGGTAACGTAAATCGCTTTAATAATATTAACTATTTCAATAACTTTAATAATGAAGACTAGACTAAAACATGAGTGATCAAAATTCTCCACAAACGGGAAGTGAGTCGGCAACAATCGAATCCCAAGAAACAAAACTAGTGCCGCCGCCACTGTATAGTGTGTTATTACATAATGATGATTATTCACCAATGGATTTTGTAATTGATGTGTTGCAACGCTTCTTCCGATTAGACCATGAAGCAGCTACGGAAGTAATGTTAAATGTACACTACAAAGGTGTCGGTGTTTGCGGTACATTCAGTGCTGAAATTGCAGAAACAAAAGTAATGCAAGTTAACAATTATGCAAAAGAAAATGAACATCCATTGAAATGTACGATGGAAAAAGAGAGTTAACTAAGCCGTTTTTTATTCCCACTCTCCTAAGGAGTCTCCATGCTAGATAAACCTTTAGAACATAGCCTCGATTTAGCTTTCCGTATTGCGTATGAAAAATACCATGAATTTATGACATTAGAGCATCTATTATTAGCTTTATTAGAAAATGAAGAAATAAAGAAAATTTTGCTAGCTTGTTCTGTTGATATTGTTTCTCTGCATATTGAATTAACGGAATTTTTAGATACTAACCCCAGTTTGCCTGAGGTTAAAAACCAAAAGCTAGAAATACAACCTACGATCGCTTTTGAGCGTGTACTGCAACGTGCTATTTTCCATGTGCAATCATCGGGAAAAACAGAAGTGAGTGCTGCTAACGTGCTAGTGGCTATTTTTAGTGAGCAAGAATCACAAGCGGCTTACTTTCTTAAAAAGTCTAATGTGTCACGCTTAGATGTGGTTAATTACCTTTCCCATGGCGTTGAAAAACACCCTGATACGGTGATCTTTCATGAACCTGAGCAGATTGAATCTAAAGTGGAAGAAAACGATGAAATGCCCTTTACCATTAATCTTAATGAGCAAGTGGTTGCTGGTATTATCGATCCCTTAATTGGTCGCGAAAAAGAATTAGAGCGTTGCGTGCAAATATTGTGTCGCCGCCGTAAAAATAACCCGTTATTAGTTGGTGAGTCCGGTGTTGGTAAAACCGCCATCGCAGAAGGGCTTGCGTACCGTATTGTACATAATGATGTACCGGAAGTAATTGATGATCATATTATTTACTCTTTAGATATGGGGGCATTATTAGCAGGTACAAAATACCGAGGTGAGTTTGAACAACGTTTCAAAACAGTATTAAAAAAATTACAAGATCAAAAAAATGCGATTTTATTTATTGATGAGATCCATACTATTATTGGTGCAGGGGCGGCAACGGGTGGGCAACTAGATGCTGCTAACCTATTAAAACCTTTATTAACGGGTGGCAAACTTCGTTGTATTGGTTCCACAACTTATAAAGAGTATGGCCAGGTTTTTGAAAAAGAACATGCCTTGGCGAGACGTTTCCAAAAAATAGATGTACTTGAACCTTCGGTTAAAGAAACTAGCCAAATTCTACTCGGTTTACGTTCACGTTACGAAGAACATCATAATATTCGTTATACTAACAAAGCATTGATGGCTGCCGCTGAGTTGAGCGCTAAATATATCAATGATCGCCAGTTGCCCGATAAAGCCATTGATGTGATAGATGAAGCCGGTTCGCAAATGCGTTTATTGCCTGTCAGCAAACGCAAAAAAACCATTGGTGTGGCTGAAATTGAAACCATTATTGCTAAAATCGCACGTATCCCAGAAAAATCCGTGTCTAGCTCAGACAAAGATGCACTGGAAAAATTACACGGTCGTTTGAAAATGACGGTTTTTGGCCAAGATACTGCTATTGATGCATTAACTGATGCTATTCATTTAAATCGTTCTGGTTTATCTGATGAATTAAAACCTGTGGGATCTTTTTTGTTTGCTGGCCCAACGGGGGTGGGTAAAACAGAAGTCACGCAGCAGTTAGCTAAAGCATTAGGCGTAGAGTTGTTACGTTTTGATATGTCCGAATACATGGAGAAACATACGGTATCAAGATTGATTGGTGCTCCTCCTGGTTATGTAGGGTATGAACAAGCAGGGTTATTAACTGATGCGGTAGTTAAACATCCCTATTCTGTGGTGCTGTTAGATGAAATAGAAAAAGCACACACTGACGTTTATAACATTCTGTTACAGGTAATGGATCATGCGACATTAACTGATAGTAACGGGCGCAAAGTTGATTTCAGAAACGTTATATTAGTCATGACAACCAATGCTGGGGTACAAGAAACAGTAAAACAAAGCATTGGCTTTAAAGAGCAAAAAGAGGGCGCTAAAGCGATGGATGAGATTAACAAAATATTCTCTCCTGAATTTAGAAATCGTCTTGATAATATTATTTGGTTTAATCACTTAGACTTAAAAGTAATTAGCCAAGTTGTAGATAAGTTCATTGTACAGTTACAAGTGCAGCTAGATAAAAAACAAGTGTCGCTAGAAGTTGATAGCAAAGCCCGTCATTGGTTAGCTGAGCATGGTTATGATAAAGCAATGGGGGCGAGACCCATGGGACGTTTAATTCAAGAGAAGCTTAAAAAACCGCTTGCGAATGAAATCTTATTTGGTGGATTACAAGAGGGTGGTAGTGTCTCAGTGCGTTTAAACGAAACCGCAGATGGTGTTGAGTTTATCTATGATAAAAAGACAGAGAAAGAAGTGGAAATGAGTAACTAATCATTTATTTGCTAATTTTTCTTTGCTCATGACGAATTTTAATTGTGACTACAAATTTTAGCCATAAAAAAACCAGCGATGAAGCTGGTTTTTTTATGACTACTTAAAGCCTGAGTTTGTTTCCGGCTAATTAACGAGCACGGAAAACAATACGACCTTTTGATAGATCGTAAGGGGTCAATTGAACTGTCACTTTATCGCCAGTTAGAATACGGATGTAGTTTTTACGCATTTTTCCTGAGATATGTGCAGTAACAACGTGACCGTTTTCTAATTCCACACGGAACATTGTATTAGGCAGAGTATCTAAGATAGTGCCTTGCATTTCAATACTGTCTTCTTTTGCCATTGGCGATGGATCCTTCGTATAGGTAAGTTGTGCTACTTTCAATCGGCGCATAATGCCAGAATAATTGGGAGTGGTAAAGGATTGTTGCTCATTAATCAAACTAAATAGTGAATGAAACTCTAATCAAAGGACTTCCATTGTTGGTTTATAAAGCGCTGATGTGGATTAAATTGATTTTTGTAATTCATTTTTTGGCAATTATGAATGTAATAGCCTAAATAAAGAAACGTTATATTTTTTTGTTTTGCTAAATCTAGCTGTTGTAAAACAGCATATTTTCCTAATGAATGTTCACGATAGTCAGGATCATAAAAGCAATAAAAAGCACTCCAATCGGTTGCTGAGCCTGTATATAATTGGTCTGTAACACTGACTGATATTAACTGTTCAGCATCATAGACTTCAACAAACAGCATTTCTCCCCAACTACATGCTAAAAAAGATTCAAATTGTTCTGAGCTAGCAGGATACATGACACCTTCTTTGTGAACCTGATTAATGTAACGTTCGTATAGAGGGTAGTAGGATGCTTTAGGGGCTGTGCTTATGGACGTTGTGAAATGTTTATTTTTGTTTACTAAGCGTTTTTGGCTTTTGGATAATTTGAAATTTTGACTATTCACACGTAATGATTCGCAACTATTACACTCGGGGCAATGTGGTCGATATACTTGATCACCACTACGCCTAAAGCCTATCGTCATTAATGCAGGATAATGTTGTTTTGCATGTACTGCAGGATCAACTAGCATAATGAGTTGTTCTTCTTTATTGGCTAAATAAGAACAAGCAAAAGCAGCGGTTAAGCCGACTCTTAGATCGGAAGCATTAGACATGGTGAACTTTATCCTTATCTTTAATATGATTAATTGTTGGTTGGATATTTTGCTATGTCTAGGATAAACAAAATTTTAATCCTGTCTTTATTTAAATAATACTTACTCAGTGTATCGTAAAATAGATAAATTTATTGTGCGAATCTGAAGGCTTTAATGCTCTGTCGGTATTTAAATTAAATAGCTATGTCAGCATGTTGCATCAAATTTTACTTCTGCATATTATTTTTATCATTGCTAATGAATGTGGAGGTTAACTATTTTTCCTTGAGCATGTAACATAAACTGTTTTCCTTAATTATCGATAAACATCAGCCAACTTCTAGCCATAAATTAATATGTGAGGCCTTATGACCGTTTACCAAACCATTCAAGATAAGCTAAAACAACGCTTTCAAGCTGATTATTTACAAGTAGAAAATGAAAGCCATAATCATTCTGTTCCACCTAACTCCGAAACTCATTTTAAGGTCACCCTAGTTTGCGAAGAGTTTGAAGGGGTGCGTTTGATCATGCGTCATCGTTTAGTTAATGAATTACTTGCTGAAGAACTTGCTGGACCGGTACATGCATTAGCGATGCATACTTACACGCCTGCTCAATGGGCCGAGAAAAATCAAGTTTCACCTAATTCGGCACAATGTTTAGGTGGTGGCAAATAAAAGCGTAGTATTGCTTTTCTATAAAACGCGAGAGAAAAGCTAAATTGCCAAAGTGTTAATGGACTCTCTACATTTTGTTACACTTTTTTTATTAAATTTGAACTTACTACGGTTAGCTTTTTATTTGATATAGCAATTAGCCCCTCTCTAATGTTAATATTTGCGAGAATTTTTTAGCGTACGTGTTAATTGTTTGTTAATAGCAATCGATTGCATGTAATGTTTTATTGCCGAAAGGCATCTAACTTTCCTCCCGTAACATAGTGCAAGAGAATATGATTACTATAAAAAAAGGACTGGACCTCCCTATATCAGGAGCGCCAGAGCAAGTCATTCAAAATGGCCCTGCCATTTCTGAAGTTGCTATACTGGGTGAAGAATACGTTGGTATGCGTCCGTCAATGGCTGTTAAAGTCGGCGACAGCGTAAAAAAAGGGCAAGTTTTATTTTCTGATAAGAAAAATGAAGGTGTACTTTTTACCGCTCCAGCGTCTGGTGTAGTGAAAGAAATAAACCGTGGTGCTAAACGTGTACTGCAATCTGTTGTTATCTCCATACAGGGCAATGATTGTGTGCAATTTGCTAAGTATGAAAGTAAACAATTAGCAAATCTTGAACGCAGTAAAATAGTTGCAAACTTAGTTGAATCTGGCGCGTGGACTGCATTACGTACTCGCCCATTCAGTAAAGTACCTGCTATTGATGCTCAACCGACTTCTATTTTTGTGACGGCAATGGATACTAATCCATTAGCTGCAGATGCAACGATTATCATCAATGAAAATCAACAAGCCTTTACCGATGGACTAGCGATTTTATCGCATTTAACATCGGGCAAAGTGTATGTTTGTAAAGGTGAAGCTGTATTACCTAAAAGCGCGGTGGCAACTGTTGAAGAAAAAATCTTTACCGGTGTTCATCCTGCTGGTTTAGCGGGTACACATATTCACTTTATCGATCCCGTTTCTGCTACTAAGCAAGTTTGGTCAATCAACTACCAAGATGTGATTGCATTTGGTCAGTTATTTACCACTGGTGAGTTATACAGTAACAAAGTGATTTCTATCGCAGGCCCTGCTGTTACTAAGCCTCGTCTAGTACGTACGTTAGTCGGTGCATCGGTGTCTGAACTTACCGCTGGTGAGCTAATCGCAGGACAAGTTCGTGTGATTTCTGGGTCGGTACTATGTGGTGTTACAGCAATAGGTCCACATGCATATTTAGGCCGTTACCATAACCAAGTTTCAGCATTGATTGAAGGTTATGAGAAAGAGTTATTTGGCTGGGGCGTGCCTGGCTTAAATAAACACTCTGTTTCTGGTGCATTTTTATCTGCGTTAAATCGTGCGAAAAAATTCGCATTTACTACCACTACTGGCGGTAGTAAGCGTGCGATGGTACCAATCGGCCAATACGAACGTGTAATGCCATTAGATATTTTACCAACGGTATTATTGCGTGACTTGATCGTTGGTGATACCGATGGTGCACAAACGTTAGGCTGCCTAGAGTTGGATGAAGAAGATTTAGCACTATGTACTTATGCTTGCCCAGGCAAATATGAATACGGTTCAATCTTGCGCTCATGTCTAAGTAAAATTGAGAAGGAAGGCTAATAATGAGTCTTAAGAACTTAATTGAAAAAATGGAACCGCATTTCGAAGCAGGGGGCCGTTATGAAAAATGGTACGCACTGTATGAAGCTGCTGCAACATTTTTTTATACTCCTGGTTATGTGACCAAAGGTATTACTCACGTTCGCGATAGTATTGATCTTAAACGCATGATGATTTTTGTTTGGTTAGCAACATTCCCAGCCATGTTTTACGGTATGTACAACACGGGTGTACAAGCTAATGAAGCAATTGTTGCCGGTTACTCTGCTCTAGAAGATTGGCGTGTTGCGTTATTGGATATACTAGGAGTCACACTTGGCTCTGGTGCAAGTTTATTTGATAACTTTCTGTTTGGTGCCGCTTATTTCTTACCTATTTATGCTGTTACTTTTATAGTTGGTGGCTTCTGGGAAGTGTTATTTGCGAGTGTACGTAAGCATGAAGTAAATGAAGGTTTCTTTGTTTCTTCTGTCTTATTTGCTCTGATCGTACCGGCAACCATTCCGCTATGGCAAGTTGCTTTAGGTATTACCTTTGGTGTTGTCGTTGCTAAAGAGATCTTTGGTGGTACTGGTCGTAACTTCTTAAACCCTGCTCTTGCGGGCCGTGCATTCTTATTCTTTGCTTACCCAACGGATATTTCAGGTGATGCGGTTTGGACTGCTGTAGATGGTTTCTCTGGCGCTACATCATTAAGTGTGATGTCTCAAGGTGGTTTAGAAGCTGTTCAATCTAACCTATCTTGGATGGATGCTTTCCTTGGTAATATGCAAGGTAGTATTGGTGAGGTTTCTACGCTGGCTATTTTGATCGGTGGTGCCTTTATTGTGATCACGCGTATTGCTTCATGGCGTATCATTTCAGGTGTTATGATCGGTATGATTGCGACCTCATTATTATTTAATGTGATTGGCAGTGATACAAACCACATGTTCCAATTACCTTGGTACTGGCATTTAGTCATGGGTGGTTTTGCCTTTGGTATGATATTTATGGCAACCGACCCGGTATCGGCATCATTTACTAACAAAGGTAAATGGTACTACGGTATTCTGATTGGTTTGATGGTGGTATTAATTCGTGTTGTAAATCCAGCCTTCCCTGAAGGTATGATGTTAGCTATTTTATTCGCTAACTTATTTGCACCGTTATTCGATTACTTTGTGGTGCAAGGCAATATCAAACGGAGGCTAGCACGTAATGTCTAATCAACAAGAAACATTTGGCAGAACGATTATTGTAGTACTGGCAGTTTGTCTAGTATGTTCAATTATTGTTGCTGGTGCTGCAGTTGGCTTACGTCCAATGCAAATCGCTAATAAAGAGATCGATAAGCAAAAGAATATTCTTGCCGTTGCTGGTTTAACGACCGATAAATCAACCAAAGAAATTTTTGCATCAAATATTGAAACTAAATTAGTTGATATAGAAACGGGTGAATTTGTAACTGATCTTAGTAAAGAAGAAGTTGCTAAATATGACCAACGTAAAGCATCAAAAGATCCTGAGAAGAGTGTTAAATTAACTGCTGATCAAAATATCGCTAAAATAAACCGTCGTGCTAATTTAGCGACTGTGTATTTAGTGTCTGATGATAACGGTCAATTACAACGTATTATCCTGCCTGTACACGGCGCTGGTTTATGGTCAACTATGTATGCGTTTGTTGCTGTAAAGCCTGATGGTAATACGATTGATGCCATCACTTACTATGAACAGGGTGAAACGCCTGGACTAGGTGGTGAAGTTGAAAACCCTCGCTGGCGTGGGCTGTTTGTTGGTAAAGAATTATTCGATGCTGACGGTAACCCTGCTATTAAAATTGTTAAAGGACAAGCTGCTGCTGGTTCTAAACATGAAATTGATGGTTTATCTGGGGCAACACTAACCAGTGTTGGCGTAGAGCATACCTTTACTTTCTGGTTAGGTGAGCAAGGGTTTGGTCCATTTCTTAGCAAAGTTCGTAAAGGAGCGCTAAACAATGGCTAAATCAAGTGAATTAAAAGAAGTACTAACTTCTCCGGTAGTAAGCAATAACCCAATTGCGCTGCAAGTGTTAGGTGTTTGTTCTGCATTAGCGGTAACAGCCACATTACAAAACGCAGTAGTAATGACTTTAGCGGTATTGTTTGTAACGGCTTTCTCTAACTTATTTATTTCGTCAATACGTAACTACATTCCTAACAGTGTACGTATCATCGTACAGATGGCAATTATTGCTTCGTTAGTAATCGTAGTAGACCAAGCGTTAAAAGCATTTGCTTTTGGCATCTCTAAGCAGTTATCTGTTTATGTTGGTCTGATCATTACAAACTGTATTGTAATGGGACGTGCTGAAGCATTTGCAATGAAAAACAAACCTTTCCCAAGTTTCATGGATGGTATTGGTAACGGTTTAGGTTACGGCTTAATCCTTGTTTTAGTGGGGGCTGTTCGTGAACTATTTGGTTCAGGTGCTCTGTTCGGTATTGAAATCTTACCGTTGATTTCAAATGGCGGCTGGTATCAAAGTAATGGTTTATTACTTCTACCTCCTAGTGCCTTCTTTATTATAGGTGGCATTATCTGGGCAATTCGAGTAATTAAACCAGAACAAGTTGAGCCAAAGGAGTAATTTGAATGGAACATTATCTTAGTTTATTTGTGCGTTCTATTTTCATTGAAAATATGGCACTCGCTTTCTTCTTAGGCATGTGTACTTTCCTTGCTGTTTCTAAGAAAGTTAAAACATCAATGGGTCTAGGTGTAGCAGTAATTGTAGTATTAGGTATTTCTGTACCTGCTAACCAAATTATCTACTTTAACCTATTAGCACCTGGTGCACTTGATTGGGCAGGTTTCCCTGATGCGGATTTAAGCTTTTTAGGCTTTATTACGTTTATCGGTGTGATTGCTGCTTTAGTACAAATTTTGGAAATGGTATTGGATAAATACTTCCCAGCTTTGTATCAAGCATTAGGTATATTTTTACCACTTATTACTGTTAACTGTGCCATCTTCGGTGGTGTATCGTTTATGGTTCAACGTGAGTATAACTTACTAGAATCAGCTGTTTACGGTATTGGTAGTGGTGTTGGTTGGACGCTTGCGATTGTTGCGCTAGCGGGTATCCGTGAAAAAATGAAATACTCTGACGTGCCAGATGGTTTACGTGGTTTAGGTATTACATTTATCACAGCGGGTCTTATGGCATTAGGTTTTATGTCATTCTCTGGTATCCAACTGTAATCGTTGCTGTTTTAGCTTAAATGAATTCGGGGGAATTTATTCCTCCTCAAAACAAGGAAAAAGTCGAAGATGGACAATAATATTGAAATCTTTCTCGGCGTTGCCATGTTTACAATTATTGTTTTGGCGTTAGTCGTTATTATTTTATCGGCAAAAGCAAAACTTGTAAGCACAGGTGATATTACAATTTCTATCAATGATGATGCTGATAAAAGTATTAAGACTCAAGCAGGTGGTAAGTTATTAGGTGCGTTAGCTAATGCTGGTGTATTTGTTTCTTCTGCATGTGGCGGTGGTGGTACTTGTGGTCAGTGTCGTGTGAAAATTAAATCAGGTGGTGGTGACATTTTACCAACAGAGCTTGATCACATTACTAAACGTGAAGCAAAAGAAGGTGAGCGTTTATCATGTCAGGTTAGTGTTAAAGAAGACATGGACATTGAATTACCAGAAGAAATCTTTGGTGTTAAAAAATGGGAATGTGAAGTTATCTCCAACGGTAACGAAGCTACCTTTATTAAAGAACTTAAATTACAAATTCCTGATGGTGAATCTGTACCGTTTAAAGCTGGTGGTTACATTCAAATTGAAGCACCTGCTCACCATATCAAATATAAAGATTTTGATATTGAAGAACAGTACCGTGGTGATTGGGAACACTTTAAATTCTTTGATTTAGAATCAAAAGTTGACGAAGAAACTATTCGCGCTTATTCAATGGCTAACTATCCTGGTGAAGAAGGCATTATCATGTTGAACGTGCGTATCGCTACGCCACCGCCACGTGATCTGTCATTACCTTGTGGTAAAATGTCATCGTTTATCTTTAGCTTAAAAGCGGGCGATAAAGTCACTATTTCTGGGCCATTTGGTGAGTTCTTTGCTAAAGAAACTGAAAATGAAATGGTATTTATCGGTGGTGGTGCGGGTATGGCGCCAATGCGTTCACATATCTTTGATCAGTTCCGTCGCTTAAAAACAACGCGTAAAGCAAGTTTCTGGTACGGCGCGCGTTCTAAACGTGAAATGTTCTATGTTGAAGATTTTGATGCGATTGCAGCGGAAAATGAAAACTTCGAATGGCACGTAGCATTAAGTGATCCACAACCTGAAGATAATTGGGATGGTTACACTGGTTTCATTCATAACGTACTGTATGAAAATTATCTTAAAGACCATGACGCTCCTGAAGATTGTGAGTTCTACATGTGTGGTCCACCAGTGATGAATGCAGCGGTTATTGCTATGCTTAAAGATCTAGGCGTAGAAGACGAAAACATCTTACTTGATGACTTCGGCGGTTAACCCTGATGATTCAATCATCAATTAAATGGCTAGCCTTAATAGGGCTGGCCTTTTTTATATCTTCGTGCTCAAAACCCGAACAGCAGTTATTGCAGATCCAGGGGCAAACCATGGGCACTTATTATCAAGTCACTTATGCGCTCTCTAGTGAACAGTCAGAGGATAAGCAATATTCAATTCAACATTTACAGACTTTAATTGATCAGCAACTAGAGTTAGTCAACGATCAAATGTCCACCTATCGTCCTCAATCAGAGTTGTCATTATTTAATAAAAGTGAACGCGCTTTTGAAGTTTCCGATGCGACGATTAAAGTGGTTAAACGTGCCCTTCAGGTTTATCAACAAAGTGGTGGTGCGTTTGATGTAACAGTGGGGCCGTTAGTCAATTTGTGGGGATTTGGGCCAGACAAAAAGCCTAATAAAGTACCTAGTGCTGAATTAATTGAACAAACTAAACAAAAAATAGGTAGCCAATACTTGTCTATCGAAGGTAATCGTTTAGTAAAAGCAAAACCAGAACTCTATGTTGATCTGTCTTCAATCGCTAAAGGGTATGGGGTTGATGTGATTGCAGAGTTGTTAACTAAACAGGGTATCACAAACTATTTAGTGGATATTGGTGGTGAACTACGAGCAAGTGGAACTAAGCTTAATAACGCACCATGGACATTAGCTGTAGAGCGCCCTGAGTTTGGACAAAATGTACAACGCTTACTACATATTGGTGATAATGCGATCGCTACATCCGGCGATTACCGTAATTATTTTGAGTTTGATGGTATTCGTTATTCGCATACGATTGATCCTGCTACAGGTCGCCCTATCAGTCACAAACTCGTTTCTGTCACCGTAATCGATAAAAGCAGTATGGTCGCCGATGCATTAGCTACGGCTATTACTGTATTAGGACCTGAAAATGGGTTAAAATTTGCTAATAAGCTAAATCAGCCTGTCTTTTTGTTGATCAAGCAAGACGATGGATTCATTGAATCTTATACGCCAGCGTTTGAACCATTTTTTGTAGAGGAAGAATAATGATCTATTTTGTTGCTACGTTTGTTGTTTTCTTATTAGTAATTGTTGCGATGGCAATAGGCTATATTGTTAATCAAAAAACGATTGGGGGAAGCTGTGGTGGTTTAGCCTCTGTCGGTATTGATAAAGAATGCGATTGTCCTGAACCTTGTGATAACCGTAAGAAGAAAGAAGCAGAAGAAGCCCGTTCTCAGAAACTTCAAGCTGAAACTCGTATTATATAATCTTCTTGTACATTAGTATCAAAAGGTAGCCTTGCTATTCTTGTATGTCATTGTGTGACGATACCAAGTAATAGGTAACGCTACCTTTTTGCTTTTTGTAACCAACGATCTAATGAATTAGCAAAATTCTGCTTATCTTTGTCTGAAAATTTATTTGGTCCTCCACTGATTTGGCCAACACTACGTAGTTCCTCTGCCAGATTGCGCATTGCAAGCCTTTGTCTGACATTGTCAGCTGTATATAGCTCACCACGAGGGTTTAGTGCTATGATGCCTTTTTCCACTAATTCCGCGGCCAATGGAATATCTTGAGTGATGACAAGATCCTTTAAGGCAACGTGCTGGCTAATGTAGTTATCAGCAACGTCAAAGCCCTGTGATACTTGAACTGTTTTTACTAATGCTGTCCTTTTTACAGGAAGGGGGGAGTTTGCAACAAAGACAAGTTCGGTTTGTGTTCTTATACTTGCTCTTAATACCATTTCTCTTACAGATACTGGACAAGCATCTGCATCAATCCAAATTGTCATAGTCATTCCTTGATCTTTAAAAGTTAAATATAACAAAAAAAATATTATTAATTAACCATTATATTTCACTCATTATTTAATCTTAAATTCGAATGTTTTATTAAATATCAATTGGTTAGGTGTTTTTTTGTTGTGTTGCTGGCTTACAGTCTGAAGCTCATTATTTTCAGAATATACGATTGCTTTTTCTTTTTGGTCATTACCGGTGTAATCGTAAAGATTAATCATAGTGATGGCTTTGATAATGACGTGTTAAAAGTGCTGTTGATGGTATAGAAGAAAGCCTTTCATTGAATAAGCTGTGTTTGTTTGAGAATTAGTTTAAGAGGGAATAGTGCACACATGTTTATGCTAGTTTAAATACATCACTGCAAGGTCGTTTGCTTATTTTTACAAACAAACACATTCCTAGTTTCTTACTTTTCTACTAAATAATATTAATTCACATTCTTTTATGTGTCTATCTTATTGATAAATAAATATTTTAATTTATTGTTACGAATATATTTAATGTTTTTTTTATATTTTAATTAAATACCTATTGACACCTTTTTAAACCCATATATAATCTTTTTTAGCTTGAAAGTTCGTTTTATATTTATGTACTTTGTTCCGTATTAATGTACCGAATCCTATACATCATAAGTAATAGCAACACTTCTAGCCAACTGCCTTGATTTTTAAGGTTAAATTACTCAAATATATTAGGATATACACATGTCTACTACTACTGGTACAGTTAAATGGTTCAACGAATCTAAAGGTTTTGGTTTCATCGAGCAAGAAAACGGCCCTGACGTTTTCGCACATTTCTCTGCTATCGCAAGCACTGGTTTTAAAACTCTTGCTGAAGGCCAAAAAGTACAGTTTACTGTTACTCAAGGTCAAAAAGGTCCTCAAGCAGAAAACATCGTAGCTCTTTAATATTGCTTCGATGAGCGTTTATCGCTCATTCTGATTGAAAAAAAGGTAGGTTACTGACTTGCCTTTTTTTATACCTAAAAGAAAATATTTTATATCACGAACCCACTCAGCTACCTCTTAGCAATTAACATCACTACTTTTTTATTGTTACACCTCTTCATTGTTATTATATCAATACCATTTTCAGTCGTAGGTAGTTACAAGACGTCGTATATTGTCAATAAATGCTTTTATCAATTAAAACTGCCTCTATAGTTGTACTCGAACATCTCGAGCAGATGATAGATATGATCTTGCAAGTAATTAACGACAGCAATTCTATTCATTACTGTTATAAAGCCTTATAAATAGGCGTAAAGCCCCTTTCTAGCTAGTTTCGACTTTGTTCACTTACCGTCTGCTTGTTTTGTATCTTGAATGGCAATAGGCTTATATACAGATCCAATAAAATATTTGGCTTCACTAGGCACAATAAGAATATTTTGATTAGAAGGCGTAAACTTAAGCTATTAATTACGTATTAATTTTCGCTTTTCAAAGGGCAATATAACGGTGAATATTGAACCTTTACCTATTTCACTACTGACTTTAATTTCACCATTATGTTGGTGAATAATTGAATAGCTGATTGATAGCCCTAACCCTGTTCCTTTCCCTAACGCTTTTGTTGTATAGAATGGGGTAAATATATCGTTGATTTTATTAGGATCAATACCAGATCCCGAGTCTGATACTTGAATGTATAAGTTGTTATCTTGTACATGAGATTTGAAGAAAACAACTTTATTCTGTGATGTTTCAACTGAATCTTTTGCATTTATTAATAAATTAATAAGTACCTGTTCAATTTGTGTCTTGTTACAAAATAAAGCTGGTAGAGAAGGTGGAATGACTTGCCTTAGTTCAACATTATCCTGATTGTATTGATTAATAACTATGCCAATCACATTACTGAAAATAGTATTTGGGATTTCCTTCTGATAATTATCCAATTCACTATCTCGTCCAAAACTACCGACTTGTTTGACTATTTTTTCTATTCGATCACTTTGTTCTACGATCGCTTTACAGCTTTTCTCAAGTAAATGGTAATTCCCATTATGTAAATTATCTAGACACATATCGGTGTGTATACAGATAACTTGTAAAGGTTGATTTATTTCATGTGCAATACCAGCTGCTATCTCGCCTAATGAGGCCAACTTATTAGACTGAATAAGCTTTGTTTGGCTATTTTTCCATTCTTCATTAATGCGCTTATATTCTTCTTTATCCGTAATATGTTTTTTATTCATGCTGTAGTATAAAGTTAATAACTTCACTGTAATTGCAGCCAGCAATGAAATAAGCAATGAGAAAATAAGGAATAAATCACCATTTGGAGGAGATATATGCGACCAAATCATAAGTTGCCATTGATGCCCATACAAAGAGATTGTGAGTTGATTGGTAATGTCATTAATGTGTGTTTTTTCTGGCAGAGAACTAAATAATGTAATCCCATTTTCAGACAAAGCAAAAGGCTTGGTTATCTGATAGGTATCTATTTTATGCCTCATTAACATATCTATACTTAATGATACTTCGATATAGCCTGTCAGCACCTGTTCTATGATCAAGGGAAATTGTAAATTAAGTTCTAATTTATTATCCTCGGAATAACTAGAACGGCTAGTATAAACAAAGGTTGAAATAACCTTTTCTTTTTCCATGGGGAGGTGACTACGAGCCCGTAACTGTTGCTTTCTAAGCATGGGATCTGAGTGCTCAATCAGATCACCTGATGGTAACGAAAATTTACTTTGCTCAATCAGTGGGAATAATTGTATTTTTTTAATAGTCCGGTTGATGCGTTTTAATACATTTGTATCACTTTGCCAGTGTTGATTAAGGTCTTCAAGAGTTAACC
Source organism: Psychromonas sp. SR45-3 (assembly GCF_014163575.1). Classification (NCBI taxonomy): domain Bacteria; kingdom Pseudomonadati; phylum Pseudomonadota; class Gammaproteobacteria; order Alteromonadales; family Psychromonadaceae; genus Psychromonas; species Psychromonas sp. SR45-3. The sequence goes on from NZ_JACJDP010000003.1 coordinate 39,765, forward strand.
ATCTGTTGATCACTAATTGAATTATTTCAGCATTATTTTCAATTGCCCCTCGAATATTAAAACTAATACTTTTACCTTCAATTTCAATATTGTTTTGTTGTACTTTGGTTTCTTCTTTAATAAGTTGTGCTGAAATAAAGTATGAAATACTTAACCCAATTAAAAAAACAAAAACACAGTAAATATTTGACTTCAATTTATTTCCTTAAACCATCTAATGCTATATCACTCTAGATTAGGCATAATACGTTAAATTTATAGATTTTGAGATCAAAGCGATCATTATTGAGATTAAAGGCAAGGAATTTAAATGACAGCGTTAGGTTTTACTACAAAAATAGTGCATGCGGACCATCAATTAGGATTAGAAGCAGGTGCCGTTCATGCTCCAATACATAACTCAGTACCATTTGGTTTTAAAGATGTTCAAGGGTTAATTGACGTATTCCAAGGTCAGCCTGGTCATGCTTATGCTCGTTCTTCAACACCCACTTTAGACGCTTTATGTAAAAAAATTCAAAAGATAGATAACGGTATAGCAACGGCTGTTTTTTCCTGTGGTATGTCAGCTATAGTGGCTACGTTTTTGACACTTTTAAAATCTGGCGATCATTTAATTTGTAGTCGATTTTTATTTGGCAATACAACATCGCTTTTAGGAACGTTACAGGACTATGGTATCGATGTGACATTAGTTGATGCAACGGATATCAATGACGTCGCTGCTGCGCTAAACAGTAATACAAAAATGGTTTTTGTAGAAACTATTGCTAACCCAGTAACTCAAGTGAGTGCGTTAGCTGAAATTGGCGATTTGTGTGAAGCCAATGGTCTTGTGTATGTTATTGATAATACAATTACTTCAAGCTACTTATTCGATGCGACTAGCGTTAAAGCAAGTTTAATTGTCACTTCATTATCTAAATATGTTGCCGGTCACGGTAATGCGATGGGGGGATCTGTTACGGACACTGGTTTATTTAATTGGGAACACTATCCAAACATTTATGAAGGTTATCGTAAAGGTGATACTAAAATGTGGGGGATCAGCCAAATTAAGAAAAAAGGATTACGTGATATGGGAGCTTGTTTAAGCTCACAGGGGGCACACCTTATTTCAGTTGGCAGTGAAACTATGGAGTTACGCATGGATCGCCAAGCTATTAATACAATGGCGCTAGCTAAATTGTTAGATGCACATCCTAAAGTGGCTAAGGTTTATTACCCTGGCTTAGAAAATCATCCTCAACATCAACGCGCTAAAGCATTATTTAATGGATATGGTGCACTATTAAGTTTTGATTTAATTGATAGTATTGATTGTTGTGATTTTTTGAATAAATTAAATCTAGTCATTAGTGCAACACATCTAGGTGATAACCGCACCTTAGCATTACCTGTTGCTCCAACGATATACTTTGAAATGGGACTAGCGCTGCGTCAACAAATGGGGATCAGTGAAAATATGATCCGTTGTTCAATTGGCATTGAAAATACAGCTGACTTGATTGCTGACTTTGAACAAGCATTGGCATAATCACCAGTCATAAAAAAGAGGTTACGGCCTCTTTTTTGTATGTTTGGATTAATAGTAATGATTCATTTTATTGTTTTTGGCTTAAGTTTGTTATTACTCTCCGTTGACGTTATTGCAAAGGAAAGTAGCTCCGATACAGAGTTAAGAACACAGGGATATACACTTGCGAATTATGAAGTCTGTCATTTATTAGCAAAACAAAACAATGACCCTGTAATGCGTTTTTATTATGCAGAAATGCATGAGTTAAGCCAGCTTGAATATCAAGGCTACACTGAAGATAAATTACAGGCGATTGAAAAAGAAAGAACTAAAGCACTCTCTTTATTAAGAAAAGTGAGCAGCACTAGTATGTTCCAGCTCTGCTCAAATAGGTTTGATCCTGTTTCCCGTCAGCATTATCAAATAAAGTTATCTGAACAATAAAGTGAAGAGTAAGGCAGATATTAAGACAGACAATAAGGTGTTAGGTATCAGTAGATATTTTGTCTGTTTAATTAACCTACTTGCTTTACTCTTCTTTCACTTCACCCCAGACTGCTGCAGGGTCAACCATTGTTGACTCTTGATCCGCAGACTCCGTTTCTTTCTTTTGTTTTGGTTTTACTTTTACGGTTTCAATTGCAGGCGTTTCTTCAGATTCTTTTTTTACTTCTGCTTTTTTAACTCGTATTATATTACCCGCTAATTTATATCCGTTTAATTGTTTAATAGCAGCTTTTGCTTCACCTACTTTAGGCATTTCAACAAAAGCAAACCCCTTTGAAGCACCTGTTTCTTTATCTAATACCAGATTACAAGATTGTATATTGCCGTGCTCTTTAAACAGAGACAGTAGTTTTTCTTCGGTGGTAGCTTTTGCTAGATTACGGACTAATAATTTCATTGGAACTCACTTAATTGGATAATTTCTCTTATTTTAGCAGGAACTTAAATTGATTGCTGATTAAAGCGTAATGAATAAAGCTTATATGTTATTTTCTGATAAAAGGATGTAACAAAAAGTGCGTATTTATCTATGTTGTCAATTTTATTAGTCAAAGTGGATGATTCAGTAATAACCATTTCACTCTTAGGTATTGCACCTGTTATGTGAACCTAGGTCCTGATTGACTAAGTTGTTTGTTGATATTTATATTTCATTATGTAGATGCCTCGAGGATTAAAAATGTTTTTATTGAACGGCTGTATACAAGATGGAAGTGCATGTTAACCCTAACTTAACCTTGTGAAAATTATAATATTAGATGTCTGATAGGTGGGGGAGTGAAAGTCGTTATCATAACAAAAAGTTAAGTTTACAATTTCACTGGGCTGTATTACTTCACTCATATCCTGTTGAGGTTATTAATTGGGGCGGGGGGAAGTGGAGTGAATGGTATGATTTAATCCTTTTTTACAGACAATTACACCTTATCAAAATACCGCATCATTTTTAAAAAAATTCAAGTGGAGAAAAAATTGAAACAAATACAGCCAATTTTAGGGCGCAAAGGCACATTGCTGTTTTTAGTCATCATTAGTGCTTTCCCTCCGCTAACGATGGACCTTTACCTACCCGCATTGCCACAAATGGTCGAGGTATTAAATACTAATCAAGCAATGGTCAATTTAACGTTAAGTGCCTATTTTGTCACCTATGCAATTGGGTTACTCTTCTGGGGACCCTTAAGTGAAAAATTTGGCCGTAAACCGATCCTATTAACCGGTATCATTATTTATATCTTTGCCAGTGTATTTTGTGGTTTATCGGCTTCAGTTGAACATTTAATTTTTTCTCGTATTTTCCAAGCTTTTGGGGGGAGTGCTATCACAGTGGTCGCTACCGCAATTATTAAAGATCTTTATGATGGCAGAGAGCGCGAGAAAATCATGGCAACGATTATGTCATTAGTGATTATTGCACCGATGGTTGCTCCAGTTTTAGGTGCATTTTTGTTAAAAGTTGCTTCTTGGCACATGATGTTTTTTACGCTTGCTGCATTTGGTTTGTTTGCTACGTTATTTGCACTCTGTTACCGCGAAACACTTGTCTCTCGATACACTGGCTCTATGTTGCGTTCATGGGGACGTTTGGGAACAGTATTAAAAAAACCTCAATTTGTTTCACTATTAGCCGTTTTTTCGATTGTACCAATGGCTCTAATGGCTTTTTTAGCCGCTGGTTCTTACATCTATATTAATCACTTTGGACTAACTGAGCAGGAATTTAGTTATGCATTTGCCTTTAATGCCTTTTTTGCTTCATTTGGACCGGTTATTTATATCAAGCTATCAAAAATCATTAACGTACAAAAAATAATTACAGGTTGTTTTTTACTATTAACGGTCTGTGGTTGTATAACTTACACCTACGGATTTTCATCACCTTGGTTATTTGCTTTTTTAGCGGGACCCGCCACGTTATCAGTGATCATGATGAGAATACCTGGTACTAATCTAATGTTAGATCAACATAATAGCGATACAGGCTCAGTTGTCGCTATTATCCAATTTTTAAGCATGATTTTTGGGGCATTAGGAATGACATTAGTATCGCTACGACCTGAGTCATTAATCGAAAATCTAGGCTTAATCCAATTAATTATTGGCGTAACGGGAGGAGGACTTTGGTTGTTGATAAAAAATCGTCCACATGTTGCTGATAAACTAGTTAAAGTTGTTGGCTAATACATTAATTATGCGGTTTATCTTGCTCACCGCGTTGCTGTTAAAGAATCATCGCCGCTAAAAATATTTTAAAGGCGATGACGCTAGGGTGTTTAATGCATTGCTTATTTGGCATCGAGAATGTTTTGTCTCATTGAACGATTAAAAGTGCCCCTTTGTTGTAAAATTGAACGTAATAGGAAATGAATTAGTTTTCTCAATTTGCTATAGTTCAGCGAAATTTACAAATCACTCATTTTCGCAAAATATAATTATGTACATAGCTATGCGCGTAACTGTGCATGTAGTTATCTACATATTAAGAGAAAACTAAAAATGGCAGACGCTAAGTTCTTAGAAGCCGTCAACTGTAGACGCACATTCGCAATCATATCTCACCCTGATGCTGGTAAAACAACGATCACAGAAAAAGTACTTTTATTCGGTAATGCGTTACAAAAAGCAGGAACAGTTAAAGGTAAAAAGTCTGGACAGCATGCAAAGTCTGACTGGATGGAGATGGAAAAAGATCGTGGTATTTCTATCACTACATCGGTAATGCAATTTCCCTATGGCGGTGGCTTAGTTAACTTACTTGATACACCTGGGCATGAAGATTTCTCTGAAGATACTTACCGTACGTTAACCGCTGTTGATTCTTGTTTAATGGTCATCGATGCCGCAAAAGGTGTTGAGAAACGTACTATTAAATTAATGGAAGTAACCCGTTTACGTGATACACCAATCATCACTTTCATGAATAAATGTGACCGTGACACACGTGATCCCGTTGATTTGATGGATGAAGTTGAAGACGTACTTAATATTGCTTGTGCACCGATTACTTGGCCAATCGGTATGGGTAAAGAATTTAAAGGTGTTTATCATATATTACGTGATGAAGTTATTTTATATGAATCAGGACAAGGTCATACTATCCAAGATGTTCGTATCATTAAGGGATTAAATAACCCTGAAGTCGATAAAGCATTACCTAATCACGCGGATGATTTACGTGAAGAGATGGAGTTAGTCATTGGTGCATCTAATGAATTTGATCAGGCACTGTTCTTATCTGGTGAATTAACGCCTGTATATTTTGGTACGGCATTAGGTAACTTTGGTGTTGACCATGTCTTAGATGGCTTGGTTGAATGGGCGCCTAAGCCATTGCCAAGAGAAACAGTGCAACGTGTTGTACAGCCGACGGAAGAAGCATTTTCTGGTTTTATCTTTAAAATTCAAGCTAATATGGATCCAAAGCATCGTGATCGAATTGCATTTATGCGTATTTGCTCTGGTAAATATGAGAAAGGCATGAAAATGCACCACGTACGTACCGGGAAAATGGTCAGTATTTCAGATGCCGTAACCTTTATGGCGGGTGACCGCGCTGCAGCGGACGAATCATTTTCAGGTGATATTATTGGTTTACATAACCACGGTACAATTCAAATCGGCGATACATTTACCACTGGTGAAGATCTTAAATTTACTGGTATTCCAAACTTCGCGCCTGAAATGTTCCGTCGTATCCGTTTAAAAGATCCTCTAAAGCAAAAGCAATTATTGAAAGGATTAATGCAATTATCTGAAGAGGGGGCTGTTCAAGTATTCCGTCCATTACGTAGTAACGATTTGATCGTTGGTGCGGTTGGGGTATTGCAGTTCGAAGTAGTTGTGCAACGCTTAAAATCAGAATATAAGGTCGATGCTATTTACGAAGGTATTAGTGTGGCGACCGCATTATGGGTGGATTGCGATAATCCAGTTAAAATGGCAGAATTCGAGAAAAAAGCATTCGATAACTTAGCATTAGACGGTAGTAATAATTTAACTTACGTTGCACCAACAATGGTAAACTTAAACTTAGCGATTGAGCGTTATCCGGATGTACGTTTCCGTAAAACGCGTGAACACTAATTAAGTCTTGTTTATTAGCTATTGTTTATTAAGAATGTTTATTCAATATCGTTCATTAGCTAAATGGCTCGGTAAAATTGAACTGGACCTATTGCAGATAAACAGTAAATTGTTACAACAATAAAGCGTCTTAGGACGCTTTTTCTTTTTATTACCCGATCATACGTTGTCTATCTCTTCTGACATTTCCTGGCATACCCCTTGTATAGACTGTGTCGTTATTTTTATATAAATTTTCTTTGCTGAGTTTATATCTCAGCGTATTATGGAACAATGTCATAATCAATCACTGTAGGCCCTTAGAACAAGGTGGAATATGTTTATTGATAGCCATTGTCATTTTAATTTTGAACACTTTAAAGTTAACCGTAAATTGCTTATGTTTGCACTTAAAAATGCTCACATCAATAAACTCATTATTCCTGGTACAGATGCGCAACGTTGGCCTGAAATCATCCAATTAACGGAACAATATGAGGGTTTATATTTTGCGTTAGGGCTTCATCCTCATTTTTTAACTGACTTCGAACCACAACAGCTTGTCCAACTTGAGCAACTGTTAATTAAAACGTGTCAACAAACAGGAAGTAAATGTGTTGCGCTAGGGGAAATTGGTCTAGATAAGCTCATTGATAGCGAGTTAGCCTTACAAGAAAGCGTGTTCTTAGCGCAACTTGACATTGCCCAGTCATTAAAACTTCCGGTTATTTTACATGTCGTAAAAACACAATCCCGAGTATTGGAGTTATTGAAGCAGGCAGGTTTTAGTTATGGAGGGGTTTACCATGCTTTTTCAGGAAGTGTTGAAATAGCCAACGAGTTCATTAAATTAGGTTTTAAGTTAGGTATCGGAGGTGTGATCACCTATCCAAGTGCTAAGAAAACCAGAAGTGCATTACAACAATTGCCTCTTGCAAGCTTAATCTTAGAGACCGATGCACCTGATATGCCTGTATATCAACAAATTTCGACAAGTAATTCGCCTGCTAATTTACCGATCATCTTTAATGCACTTTGTGAACTGCGTGAAGAGTCAGCAAGCGTGCTTGAACACCAACTTTATAATAACACCTTAAGCATTTTCTCTATAGACGATGACTAATGCTATTAACTAGCGTAAAATAGCCGCTTTTCTAAATACAGTTAGTGAAACATTGTTTCCAGAATAAGGTGATGGTTAATGACTCAATATCCAATGACAGCAAAAGGCGCTGATATTTTGCGTGCTGAATTAGAGCAATTAAAAACAGTAAAACGTCCTGAAATTGTTCACGCTATTGCTGAAGCCCGTGAACATGGTGATTTAAAAGAAAATGCTGAATACCATGCTGCGCGTGAGCAACAAGGGTTTTGTGAGGGCCGCATTCAAGATATCGAAGCGAAGTTATCAAATGCACAAATTATTGATGTAAGTAAAATTGCCAACAATGGTAAAGTTATTTTTGGTGCAACGGTAACGATTGTTAATGCAGAAACAGATGAAGAAGTTACGTATCAAATCGTTGGTGATGACGAATCTGATATTAAAAAGAACTTAATTTCAATCAACTCACCGATTGCACGTGGTTTAATTGGGAAAAGTGTAGATGATGAAATCTCTATTACAACACCGGGTGGTGTAATAGATTATGATATTATCAAAGTTGATTATATTGCTTTGTGATAGATAATAAAAAGCCCAGATTATCTGGGCTTTTTATTAGAAAAATAGTATTAAACGCAAACTATTTACGTGGTAATTCTATTTTCTTAGCTTCACTTGGGCGGAATAAAACAACTATATGTCCAATTTTAGCAATTGCAAGTGACTCTGTTTCACGCACAATTGCATCGATAATGAGTTGTTTTGTTTCACGATCATCGGTCGCTATTTTTACTTTAATTAATTCATGGTGGCTAATAGCGTTTTCAATCTCAGCTAATACACCTTCGGTTAAGCCATTTTGTCCCAGTAATACAACTGGTTTTAAAGGATGAGCTAAGCCTTTTAAAAATTGTTTCTGTTTGTTTGATAATTTCATGCAAATATCTTTCATTAAGGGTTGAAAACGGTTCATTCTACCCTTAAATATTAACCTTTACTATTTAGATTATTATTTATCCTAACTATTCATCCACTAAAGGAAGTAATTGTGGCAAAACCAGACAGTACAAATCGTCTTAAAAAGAGTGCATCGGGCAGTTCAAAAAGATGGATGCATGAGCATGTAAATGATTTTTATGTGAAAGAAGCTAATAAACAAGGTTTACGTTCACGTGCTGTTTTTAAATTGGATGAAATTAACGGTAAAGACAAACTTATCCGCTCTGGTATGACTGTTGTCGATTTAGGCGCAGCACCGGGAAGTTGGTCACAATGGGCTGTTGATAAAGTGGGCGCAAAGGGTAAAGTAATTGCCTGTGATATATTACCAATGGATTCAATTGCAGGTGTGGATTTTTTGCAAGGTGATTTTCGTGAAGAAGTGGTCTTAAATGCACTACTACAACGTATTGGTGATAACAAGGTTGATGTGGTGTTATCGGATATGGCACCCAATATGAGTGGCAATACGGGTATTGATCAACCCAAATCGATGTATTTAGTTGAGCTAGCATTAGAAATGTGCCGAGATGTACTTGTGAAAGACGGTAGTTTTATCGTTAAAGTATTTATGGGAGCAGAGTATGAATTCTATATTAACGAAGTGCGAAAACTATTTAAATCCGTCAAAACAAGAAAACCAGATTCTTCAAGAGCAAGATCGCGAGAAGTTTATTTAGTGGCGACTGGTTTTAAACTGTAGTAATCTGATTTAATATTATATTCTTTTCATTTTTAACATGAGGTTTACATCTTGAACGATATGGCAAAAAACCTGATATTGTGGTTAGTCATCGCAGTAGTCTTAATGTCTTTATTCCAAGGCTTTGGATCAGACGAAACAAAAAAATCACAAATCGACTACACCACTTTTAATAAAGAAGTAAGCCAAGGGCAGATCCAACAAGTACAAATTAATGGACAAGAAATTAAAGGGTTAAAAAGTAACCAAACACCGTTTGTTACTTATATCCCTGCGCCAGATTTAGACTTAATGAATTACCTTATTAAAAATGATGTAAAAGTAGAAGGAACGCCTCCAGAAGAAACTAGTTTCTTAGCGTCTATTTTTGTTTCATGGTTCCCTATGCTGTTATTAATTGGTGTTTGGATCTTCTTTATGCGCAATATGCAAGGTGGCGGTAAAGGCGGCGCAATGTCATTTGGTAAGAGTAAAGCTAAATTGATGGGCGAAGACCAAATTAAAACAACATTTGCTGATGTGGCTGGTTGTGATGAAGCCAAAGAAGATGTTGTGGAGCTGGTTGATTACTTAAAAGATTCAACTAAATTCCAAAAATTAGGTGGCCGTATTCCAACGGGGGTTTTATTAGTAGGTCCTCCTGGTACAGGTAAAACACTATTAGCTAAAGCGATTGCTGGTGAAGCTAAAGTACCATTCTTCTCAATCTCTGGTTCTGATTTTGTTGAAATGTTTGTCGGTGTGGGTGCATCTCGTGTGCGTGATATGTTTGAACAAGCAAAAAAATCAGCACCTTGTATTATCTTTATCGATGAAATTGATGCAGTAGGTCGTGCTCGTGGTGCTGGCATGGGTGGTGGTAATGATGAACGTGAGCAAACATTAAACCAAATGCTAGTTGAAATGGATGGTTTCGAAGGTAATGAAGGTATTATTGTGGTTGCTGCGACGAACCGTCCAGATGTACTCGATGCGGCCTTATTACGTCCAGGTCGTTTTGACCGTCAAGTTGTTGTTGGTTTACCTGATGTACGTGGTCGAGAGCAAATTCTAAAAGTGCATATGCGCAAAATACCACTCGATGAAGATGTGAAAGCAACTGTCCTAGCACGTGGTACACCTGGTTTCTCTGGTGCGGATTTAGCTAACTTAGTGAATGAAGCTGCATTGTTTGCTGCACGTGGTAACAAACGCACGGTGTCAAAAGAAGACTTCGAACAAGCGCGTGATAAAATATTAATGGGATCTGAACGTCGTAGTTTGGTGATGACGGTTAAAGATAAAGAATCAACTGCTTATCATGAAGCGGGACATGCGATTGTGGCTAAATTAGTACCACAGCATCATCCCATTCATAAAGTAACGATTATTCCTCGTGGGCGTGCTTTAGGGGTAACTCAGTTCTTGCCTGAAGGTGATCAAATCTCTCAAAACAAAGATGAGCTAGAAAGTAGTATCTCGGTTGCTTATGGTGGTCGTATTGCAGAAGAGCTTATTTACGGTGCACAAAAAGTATCAACGGGTGCATCACAGGATATCAAACAAGCTTCTGCTATTGCGCGAGCAATGGTAACTGAGTGGGGGTTTTCTGAAAAATTAGGCCCTATCCTATTAACGGGTGAGCAAGGTAGTTTACGTTCTAATGTTGTGTCGCATGAAACGGGCAAAGTGATTGATGATGAAGTAAAACTATTTATCGATACAAACTACAATCGCGCTTACAAGCTATTAACAGATAACATTGATATTTTACATGCAATGAAAGAAGCATTAATGAAATATGAGACTATCGATTCCAATCAAGTTGATGACTTAATGGCTCGTATAACTGTGCGTCCTCCAAGTGATTGGGATGACGAAAAAGAAGTTGAATCACTGAAAGAAAAAAAATCGACTATCGATATGGTTAAACCAAAAAAATCAACAATTGATATGGATAAGTCTGAAAAATTTAATATCGATATGGCTAGACCAGAGAAAAAGAAAGTAGACACTGAAAAAGATGTTGATCTTGAAAAGCCTGTTGATGTTGAAGCACCTGAAACGGTAGAAACAACTGAAACGTTAACTGATCAAGATAAAGACAATAAATAAAGTACTTATTGTTTCATTTCTCTAGAAAAACCTAAGCTTGCTTAGGTTTTTTTTAATCTTAATTCTGACTAATAAAAGTTCACTGCAATGATATTAACTAACGGTAAAAATAGACTTAACCTCGAACAACCCCAAATTATGGGGATTTTGAATGTTACACCGGATTCATTTTCCGATGGCGGGCAGTATGCACATATTGAACAAGCCGTCTCGCGTGCAAAAGAGATGGTTGAGCAGGGAGCGACGATTATTGATATCGGCGGCGAATCAACACGTCCTGGTGCAAGTGATGTTTTATTAAATGAAGAACTGGAACGGGTTATTCCTGTTATTGCCGCCATTAAAAAAGAACTTAATTGCTGGATCTCTGTTGATACTAGCAAAGCAAAAGTGATGACGGAAGCTGTCCAAGCGGGCGCTGATATTATCAACGATATACGTGCATTACGAGAAGAAGGGGCGTTAAAAGCTGCGGTTGATGCTGGGGTGCCTGTTTGCTTAATGCATATGCAAGGACAGCCAAGAAGTATGCAAACAGCACCTGATTATCAAGATGTAGTTGCGGAAGTAAAAACGTTTTTAATGGACCGCAGTAAGACCTGTATTGAAGCAGGCATTAAAGCTGAAAATATTATTCTCGATTTAGGTTTTGGATTTGGAAAGTCGTTACAGCATAATTTTGAATTGTTAAGGGCTACGCAGGAATTTATGGCGCTAGGTTTTCCTGTGTTGACAGGCGTTTCTCGTAAATCAATGTTTGGACAGCTTCTAAATCGTGATATAAATGAACGTTTGGCAGGCAGCTTAGCTGGGGCAATGATTGCTATGCAGCAGGGCTCAAAAATAATTCGTGTTCATGATGTTGCAGAGACGGTTGATGTCATGAAAGTATTAAAGCAGATAGGTACTTTTAATTAACTTAATTGGTATTACTCAACCACACTGATTAAGCACTCTATTTTACTGATCAACATGGCTTACGCCTTAAACTAAGACTTTTAATGCAAAGAATTTAGAGTACTTATTCAATGCAAAGAATTTAGAGTACTTATTCAATGTAAAGAATTTAGAGTACTTATTCAATGCAATTGTTATTACTGGTTATTATAAGAGCTTTTCAATGAAGAAAAAATATTTTGGTACTGATGGTATTCGCGGCAAAGTTGGTGAGTCTTTAATTACCCCTGAATTTGCATTAAAGCTAGGTTGGGCTGCTGGCCGAGTCTTAGCTAAATCAGGTAATAAAAAAGTATTAGTTGGTAAAGATCCTCGAATTTCAGGTTATATGCTCGAAGCTGCACTTCAAGCAGGGCTTACTTCCGCAGGGGTCATTCCTGTCTTAATGGGGCCTATGCCTACCCCTGCTGTTGCTTACTTAACACATACTTTTCGTGCTACTGCTGGTATCGTAATTAGTGCTTCTCATAACCCGTATTATGATAACGGTATTAAATTTTTCTCTGAGGAAGGACTTAAATTATCTGAAAAAGTAGAGTTAGAAATTGAAGCTGAAATCGATAAAGAATTAATTTGTGTCGATTGTAGTGAAATGGGAAAAGCTTATCGTATTAATGATGCGGCAGGTCGGTATATTGAGTTTTGTAAGAGTACTTTTCCTTCGCAGTACGATTTAAGTGGTCTTAAAATTGTTGTCGATTGTGCTAATGGCGCAACCTATCATATTGCGCCGTTAGTGATTAGTGAATTAGGTGCAGAAGTGATCACCATGGGCGTTCAGCCAAATGGTATTAATATTAACCTAAATTGCGGTGCGACTAGCATGGCTGCAATTGCTGAGCGTGTGATCAACGAAAAAGCTGATTTTGGTATCGCATTTGACGGTGATGGGGATCGTGTGATGATGGTTGATCATACTGGGTATGTACTTGATGGCGATGAGATATTGTACATTATCGCACGTGATAAATTACGCAAAGGTACTTTAAATGGAGGGGCTGTCGGCACAGTAATGTCCAACCTTGGTTTGGAGCAAGCATTAAAAACATTAGGTATTCCTTTCGATCGTTCTGATGTGGGTGACCGCCATGTAATGGAACTCATGAAAAAGAATGGTTGGAGTATTGGTTCGGAAATCTCAGGGCATGTTATTTGTGCCGATTATTTAGCGACAGGTGATGGTATTGTTTCTGGTTTGCAAGTGATCAGTGCGATGCAAGGTAGCCGAATGAATTTGCATGACTTACGACAAGGTATACGTAAATATCCTCAGATCGTTGAGAGTGTTCGCTATAATAATCAAATAGATCCGTTACAAGATAAAGATGTGTTAGAAGAACTGTCTCGTATCGAAGGATTATTAGGCAGCCGTGGTCGTGTTTTATTGAGAAAGTCAGGTACCGAGCCTGTATTTAGAGTTATGGTTGAAGCTGATGAAAGTGAAGAGCAAGTGATAGCCTATGCAAAATCATTGGCTAGCAAAGTAAAAGTTTAAGTATTTGTAAATGAGTCAAATAATAAAATCTATTTAAAATACTGTTAAAATAGAAAATGTTGATGCTTTTTTATGCGGTTTTGTAAAGAAGCACCAACAGTTATTAATTTGTATTAATATTCACTTGTGATCCGCACTTGCATTGGGTAGTATTCGTCCGCTTCTTTGTGAGAGCATAAAGTTTTAATAAGATAAATTAGGTAATATAAATATGTATGAAATACTGTTAGTTGTTTATTTAATTGTTTCAATTATTTTAGTTGGTTTTGTTTTAATCCAACAAGGTAAGGGAGCTGGCATGGGCGCTTCATTTGGCTCTGGCGCTTCTAATACAGTATTTGGTGCAGGTGGTTCTGGTAACTTCATGACACGTACTACGGGTATTTTAGCATTAGCATTTTTTGTATTAAGCTTAGTACTAGGTAACCTTTCTACACATAAAGTATCTGTAAACGATGACTTTTCAAACCTAGCGGTTGAAGAAGTTGTAGATGTACCAGTTGAAGTAGATACCTCGACTCAGATTCCTGAGTAATATTTTTAAAGCGGATATGGTGGAATTGGTAGACACGCAGCCTTGAGGGGGCTGTGGCTTAGGCCGTGAGAGTTCAAGTCTCTCTATCCGCACCAAACATTAGATTTTATATTGCACTGAGATCACACTTTATATATAATGACCTCGTTTTCAGCGTGATAGAAAATAAAAAGTAATAGAGTTTGAATATTCGTTAAAGCTTTAGCTTAAATATTTAAATGTATAGTTCGGACGCGAGATGGAGCAGTCTGGTAGCTCGTCGGGCTCATAACCCGAAGGTCGTAGGTTCAAATCCTGCTCTCGCAACCACATTTTAGTGTATGTTTTAAGAAAGGCTCATCGGGCCCAGTTCTTAATAAAACACTGGCGAAGGTCGTAGTTGTTAAATTGAACTCCCTGAACCACATTCGATATTGTAGTTTCCTATCGCAATATCTGTTTGATTTAATCAAACAAAACGAATGAAGCTCCAATTTATTGGGGCTTTTTTGTTATTTGCGTATTTGATTTTGTATTGAATACGTTTTACTGACAACTTATGTTTATCAAAAATAAACATAAGTTGTTATTTGGAATAGGGCTATATGCCCTTTTTTTGTTTCTGAAAGGGGATAGATTTGGCAAGTTTAGAAGAGCGTCTAACTGAAATGTTAGCGCCAAGTGTTGAAGATCTTGGCTATGAGTTAGTGGGCATTGAATACGTGCGTGCGGGTAAGCATTCGACATTACGTGTTTATATTGACCAAGAAGAAGGTATTTTAGTGGATGATTGTGCTGCTGTAAGCCGCCAAGTCAGCGCTATTATGGATGTTGAAGATCCAATCACTAACGAATACACATTAGAAGTATCTTCTCCAGGATTGGAAAGACCACTCTTTAACGCTGCACAATATGCTGCGTTTTTAGGTGAAGAAGTAAAAATACAACTACGTATGCCGATTCAAAATCGTCGTAGATGGAAAGGTGTGATCAGCAATGTTGATGGTGAAATCATTTGCATTGCAGTAGAGGGTAAAGAAGAGCGTTTTGCGCTGAGTAATATCCAAAAAGCGAACATAGTTCCGAAATTTGATTAATTAAGGCGTTAAAGATGAATAATAAAGAAATTTTATTGGTTGTTGAAGCTGTTTCAAATGAAAAAGGCTTACCAAGAGAAGCGATTTTTGAAGCATTGGAAAGTGCACTGGCAATTGCAACAAAGAAGAAGTACGAATTAGAAATTGAAGTACGCGTCGAGATTGATCGTGAAACAGGACATTTTGACACTTTCCGCCGTTGGTTAGTATTAGAGTCAGATGCTGAAATGGAGCATCCTGCTAAAGAAATGACTTTTGAAGCAGCTCAATATGATAGCCCTGAGATCCAAGTCGGCGAATTTATTGAAGATGAAATTGATTCTGTTACTTTTGACCGAATCACAACACAAACTGCAAAACAAGTTATTGTACAAAAAGTACGTGAAGCTGAACGTGCGCAAGTTGTTGCACAATATGCAGAAAAAGAAGGTGAATTAATCACCGGTGTTGTTAAACGTATGACACGTGATAGCATCTTATTAGATCTTGGTAACAATGCAGAAGCAGTTATTTTCCGTGATGAAATGCTACCTCGCGAAAATTTCCGTCCAGGTGACCGTTTACGTGGTTTGTTATTCGCTGTTCGCCCTGAAGCTCGTGGTGCTCAATTGTTTATGACACGTACACAACCTGAAGTCTTAGTTGAGTTGTTCCGCTTAGAAGTGCCAGAAATTGCGGAAGAAATGATCGACTTAATGGGTGCTGCTCGTGATCCAGGTTCGCGCGCAAAAATTGCAGTGAAATCAAATGACCAACGTATCGACCCTATCGGTGCTTGTGTTGGTATGCGTGGCGCACGTGTACAAGCTGTTTCAAACGAGTTAGGCGGAGAGCGTGTTGATATTATCCTTTGGGATGAGAATCCAGCACAATTTGCAATCAATGCAATGGCGCCAGCTGAAGTGGCATCAATTGTTGTTGATGAAGATACACACAGCATGGATATTGCTGTAGAAGAAGAAAACTTAGCACAAGCAATTGGCCGTAACGGTCAAAACATTCGTTTAGCATCACAACTGACTGGTTGGGAGTTAAATGTAATGACTGTGGCTGAATTACAATCTAAGCACCAAGCTGAAGCTGATAACGTTATTTCAGTCTTTACTTCTGCATTAGAAATTGATGATGACTTTGCGGGTGTGTTAGTTAGTGAAGGTTTTAGTTCTCTAGAAGAAATTGCTTACGTACCAGCTGAAGAGTTATTAGCTATCGATGGTCTTGATGAAGAGATGGTTGAAGAGTTACGTACTCGAGCTAAAGATGTATTAGCGACAAAAGCGCTTGCTGAAGAAGAAAGTTTAGAAGGTGCAAAACCAGCTGATGATTTATTAGCACTTGAAGGCTTAGAGCCGCACCTTGCATTTGTATTAGCAAGTAAAGGTGTAATTACGTTAGAAGACTTGGCAGAGCAAGCTGTTGATGATCTACTAGAGATTGAAAAACTAGATGCAGAAAAAGCAGCAGAGCTAATTATGGCTGCACGTAATATCTGTTGGTTTAGTGAAGATGCTTAATAGCGTCAGTATGGAGAAATAAATAATGTCAGAAATTCTATTAAAAGACCTCGCTAAAGACTTAAATAAATCTGAAGACACTTTGGTTAAACAGTTTGCCGATGCTGGTATTACTAAAAAATCGAGTGACTCAGTGAGTGTTGAAGAAAAAGAAAAATTAACTACTTATTTGCAAAAGCAACACGGTGGCGAACAAAAACAAAAAATGACTTTACAACGTAAAACAAAAACAACGTTAAATGTTAAAGGTCAATCGAACGCTGTAAATGTTGAAGTGCGTAAAAAACGTACTTTTGTAAAACGTAGTGATGAAGAAGTTCAAGCAGAAAGAGCTGCCGAGCAAGCATTAAAAGCAGAAGCTGAAGCTAAAATTCAATCTGAATTAGACGCTAAGAAAGAGCAAGCTGAAAAAGTATTAGCCGCAAATATTGCAGCTAAGAAAGAAGCCGAGGCAATAGCAAAAACTGCAGCAACAGCAAATAAACAAAAACAAGCCGCTGCTAAGTCAACTAAAACAGATGAACAGCTGCAACTTGAAAAAGAAGAAGCTGATCTGCAGAAGAAAGCTGAAACAGAAGCACTAGCTAAAATTGAAAAAGAAGCGGTACTACAAGCTGAGAATGCTAAAAAACTAGCTGAAGAAAATGCTGCACGTTGGGCTAAAGAAGAAGCTGACCGTAAAGCTGCTGAAGGTGCTGATTACCACGTAACTACATCATCAGAAGCGCGAGCTGCAGAAGATTCAGTTGATGCTAAAGCGGAAGGTCCAACACACCGTAAAAAGAAAAAGAAAGCTGTTGCTGATAAACCGCTTGAAACACCTTACTCACGTCGTAACAACCGTAATAACCGTCGTGGTAAAAAAGGTGCAACAGCAACGCCATCTGCATTACAACAAGCATTTGAAAAACCAGCTGCTAAAGTTGAACGTGACGTTAAAATTGGTGAAACGATTACAGTTGCAGAACTAGCAAGTAAAATGGCTGTTAAAGCAACTGAAGTGATCAAGGTAATGATGAAGATGGGTGCTATGGCAACTATCAACCAAGTTATCGACCAAGAAACAGCGACGATTGTAGCTGAAGAAATGGGCCACAAAGTTATCCTAACTAAAGAAAATGAGTTAGAAGAGTCAGTACTAGCTGAAGCACAACAAGGCGGTGAGAAAACATCTCGAGCGCCAGTTGTTACTATCATGGGACATGTTGACCACGGTAAAACTTCATTACTAGATTACATTCGTCGCGCTAAAGTTGCAGACGGTGAAGCCGGTGGTATTACACAGCATATCGGTGCTTACCATGTAGATACTGATAAAGGTATGATTTCATTCCTAGATACTCCAGGACATGCGGCGTTTACCTCAATGCGTTCTCGTGGTGCTAAAGCAACGGATATCGTTGTACTAGTAGTAGCTGCAGATGATGGTGTTATGCCACAAACAATCGAAGCGATTCAACATGCAAAAGCTGCTGGTGTTCCGTTAATGGTTGCGGTGAATAAAATCGATAAAGAAGGTGCAGATTTTGACCGTGTTAAAACTGAGCTTTCTCAACACGATGTTATTTCTGAAGAATGGGGCGGTGAAAATATCTTCTCATTCGTATCTGCAAAAGTAGGTACTGGTGTTGATGAATTATTAGATAGCATCTTACTACAAGCTGAAATGTTAGATTTATCAGCTGTTTCAACGGGTCCTGCATCTGGTGTTGTTATTGAATCTCGCCTTGATAAAGGTCGTGGTCCAGTTGCATCTATTCTAGTACAGCAAGGCGAACTGAAACAGGGTGATATCGTACTTTGCGGTCTTGAATACGGACGTGTTCGTGCAATGCGTGACGAAAATGGTAATTCAATTGAATCTGCTGGTCCGTCTATTCCAGTTGAAGTTTTAGGTTTGTCTGGTGTTCCACAAGCGGGTGATGAAGCGACCGTTGTTAAAGATGAAAAGAAAGCACGTGAAGTTGCGTTATACCGTCAAGGTAAATTCCGTGATATTAAACTTGCTCGTCAACAAAAAGCGAAACTTGAAAACATGTTCTCTAACATGGAATCAGGTGAAGTATCTGAGCTTAACTTAGTACTTAAAGCGGATGTACAAGGTTCACTTGAAGCAATCTGTGAGTCACTAAACAAACTATCTACTGATGAAGTTAAAGTTAACATTATCGGTCGTGGTGTTGGTGGTATTACTGAAACTGACGCTTCATTAGCATCAGCTTCTGGCGCAATCGTAATCGGCTTTAACGTTCGTGCAGACGCAACAGCACGTAAGTTAATCGATAACGAAGCGGTTGAATTGCGTTACTACAGCATCATCTATGATTTAATTGATGAAGTGCGTGCTGCAATGAGTGGTTTATTAGCACCTGAGTTTAGACAAGAAATTACAGGTATTGCTGATGTACGTGAAGTATTTAAATCTCCTAAGATCGGCGCTATCGCTGGTTGTATGGTGACGGAAGGTACTATTAAACGTAATAACCCAATTCGTGTTCTACGTGAAAACGTGGTTATATACGAGGGTGTACTTGAATCACTACGTCGCTTTAAAGATGACGCAACTGAAGTACGTAATGGTGTTGAGTGTGGTATCGGTGTTAAAAACTACAACGATGTACGCGTAGGCGACCAAATAGAAGTATTTGAAATTATTGAAGTAAAACGTACTTTATAATTTCAATTTATAAATAATGATTAATAATGGGGGCTTTTGCCTCCATTCTCATTTAAAACAGCGCTAATAAGTGTTGTGCTAGGAGTTAAAAATGGCAAAAGAATATAGCCGTGCTTCTCGAGTTTCTCAGCAAGTACAAAAAGAACTTGCTCGAATCTTACAACAAGAAGTGAAAGATCCACGCATTGGAATGGTGACTATTTCTGGTGTTGATATTACTCGTGACCTTGCTTATGCAACGGTATACGTAACCTTTTTTACTATTGGTGAACAGACAAACGATGAATCATTAAAGGGCTTAAATGCTGCTGCTGGTTATATTCGTCGTTTACTTGGTAAGGCAATGAAATTACGTATTGTTCCTGAAGTACGTTTTTGCTTTGACGAAACACTAACTGAAGGTTTACGTATTTCTGAATTAGTAAGCGGTGCAGTAAAAAATGATAAAGTTAAGCTTAAAGAAGCTGGCCGTGAAGAAGACGAGCTAGAAGCAACAGAAGAAGAGGAAGCGAAGTAATGGCAAAACGTGGAAAGGGTCGCCCGATCAATGGCATCGTATTATTAG
This sequence comes from Psychromonas sp. SR45-3, assembly GCF_014163575.1. Lineage (NCBI taxonomy): Bacteria > Pseudomonadati > Pseudomonadota > Gammaproteobacteria > Alteromonadales > Psychromonadaceae > Psychromonas > Psychromonas sp. SR45-3. The sequence goes on from NZ_JACJDP010000003.1 coordinate 59,573, forward strand.
ATAAACCTACGGACATCAGTTCCAATCATGCATTACAACGTGTTAAACGTATCTTCTTTGCACAAAAAGCAGGGCATACTGGTGCATTAGATCCATTAGCAACCGGTATGCTGCCTGTTTGTTTAGGTGAAGCAACTAAGTTCTCGCAGTTTTTATTAGATTCAGATAAACGTTATACCGTGACCGCTACATTAGGCATTCGCACCGATACCAGTGACTCGCAAGGTGATGTGGTATGTGAAAAACCAGTTTCGGTAACGCAACAACAACTCGATACTGCATTAGATACTTTTCGTGGCGATATCATGCAAGTTCCTTCAATGTATTCAGCATTGAAATTTGAAGGAAAGCCATTATATAAATACGCACGTGAAGGCATTACGATTGACAGGCCTGCTCGTCCTATTACTGTTTATGAAATTAATCAGCTACGTTTCGAAGAAAATGAAATTGATCTTGATATTCATGTTAGTAAAGGTACCTATATTAGAACAATTGTAGATGACCTAGGTGAATTATTAGGTTGTGGCGCACATGTGTCGATGTTACGCCGTACACAGGTTGCAGACTATCCTTATGAACGCATGATCACTATTGACGAGCTAGAAGCGTTAATTGTAAAAGCAAAAACAGAAGATATTAGTCCTTACGATCTGCTTGACCCTCTTTTGCTAGAGATGGATACAGCCGTTAAAAACTATCCTGAAGTGAATATTTCTGATGAAATGGGCGCTTATGTTTTGCATGGCCAACCGGTACAAGTATTTGGTGCGCCAGATAATACGATTGTTAGGATCACTGTCGGTGAACAGCATACTTTCATTGGTGTTGGTGAAATGAACGATGATGGCTTAATTGCACCGAAACGTTTAGCAAATTTAGATCTTTAAAATAAAGCTGAGGTTTTTAAATAGAGCTCAGCGTTTTAAATAAAATTTATATTGAAATAGATTGGCATAGTTAAGATGACTAAAATAGATTTTTCTCAAATAAATAAAACTGCCGCTGACTCTTTTAATCAGCAGCGTAGTGTAATTAAACGCCTTGCTAAGGGCAAAACAGTACTTTGCGAGCAATGCCAGCAACCGTTAACGTTGACTGTCATCAGTGAAGGCGAAAGTGGTGTGCAATGCAGTAAAGGTTGTACCCAGATAAATTTAGAACTCGATAGTTAATCGGTCGAAAAAGGTAGGTTTTATGAGCTCAGAATTATATTTTATTTACGACTCTCATTGCCCATGGAGTTATGCCGCAACACCTTTAGTTGTTGCTTTAACTGAAGCGTTTCCTGAGATGGAATTACATGCTTGGCATTGTGCTAATTACGATGGTGGTAATAGTGTTGGTTTTAATACCATTAAAGCGGTTGAGAGAGAAAGTGATGTGACTTTTTCACAGGAATATGTGCGTTTTGCGGATAGCCCTAAAAATAGTATCATCAGCGCGAATCTATTAACTTGGGTTGCAACTAAACAGTCAGATAAGTTTTTGCCGGTTTTAGAAGCTTTACAACATGAACATTTTGTTAACGGTAATTCTTTAGGTAAAAAGATAGATTTCAATGAGTTAGCTGAAGATCTTAAACTATCAATTCCAAACAAAGTTTTTAAAGAAGAATTAAGCAAAGATGCGATGTTTGTGCAATCTGAAATTAGTGATTTACAAGCTTTTATGGGGACCGCTGCTTTCCCCGCATTACTGTTAGTGCACAATGACAATGCGGTCTTATTGAATCATGCTCAATACATTGGCGCACCTGAAAGTATTGTAGCGGATGTACAAAAACAACTGCAAGACTAAACCTGCTATTATTTTATAGTTAATCTACTGGTTTTTGAATTCAAGTAATAAGTGAAATAATGGATATCATTATTTCACTTTCTCCTTAATTCTTTTTTGATAACAGTTCTTTTCTTCATTTATTTCACTTCTGATAAGTTGTACGGTGCAATGATATAACCCACTATTTCATTTTTAATCGTAAATTTCTTTATTGATAACAGTTCTTTCCTGTACTTATTGCACTCCTGATAAGCTATGCGCATACTAGAATTCCTTTTAATATTTGTATTGAGAATCGAATATGGCTGATAGTTTTTTACTTTTTGATATTGAGCAAAAAGATCAGTTAGCTGAGCATTTGTTGCCTTTTTTTAAACAAGCCATTTTACCTCGAGCTTGGGAAGAAGGTGATGTCCACTTTAGCGTAGATAGTCGTGTTTATGCTTATCTCAACGACCAACAAACACCAGCTGTTATAGAGGCGGCGATAGAAGGGGGGTGGCATCTTGCTATTTTACCTCACCCTGACTCTCGTTATGCGAAACGTGGATTTTGTGCTCATCGTAACCTCGAAAAAGCGATTCAAGAAGCGGAGCTAAGTAGTCCTGAACAAGTTGATATTGTTCGTTGTAATGGCAATATATTACTTTCATCATTGGTGATTGGTGAGAGTTTTAGTTTATTACCTAGCGCTAAAATATTAGATCTAGTCGAAAGGGCTAAGTTGGCTTGGCATAATGCCAGTAAAATTCGCCAAGCGTGCCCTCAAAAAATAATTTTTAATACTGAAAATGAAAGCAAGATCACTACAGCCGCTTTAGGTGTTGTTGTCGTTGGTCATGTCCATGGTTCATGGTTAGCTAGACGCATATTACCCAATAGCCATATTAACGATGGTATGTGCCATGCCATGATCATTGCTCCACGCAGTATCATGGAATTATTACGCTTTTTTGTTGTATCAACATTAGGCAGACATTACAGCTTGCCAAGCTTCTTGGGATTAATAAAAACCAAGCAATTAGAGATTTCTAATGGCGAACAATTAACTTATCAGTTGGATGGACAAGAGCAACAAACCGAATCATTGTCGGTGACCATTGATCATCATGTATTGAGCCTCTTAGTAGGTGAAGAATTGCCGATCATCGATACCTCCAGTGCGCAAAAAGAACAAATTAAAATTGAAAGATTACCTGCGGGTGAGGCGGTAATGGAAATGGTTGCTAAGCCGTTAGCTTTTGTTGGGCATGCGGCAACAGACGAATTCAAAGACTTATATCAATTGCTACGCGATAATGCGACTGCAACATCTGCTTTTTTAACGTTAATGGCATTATCTACGTTATTAGCAAGTGTAGGGCTATTTGCAAGTTCAGCACCTGTAATTATTGGTGCAATGATCCTTGCCCCGCTTATGGCACCTATTATTTCATTATCGATGGCCTTAGCAAGACAAGACCCTTCTTTATTAACAGCAAGTGCAACGACTTTATGTATTGGCATGTTGGTTTCTCTTGGTTTTTCTTCTTTTGCTAGTTTTATTATTCCGATGGAAATAGTGACTCCTGAAATTGCTGCAAGGTTAAGCCCAAGTTTACTTGATTTAGGCGTTGCTGTTATTTCTGGTATTGCTGGTGCCTATGCACATGCTCGTGTCGATGCAGCCAAAAGTTTAGCCGGTGTCGCGATTGCCGTAGCACTCGTTCCACCTTTAGCCGTTACTGGGATTGGTATTGGTTGGGTAGACTTTCATGTTGCCTGGGGCGCATTATTGTTATTTCTAACTAACTTGGCTGGTATCGTTTTCGCTGCTGCTTTGACCTTTTTAGCGTTAGGATTTGCGCCATTTACACGCGCAAAAAAAGGCTTGATGATTGCTTTCATCGGTGTTGCGCTTGTCTCAATTCCACTGGTCTTTAGTTTCATACGTTTATCCGATGAAGCCGCCATTATGCAGCAACTTGAGGGTAAAAAAATAGGTGAAGTAGTGATTAGAGAAGTGCACGCAAGGGCACTTGAACCAGTAGAAATATCGGTTAAATTAATGACCCCAACGACCTTAACCTCAGAAAAATTAGATACGATTAAACAAAGCATTGAATCACAGCTGCAACAAAAAGTGATCCTTGAAGCACAAGTTATTATTCGTCGATGAGTGTTTATTAAAAATAGCTTCCTATTCACCTAAAGTGGCTGGTTGGAGATTACTGACCTGCCATTGATTTTTTTATCACCAATGGGTTGAAAATGCTATGCTTACTCTTTTCTTAATTACTCACTGCGTATTGTTTTATGTATCAACTTCGTCCTTATCAACAAGATGCTGTTAATGCCACACTGCATTATTTTCGTCGTCATAGTTCGCCTGCCGTTTTAGCGCTTTCAACTGGTGCGGGTAAAAGCCTGATCATCGCTGAGCTTGCTCGAATAGCCAAAGGCAGAGTGTTAGTACTTGCTCACGTTAAAGAATTAGTTGAACAAAATCATGCTAAATATGAAAGTTATGGCGTAAAAGCATCTATTTTTTCTGCAGGATTAGGACGTAAAGAGACATCGCAACAAGTCGTCTTTGCCTCGGTGCAGTCAATTGTAAATAACCTTGACCTGTTTGCTGATGCTTTTTCACTGTTAGTGATAGATGAGTGTCATCGTGTCCCTATGCAAGGTGATTCTAGTTACCAAAAAGTGATTAAACACTTACAGGCTATCAACCCAAATTTAAAGGTTTTAGGTCTAACGGCAACACCTTATCGCCTAGGTTTAGGTTGGATATATCAATATCATACCCGTGGCCAAGTGCGCAGTGAAGAAGCACGATTTTTCCGTGATTGTATTTTCGATTTGCCTATTCGGTTTTTATTAGACGAACAGTTTTTAACTGAGCCCAAAGTTATGGATATGGCGGTACTCAGTTATGACTTTTCTCAAATATCTGTAGCTAATACTGGAGCTTATCGAGAGTCTGATTTAAATAAAGTAATAGAAAAGTCTGGTCGAGCTACGCCTGAAATTATCAAATCAGTAATTACTCATGCCCGAGACCGTCAAGGTGTGATGATATTTGCCTCTACAGTAAAACATGCAGAAGAAATTTTAGGTTATTTAAAAGATCAAAGTGCGGCATTAATTATTGGTGATACAGCCGCTAAAGATCGCGACCAGATCATTCAAGATTTTAAAAATAAAAAAATTAAATATTTAGTTAATGTTTCGGTCTTAACTACTGGTTTTGATGCCCCACACGTTGATTTAATTGCTATTTTGCGCCCAACTGAATCCATTAGTTTATATCAGCAAATCGTCGGGCGAGGGTTGCGTTTATCGGAGGGGAAAAAAGATTGTTTAGTGATGGAGTTTGCTGGCAATTGTTATGACCTGTATCAACCAGAAGTGGGGCAAGAAAAACCAGAAAGTGGCAGTGAAATAGTGAGTATTCCATGTCCAGCTTGCCAGTTTACTAATAACTTTTGGGGCAAGGTGGACCCCGCTGGTTTTGTGATTGAGCATTATGGTCGTAAGTGTCAGGGGTATTCGTTAAAAATTACTGAAGATGATGATGGCAATAAGTTTGAACAACGCATGCATTGTAATTATCGTTTTCGCGCTAAGTTTTGTGACCAATGTGGAATGGATAATGATATTGCAGCACGAGTTTGTGGTCATTGTGAAGCCGTGTTAGTTGACCCCGATAAAAAGTTAAGAGAAGCATTAAAGTTGAAAGATGCGATGATCATTCGTTGCGATGATATGGCACTTACTGCTAGCAAGAATAAACATGGGAAAAACCAATTAAAGGTTACCTATAGCGGCGGTCAAGGACAAATAAGTGAAGTATGGCAATTGACCACTGCAAAGCAAAAAGCGCAATTTTTACAGCGCTTTATCCAACCACACTTAATTGATCGTTTTCGTCCTTTTACTCACTCATCAGTGACCAAAGTGATGCATAATGAACACCGATTACAAGCACCTGAAATAGTCATTGCTAATAAAGTGGGGCGATTTTGGCAAGTAAGAGATAAGTTATTTAATATTGAGCAATTTCCCAAAGCTGTAGAAGTATTAGCTCAGTTGCAACCTGAATAGCGATGGAGAGTTATATTGCCAGCTAAGCATAACCAGCTATATAAGCGCTATACACAACTAACATAAATAGTTAAGTTGAAACAAAAAATACAAGGACTTAAGAGAATGAATAAAATTTTAATTATAGTGACGGCAATTTTCGTTGTGATAGTAATCGCTTTTTTTGTGCTAGGCGTAATGTCTAAAAGTGGACATGCTCCCGGATTAAAACAAGGTCAATTACAGGCTTGTACTAGTATTGAAAATTGTGTGTTTAGTGAAAATATTGATGGTGTTGAAAATAATATCCAACCTTTTGCTTTTGATGGAGAGAAAGCGGTGTTCCTTACTCAACTAAAAACTAGCGTCGAATCAATGGGCGGGAAAATTGTCGATATTGAAGATGGTTATATTGCGGCGACCTTTACATCTGCTATTTTTGGATTTGTTGATGATTTGGAGTTGAGGGTTAGTGACGATTATTTGTTACATTTCCGCTCTGCATCCCGTGTAGGAAAAAGTGACCTTGGTGCTAATAAAAAACGGGTCGAAGCCCTCAAGCTTTTATTACAAAGAGCCTCTAAATAAGTGTTAAAAGAATAACTTGATTCAGAAATAAGCAATATTAGTTGCTAACTAGAGTAGTAGAAAATCGGGAATAATAAATGAATAAAAATATTCAACAACTGCTAACGTTAGTGGCTAGCTGTAATGATCAATTAACGGAAAAATATCCGCAACTTTCTACTGCGGTGGGCTTACTAGAGCAAAGTTTACAGGCATCTAATGCGGTGACCATTGATAATGTTAAGCTTAAAAAAAGGTTAATGTTTATTATTCTTGATGCACACCCCGAAATAGTCGGTATTGGTACCGGTCAATCCGGTACTGAAGACTTTACTTTTATTAAGCAAGTGTCATTGACTGAAATATCACAAAGTTTATTGATCGAATTGTTAGAGCAGCATATTACAGATTGATAGTTAGGAGGACGATGCCTCCATTGAAAGTAATAGGATTGACAGAAAATGTTTAAACAATATCAAACTCAATGTGAAGGTTTTATTGCTGAAAATATGAAAACTGATTTAGCGCATGATCTGTTGCATGTTAAACGTGTGGTTAAGTTAGCAACCCTGATAGGGAAGAAAGAGCAGGCGGAATTAAATGTTGTATTACCTGCTGCTTGGTTACACGATTGCGTTAGCTACCCTAAAAATCATCCTCTACGTAGTCAAAGTTCATTACATGCGGCAGATAAAGCCATACAATTTTTAGTAAGTATCGAATATCCAGAACAGTACTTAGATGCTATTCATCATGCAATTGCAGCACATAGTTATAGTGGTGGGCTAATAGCCAATAACCTTGAGGCAAAAATTGTGCAGGATGCTGACAGATTAGATGCGATTGGGGCGATTGGTATTGCGCGCTGTATTCAAGTTAGTAGCCAATTAACGCGACCGCTATATGCGCCCGAAGATGCATTTGCTGAGCAAAGATCCTTAGATGACCAACGTTTTACACTGGATCATTTTTATCAAAAGTTATTAAAGCTAGCTTCCTTAATGCATACCCGAACGGCGCAAGAGATTGCAGCGCAGCGGACGCAGTTTATGGAAAGTTATCTGCTGCAGTTAGCTTTAGAAATTTAAAGCAATAATTATCCAGGCACTGGCGATTGGGGTATATTGCTTTACTCTAATCAATTCTATTTTCAACAACATTACCCTAATCAACTCTATCCTAAATAACATTCCCCTCAATAATTTGCTCTAATCAAATTACTTAAAACAAGTGCCTTTTAGCTAATTCAAATATCCTTTAAATAATATAAAGAAATAATTCGCTAACTGTCATATTGATATTAATAATTAATATTGACAATTTACCTGCCTAGGCAGTATTATTTTTTCTTGCCTAGGCAGGTAATAATCAGGAAATATGCTCACTATGACTCATCAGCTAAACATTAAATCATTAGGTTTACCACTAGCGAAACTAATTGGCTTAGTAAATCAACATAAAGAGTTGTTACTAAATCAATATTTAGCGCCTTTTAATATCAGCTCTGCACAGTTTAAAGTATTAGCTGCAGTGCATTATTATGAGATTAATTCTCCGGCAGAGCTGAGTAAATATCTCACTATTGATGGGGGCTCAATGACCCGAATGGTGAGCCGGTTAGTAAAAAAAGAATTATTAGATAAACAGCCTAACCCTAAAGATAAACGTGCTGTCATACTCCAACTAACCATCGCAGGAAAGGTATTGTTAGATCAATGTGTGGAGTGTCTTGACAATCAAGTGGCTCCCTTATTGACAGGGGACTTATCTGTGCAAGAGATAGAACTGTTGAGTGCGCTTCTAACCCGTTTATTACCAACCCGAGCAACCTAATTATAAGCACAAGCTTGAGTGTTACATTCCTATTTTATTTATCTCCTATAACAACACAGAGTACTAACAAATAAGTGGTAAAGCATGCAGACATCAGAAAAAATAACAGCAAGTGCTATGGGTAATGAGCCCGTTAAAAAAGGTAAGCGCAAAACTTCTTTCTTGATTTTATTTATAGCCTTAGTTGTGATTGGTGCTGCTTGGTTTTTTTATTATGAGGTTTATGCAAAATACTCTGAAGAAACAAACGATGCTTATGTTAATGGCGATTTAGTAGTTATTTCTCCTCAAATTTCAGGCACCGTGAGTAAAGTGGTCGTGGATCAAGGGGATTACGTTAAAAAAGGCCAAGTATTGGTCAGTTTAGACTCCAATGATACACAAATTGCGTTACAGGCTGCGGAAGCTAAATTAGCTAATTCAGTGCGTGAAGTACGTAGCTTATATGCGACTGCTGGTAACGCGAAAGCGAGTTTGGAAGCCACTAAGGTAGAGTATAATCAAGCGATTAGTGATTATGAACGTCGTCAAAAGCTGGCTAAATCAGGGGCTATTTCACAGGAAAATTTAAATCATTATCAAGATCTGGTTGAAACCACTAAAAGCCAATATCTTGCTTCACAACAAGCGCTTAAAATGGCTATTTCATTAGTTGATAATACTGTGCTGGAAACCCACCCTGCGATTAAATCAGCAGTGGCTAATTTACGTCAAACTTATTTAAATAACCTACGAGCAGACATTGTTGCTCCAATCAGTGGCTACGTCGCAAAACGCGCAGTGCAATTAGGTAGTCAAGTCCAGCCTGGCACACAGATGATGGTGATTGTCCCATTACACCAAGTGTGGGTGGATGCGAACTTTAAAGAAAGTCAAATGCGCGATATGAGAATTGGACAATTGGTTACATTAACCTCTGACTTGTATGGAGAAGATGTAGAATATAAAGGCGAAATTGAAAGCTTAGGTATTGGGACTGGCAGTGCTTTTTCACTATTACCCGCTCAAAATGCTAGCGGTAACTGGATTAAAATTGTTCAACGGTTACCGGTGAAAATACGCTTATATAAAGATAACCAAGCACAATATCCCTTAAGAATTGGTTTATCAATGTTAGCTAAAGTGGATATTAAAGACACCTCTGGACCATTATTATCGAAAAGTGTGCAGCTGGAAGCGCGCTTTGATACTGATGTTTATCAGAACACGTTGCAAGAGGTTAATCATTTAGTGACCCAAATACTGCATGAGAATGTAGGTATTAATAATATTAACCCTGAATAGGGACGGTTATGAATGATCAAACCTATACGCCGCCGAGTATTGTCCTAGCAACTATTGCATTGGCTTTAGCCACTTTTATGCAAGTACTGGATAGCACCATTGCTAATGTTGCTTTGCCAACGATTGCTGGAAATTTAGGCGTTAGCTCAGAGCAGAGTACCTGGATCATTACTTCTTTTGCGGTGTGTAATGCTATTGCATTGCCACTCACAGGATGGCTTTCACGCCGTATTGGAGAACTGAAGTTATTTATTATTTCTGTTTCATTGTTTACGTTAACCTCTTTTTTGTGTGGTATCGCCACTAGCATGCCAGAGTTGATTACCTTCAGAGCGTTGCAGGGCTTTTTTGCTGGACCAATGTTCCCAATGTGCCAAACGTTATTACTTGCTATCTTTCCTTCGATAAAGCGAGGTGCTGCATTAGCTTTGATTGCGATGGTGACAGTAGTTGCTCCGATAGTAGGGCCGATCACAGGAGGTTGGATCACCGATAATTATTCTTGGCCTTGGATCTTTTTTATTAATATTCCAATCGGTATTTTCTGTTGTGTAGTGGTATGGGAGCAGTTAAAAGATCGAGTAGAAACAACGGCAAAAATGCCCATTGATTATATTGGTATTGCATTGTTAGTGTTAGGGGTTGGTTTATTACAAGTAGTATTAGACTTAGGCAATAATAAAGATTGGTTTGAATCCACACAAATTGTGATCATGAGTATTATTTCTGTTATTGCATTAATCTCATTTGTTATTTGGGAACTGACAGAGAAAAACCCAATTGTAGATTTATATTTATTTAAAGATCGCAATTATACCTTCGGTACCATTGCTTTAGTTTTGAGTTATGCCGCTTTCTTTGCCATCAATATTATATTGCCGCAATGGTTGCAGCTATATATGGGCTACACCTCTATCTGGGCTGGTCTTGCCGCTGCACCGATGGGAGTACTACCTTTAATATTAGCGCCATTAGTAGGGAAATATGCACATAAATCAGACTTAAGATTGCTCGCGAGTATTTCATTTGTGGTTATTGGTATTTCTTGTTTCCTACGCGCTAACTTCAATACATTTGTGGACTTTGCTTCAGTGGCCGAAGTGCAATTATTTATGGGGATTGGTATTGCTTTCATGTTTATGCCATTGACCACTATTTTCTTGTCTAACTTAAAAGGTCATCAAATAGCAGATGCTTCCGGTTTAACAACTTTTTTAAGAGTATTAGGTGCGAGTTTTGCGTCTTCCTTAACCACTTGGTTTTGGAATCGCCGTGCCGACTACCACCATGCAACTTTGACCGAGCACGTTAGTAATTACCAGTTAGGGGCGATGGACTATTTAGATAAAATGGGAGGCGCGACACAAGTTAATCTAGCATCCGTTAATAACATTGTTACTCAGCAATCATATATGATGTCGATGAATGATTACTTTTATATGCTAGGTTGTTTGTTTTTTGTCTTAATTGGTCTGATATGGTTTGCAAAAGGGCCTTTTATCAAATCGGCACCAGCGGTAGCTGGGCATTAAGCATAAACTTGTATTAGTTGAGTGGTTGGCAATAGGTTTTTCATTTAAGGTTGCTTAATGTAACTTATTGCTTTTGATTAGGAATAAATTATGTAATTGTGTCTCCATAATGCCCATTTTAATACTATTTTTTCAACACTATTTATTCAATGCTACTTTCAAATGTTATTTTTTTATAGGAAGGTTTCAATAAAAAAATAAAGCTACAAAGGTTACTTTACAGGGATTAATCATGACTGAATTAGAACAGCAATTAGCGTTTATCATCGAAATAGACAAACTAAAAGCGGTATACCGTCAAACCACGGTTAAAGAAGATAAAAACCGCCATGAAAATAGTGCAGAGCATAGCTGGCACATCACACTTACTGCACAGTTATTGCAAGGTTATGCAGAACAGCCGATTAATATGACGCGGGTAATTAAAATGCTATTGATCCACGATATTATTGAAATTGATGCGGGAGATCTATTTGCGTTTGCCAAACAAAAAGACCATCAGCAACAAGCTTTAAAAGAAGAAAAAGCGGCACAACGTTTATTTGGTTTATTGCCCACTTCACAAAACGAAGAGTATAAAAGTCTGTGGCTTGAGTTTGAAGAAGCTAACACTAGCGATGCACAATTTGCTAAATCTATGGATAGAATATTACCACTCGTGCAAAACATGAATAACCAAGGCGGTAGTTGGGCTAAACATAAAATCAGTCAATCTCAGGTATTAGCACGCAACAATCACTTACAAACTATAGCGCCTAAATTATGGCAATATGTTGTCGCGCAAACAGAGCTTGCAGTGACCAAGGGATGGTTACTTTAAACTCGTTCATTGAAGGTTCGTTTTTAACGTTTTGTCGATTGGAGTTACTGCTTTAACTTTTGTGAATAAGCCTTCCTAAATAAAGGTCTGCATAAACGTCTGCATATAGCCTTAAGCTGCCAATTGAATAACGTTGCTGGTTAAGGCTATTTGTATTTTTAAATAACTCCTATTTATCAATACTCTCTGTTTATAAATACTTTCTGTTTATAAACAATGTAACTCTATAAATGAACTCTGCTTATCAATAAACCATTCATCAAAAAATTCAAACAGCCTCTGCTTTGCCTTAGTATTTGTAACAAGAATTGTAAAAAATTAAATTATTTTTGTTCGCTTTTTAGCTGTACTATTTTATCTCTTCAGTCCTTTCAATAGTAGCTTTCAAGCGGTGCTAGATGTATTGTGACTAGCTAATAGTTATCAATTAAATAGCTGTCACAGGTTTGATTAAAATGAATGCGATAAAGAGAGATGATATGAGTAATAAAGTAGATTCTGTTATACCTACTGCCCCGATTAAACCCTACGTACACGACACTCACGGACATAAGCGCAAAGATAATTATTTTTGGCTACGCGATGATAAGCGAGAAGACCCTGAGGTACTGGCTTATTTAGAAGAAGAAAATAACTATACAGAACAACAAATGGCTCCTTTATCTTCATTGCAACAAGCGTTGTATGATGAGATGGTCGCAAGACAAGAGCCTGAAATAGAATCCGTTCCATATTTCAAAAAAAGCTTCTGGTATATCTCTCGTTACGATCAAGGTAAGGATTATAGCGTTTATACACGCCGTCAAAGTACCTTAGAAGCACCCGAAGAAATCTTTTTTGATTGTAATGAGCGAGCAAAAGGTTTTGCCTACTATCAATTAGGTGCACTTGCTTTATCGCCTAATTCAATGCTTTTGGCTTTCAGTGAAGATACGGTTAGCCGTCGTCAATATACTTTACATTTTAAAGATCTGCGCACTAATGAGATATTTGCAGATAGCATTGAAGATGTGACTGATGTAGTTTGGGCAAACGATAACAAAACGGTTTTTTATGTAAAACAACATACGCAAACATTATTGTCATATCAGGTATATCGTCATACCTTAGGAGAGCCTACTGCGAACGATGTTCTTATCTACGAAGAAACTGATGATACTTTTTCTCTGGGTTTATATAAAACACGATCAGAAGAATATTTAGTGATTTGTGCTGATAGCACAATGACCTCTGAATGTTTGATCATCGACGCAAACCAACCATATAAAGATTTTAAATGTTTCTTACCAAGACAAAGAGACCATGAATACAGTGTTGATCATTTCCATGGCCAATTCTTTATACTGAGTAATTACAGCGGCAAAAACTTTGCTTTACACACAATAACGACACAATTGGATGAGTTGCAAACGGTCCAACCTGAACACTGGCAAACACTAGTACCGGCAAGAGAATCTATTTTGTTGGAAGGTTATGAGTTAATGCAGGACTGGTTAATTGTTGAGGAGCGTGAACTAGGCTTGCCAGTATTACGACAAATCAATTTTAAAACCGGAGAGTCCCGTGCTCTGACTTTTCATGATCCCGTTTACACTGTGTTCAGCCACCATAACCCACAACCTGCGACGAGTAAATTTCGTTATCAATATACCTCTTTTACAACACCCTCTACAGTCTACGAATTAGACCTTGATAGTGGCAAAATTGTGCTGCTAAAACAAAGCCAAGTAATGGGGGACTTCGATAGTGAAGATTATCAAAGTGAACGTGTTTGGGTAACCGCAAGAGATGGTGCAGAAGTGCCTGTTTCATTGGTTTATAAGCGTGAACTATTTAATCATAATAATCCATTACTTGTTTATGCTTACGGCTCCTATGGCCATAGTTTAGATATTGGTTTTAGCTCTGCTAACCTAAGCTTGCTAGATCGTGGTTTTGTTTATGCTGTTGCGCATATACGTGGTGGTGAAGAGTTAGGTCGTGATTGGTATGAACAAGGTAAATTACTGCAAAAGAAAAATACCTTTAATGACTTTGTTGATGTGTCGAAGGCTCTGGTTGCAAAAAAATATGGCGCTGAAGATAACGTATTTGCAATGGGAGGGAGTGCTGGTGGTTTATTAATGGGGGCTGTTATTAACCAAGCTCCTGAATTATATCGCGGCGTGGTTGCTGCTGTGCCCTTTGTGGATGTTGTTTCAACGATGTTAGATGATTCAATTCCATTAACTACGGGGGAATATGATGAATGGGGTAATCCAAATGATCCTGAATTTTATCATTATATGCTTGAATATAGCCCCTATGATCAAGTTAAAGCCAAAGCTTATCCGAATATGCTAGTTACCACTGGATTGCATGACTCTCAGGTTCAATATTGGGAACCTGCAAAATGGGTTGCCAAGTTACGCGAGTTAAAGACTGATGATAATCAGCTAATGTTATATACCGATATGGAAGCCGGACACGGTGGTAAATCAGGAAGGTTTAAACATTTTGAAGATACGGCCAGAGAGTTTGCTTTTTTGATTGGCTTAGCGAACTGTTAAACTTTGTTTTGACTTGTAGGTGGTCTTGGATGGCTTACTTAATTAAAAAACTGTGCGACTGATTAATGGATTAACGCTTAGATAACAACTAATAAGTGATAAAAATGTAGCCCGTTTTTATCACTTATTTTTTACACATAATGTTAGCTAAAACTCCTTAATCTATTCATATCAAATTAATACTAAAACACTTCCACTTTTGTACGCCACTTTAGTAAGTAAGTTAGTAAGTTAAGAGCATGAAAGTAAAGGTATAATTGTTTTGAAAAATAACAAAAAAGGTGAGGTTTTATTGAAAGTGTTCTTTTTTTGATACTTACCCCTACGGTTGCTTTAGTCTTGTCGGATTAATTTACAGCCGTAAATGGATAACTTGAAATAAAAATCTATCCAAATATTCGATAACCTTCAATATTAAATGATGAAATAATATTATCTATACTTCTTTATGAGTGCTCTAGTTTAAAAAAGTATTTTTAATACTCATAAAAGAGTAAAGATATTTAGCCATGTTTTTTATATTCTAAGTATTTATTCTTACTCATACTCTTCATTTTTTTATGCATACTCTTTAAGCTTTTATATTTATATTTACTGACGATTTCTTTTACACTTAAAAATATAACTCTATGAGCTTATTTTTACATTTGCACTTAATCTTCTTAAAAAACAATTACTTAAATAGTTGGCCTGAAACCTGCAGTGTACTATACATACAAGTCACATTGACATGTTATTGAGTTTCAACCGATAGATACATGTTTATTTTTACAATAAAGGAATATAAAAATGAAAAAATTATTCGCACTTTTTACTTCTGCCGCACTTTTATTTGTTTCTAGTGTTGCTTCTGCTGTTCCAATTGATGGTTCAATTAAATTTTTTGGTGTTGCTAATACAACGACTGTAGCTGGAGTTGCTACGAAGGTTATATTTACAAATCAATTAGTAGGTGTGTCATCAGGAGATTTTGCTGTAGTGGCTCCTCTTACTGCAGCTGCGTTTACTAACTTAAACCCTGTAGTACCAACAGCTTCTTTATGGTCAGTGGGTGGCTTTACTTTTGACCTTTTGAATGTAATTACTAATACAGTTAGTGGAGCAGGTGCTGTTGAAATCTCTGGTTCTGGTATTGTTAGTGGTAATGGTTATGATGCGACTATATTTAGTTGGTTGTACACAGCACAACAAGGTGCTAACCAAACATTTTCAGCGAGTTCAATTCCAGCGCCTGCAGGTACTGCGTTACTAGGTTTAACATTACTTGCATTTGGTTTGTCTCGTCGTAACAAAAAATCATAATAATTAATTTTAAATAATTATTAAATATAATATTTATTAAGCTCAGGTTAAGTGAAAACTACCTGAGCTTTTTTGTTTTTTTTGAAGGCTATGACTATAGATATTCTGCTTGCGTCTATTTTAGTTATTCATTTTTATACTATGGTTTTATAAATTTCTTTAGTTATCTCCTATTTAGAATTTAAATTACTCAACACGCCCCCCCTGTTATTTCTTTATCAAAATACTTTTTTCATCCTCCAAGTTTGTAAATAAATTTAACTTATTACAATATTTATTTTTATACTCAATTGATGGTTTTACCATGATAATATTTCTTTTTTTGCTTATTGCTAACTTTGTGTTTTGAGGTTTTTATGGTTAAAAAAGATTCGTTACTACTCTCTTCAAATTATCTTCATATCAACTTGCCTTATTAGCGAATTACTTGATCTAGTTATATATACACTTAATATAATCAACTTATAGTTTGATTATAGTTTGATTATTTTTTTTTAATTAAGATCTTAAATTATTGATTTAAAAGTTTATGAGTGTATTGTTGAATTGAATTTATCAAGCTAATGAAGTGATTAGTTATTAATAAGGATATAAGATTCTTCTTCCTCTAAGTCATTAAGTAATGGAGACCTGAATGTACCTATTTAAGTATTTTGAGCCCGCTAGGTTGGATGTCATTGAAAGTGGATGTATTCGTTTAACGCAACCTATCGACTTTAATGATCCTTTTGAATTAAAGCCTGTTACTTCTATTTGTGGTATCAAAGATGCTATGCCAGATCTATCCAGCACAGAAGAAAACTTAGGTTCAAATAATAAAATAGATAAGCTACCAATAAAAGTGTCGAGCCCAGATTTAGAGTTTAAAGTTATTAAAGCGAATAAAAATTCATTCGAAGAGCAGCAAGTGCTTGCAACTACGCCGCCAGAGACTAATGGTGTTATGGGTGAAACTAGCGAACAAAATCAGGGAGAAGTAATAGGTGTACTTTGCTTAACTGAGGAGCCAGATAATTTATTAATGTGGTCACATTATGCTGACTCTCATCAAGGGTTCTGCGTTAAATTCGATACTTCTAATTACTTTTTTAATCAAAAGAGAACCAAGCAAGACGATTTTTACCATCTTAGAAAAGTTGAGTATATTGAGCAACATCCAATTAAAGTGATTAAGTCTAATGTCGGTGTAGACTTACTATTACATAAATCTGATACCTGGTCACATGAAAAAGAGTGGCGGTTTTGTGCAGTTTTGCACGACTCAGATATGCTTATCGAATGTGCGGATAGCGATATACATTTATTTAAATATCCTAAAGAAATCATTAAGGAGATTATTTTAGGAGCGAATGCTTCAGAGGAGCTTGCTGACAAAATAAAAACAATTATTGACCAAACTCCAGAGTTTTCACACGTGAAGTTGACTAAAGCCTATATTGCAGAAAAGTCCTATCGCTTAGAATTTAAAAGTTTATAAATACACTTATTATTTGAATCCAAGTAATTCCCTAAGTGCTTTTTTGTAATAAAAAATAGTCGTAACGCTCGATTAGTAACATTCGATTCGTAACATTCGATAAAGGTTAAGCTTATTTATTGGAGCAAGTTATCATTTAAATCACTAAACTGTACCTTTACGCCCTGAGCTCCTTTTTGCACAAAGAGTTACTTTTGTACAAGGAGCTACTTTTTGAACATCGAGCAAGTAACTAAGGTATAAACGAATAAGCATAAGCGGCTTAATTCAGGACATTTAACCCTTATTTGAGTCACCAATGCTAACGCCTTTAAGACTCTATTTGCTTACGAAAAAACTGCACCATTTCATCACGGGTCTTAAGGTGTTTGAGATGAAAAATATCCATCGGGAATAGTAGTTCAATCACGCCAGTATCAAAGATACGTTTTACTTCGTACTCATTATGAGCAACATCTTGTTGGTATCTATAATTTAACCAAGTTTTATTCGTATGGATAATAAATTCCACTCGCATACCGCCTAAACGAGCAAAAAACTTCATCATAGCTGTTTTATCACTCGACCCTACTGCGCGACCTTGATATTGAGAATGTTCACTTAAAGTGTCGGAGATATCCTCTAAAACCATTAAAGAATTAGCTTTTGAAGCGCTACGCGTAAGGTGTTGTTGAAAAGCTTTTACATCGCTTACCGAATCAAGTACAGCCATCAATCCAAGTTCATCATCTACTGCAACCGCTGGATTTTTTTGGTTTTTTCGTAATAACTTTAAAACCTTTGCCTGCGGTGGTTTTTTTCTAATAGAAACATAAATGGGTGTTTTTTTCACTCCGACGGTAAAACTACGACGTTTTAATAGAGTTAACTTTTCACCTTTTGCTAGTTGTATTAACTTAGCCTGTGCTGGATCCAAAACCGTTACTGCATTACAGCTAAAGTCTTCTGGTCGATGTTTTGAATAAAGGTAGACGGGATCCAGTTCTCCTATTTTTAAATTCGGACTCCAAACATAACCGTTTAAAAAGGCTAGAAAAGCGGAAAATTTGCTTTCAATGTCTGTTTCTCGTTCTCGTTGATCGATACTTGCTGCGAGGGTCATTAAAATGAGTTTACGGCGTGCTTCAAAGCGTGCTTTTTTATGGTAACCATCATTGAACATGATTAATAATAGCTCAACGGGGTTGTTAGTGACTTCTATCTCATTGGTCGCTTCAATATGTGATGCATAGGGAGAAAGGATTTTACCAATAATAGAGTGAATGACCGCATCAGCTGTCCGTGAGTACTCATCTACACGGCTCTTTATTTCATTGAGGTTACCGTTGATGCCAAACATATTACCTAATAAGCATAATGCTCGCTCAGAGCGCTTTTCTCGTAATGCTTTATCTGAAATGAGGGTTTGAATTTGCTCAAAATCATCAACACCTAAAAATTCAAATATTTGGCTACGTAAAGCGCGATATTTTGTGACGTTGTTAGGATTCTTTTGTAAATTTTTTAGCCATTGACGCGTTTGTTGAGAAAAGCGTCCGATATTTAGTGAATGTTCAGAAACAGTGAAAGGCCCTGATTGTTGAAGAGAAGTAAAAACGCTGTTTGTAGAGAGCACTGACATAAAACCACCAAAACGATATAAAACCCATGCATTAACTGCATTCATTCAATAAATATACACTAATTAATTGATTTAAAAATAATAAAAATGAGAAGCACTATTAGAATGATTATTACGGTTGCTGAGATGAAGTTTAATTAAAGCGGCTTAGCAAATAATTTTATCCCTGATTTAATATAAAAATACATAGAAAATGAGGTGTTAACTGATTCTGTTTATTTGTCACTAAAGGTGTTGATATGGCGAGTAAATAATATTTAATTCCTTGTTCTGGTTTGATAATAACTAACATAGAGAGCATAAGATATTGAAAAAAAATGTAAGTGTAACGGATCTTTATCTTAGAGCTGTTTGTAAATTTAACTTTTAGGTTTCAAGGATTTTACCTGCATTTACATTTGTTCATCTTAGTTCTCTGTTTTTTTACTCGGTATTTAACAAGTCATAATAAAAAATAAAGCTATTGATTTTATTGATGTTTTTGATCTCATTAGTCTTTAAGTAAACTAACGATAATTTCCATTCTTGCTACACTTTAGAGGTATCTGTCAATGTCGTCAGATACTAAATAGGTGCTTTTAGATCTCTGATTGAGCACATTAAAAACTAAAGGAAATAATAATGATTGATAACCTAGCAAGAAAAAATAACGTAAATATTATCGCTCAACAAGATCAGTTAAATAAGGAATACTCACAGCTTAAAACACACTATGATGAAAAATATAAAGCAGGTTGGTACTTTATGAATGCGCAGCCTCGCCCATGTTTTAGTACCTTATTATTAGATGAGTTAAATGATTATGCGAAAAACATTAAAGCAGAGATGGTTACTAGCGAACAGCAAAAATATGATTATCTGATCCTTGCTTCTGATGTTGATGGTATTTTTAATTTAGGTGGCGATTTAGCCGTTTTTCTTGAATTGATAAAAAAACAAGATCGCGCAGGATTGCTCGCTTATGCGACCAAATGTATTGATGTTTTGTACCATAATATCACTCATCTTGATTCAGAACTGACTACTATTGCTTTAGTTCAAGGTGATGCACTTGGAGGAGGGTTTGAAGGTGCTTTATCAAGTAATGTCTTAATTGCTGAGCGCGGCACCAAGCTTGGCTTGCCAGAGGTCTTATTTAATCTATTTCCTGGAATGGGAGCATATTCATTACTTAGTCGAAAAGTAAGTGCAGCAAAAGCAGAAGAAATTATTTTAAGTGGTAAATTGTATGTAGCAGAAGAGTTGTTTGAGTTAGGGATCGTTGACATACTGGCTGAGAAAGGAGAAGGAGAAAAAGAAGTCTATCGTTATATTAATGCGGCAAATCGAAAAGCAAACAGTTATCAAGCTATTCGCAAAGTACGTGATATTTGCGCGCCGATTCCTTATAAAGAGCTAATAGATGTGACTAATATTTGGGTCGATTCAGCGTTAAAGTTAACAGCTAAAGATCTTAGAATGATGGAAAGGTTAGTGATGCGTCAATCAGCAAAAAATATCTCATAATCTAAGTTATGCAAAGTTCCCATTTCAAAATAGATATAAATCCATAGCAAAAGCACTATAACTTTTATCTTATTTTCCTGTAGAAGATTTTACTAAGGCATTATTTAAAGCTTCTACAGTTTTAATAAAATTGTATTCAATATCACTCACTAATACAGTGATCTCTTGAGTGCCAATATCATAAGGTTTGCATTCCTCTCCTTTCCTACATATTTCAGCTAGTCTGTTTGCTCCAAGCTCCGATGCAGCACCTTTTAAAGCATGCAGTGATTCACGGAATTGCAAATAGTCACTATTAATAGCTTGTTGTAAGTATTTAATATGTTTATTACCGTCTTCTGTAAAACCTGTTATTAATCGTCTCATAAATTCAACATCATCATCTAATAGAAATAGTTCTTCAAGGACGGCACTATTATACCATTCACTCTCTGGCTGTTGCTTGTTAAGGTTTGTTATGGTAGTTGAAGTATTCGTTATGTTGCTAATAGTCGAATTAGAAGTGTTGGAAATTACCGCTATTTTTTTCAATAGCTCATGAGAATCAATGGGTTTAGTTAAAAATTCATTAATACCTAAGCTAATACCTAATGCCCTCGCTTCAGGGGTGGCATCGGCCGTTAACATAATAATTGGAAGTGTGTTGTTGGTGTCCATAAAGCGTAATGCTTGTACAACTTCATCACCAGAGCACTTAGGCATATTTTTATCGACAATTAATAAGTCAAAGTGTTCTAAATTGGCCGCTAATTTATCTAACGCCTGCTCTCCGTCATCAGCGATGACAATAGAATGACCTGCTCGTTTTAGAATACCTGACAGTACTTGTTGGTTAACCTTATTGTCTTCTGCAATTAAAATATTTAATGCTTTAGCGCCGTGCTGGCTTTCATAAAACTCACTCAAAGAAACGACTTTTTTATTCTGACTATCGATATGTTGTGCGGTATGTAAGGCATTAAATAATGATCGTTTATCATTGATGTCGGCAATCACCGATACAAAGTGTTGCTCTATTTTTTCATTATGCAGGTGTTTATCTTCTGGGTTAAGCAGTACTAATGAGAGTCCGTCTAATAATTTTTCGGATGTTAATAGTGTAATAAATTGTGTGGGGCTCATGCCTTGTAGGCTAAAGCGATCCACAAGCAGTATTTTATAACCAAGTTGTTGTTCTAATGCTTGTTTTTGCATCGATAATGCATGCACTGGAGAGGTGACAAAATCTGCTGATAGATCCCAGGCTTTTAGAAAAGACTGGATCGATTTTTGGGTGGTTTCGGTTGCCATAATTAATAAATCATTGTCACTAACGGTTAAAGATATATTGGGGAGAATAGTAAAAGGCAATTCAAACCAAAAGGTTGAGCCTTGATCTAATTCACTTTTAACACCTATTTTTCCACCCATTAACTCCACTAATTCTTTTGAAATAGTGGTACCTAGTCCGGTACCATCTATATGGCGTATTGTGGCTTTTCCGACCTGCGTAAAGTCATCAAATACGTTAAGTAATGACTGTTTATCAATACCAATCCCAGTGTCCTTGATGTCAAAACGAATGACAGTGGTATCTTTCTGCTCTGATACTTTATATACATGCAGTTTAATGGACCCTTGGTCAGTAAACTTTATCGCATTACCGATTAAATTAACTAAGACTTGACGAATGTACTGCTGGTCAGCTTCAAGCCGTAACGGTACATCAGAATCAATCGTTGAAGTAACGATTAATCCTTTTGCTTTAGCAATCAATTTTTGGGTACCAATAATAGAGTTAATTAACGCATGTAAATCCACAGACTCTTTATTAATCTCTATTTTCCCGGCCTCAATTTTGGAAATATCGAGTACTTTTTCAATCAAGCCTAATAATGTTTTTGCTGAGCTTTGCATGGTGCTTACAAGGCTGCGTTGTTCTTGGTCGAGTTTAGTTTCAGTGAGTAAGTCACCAAGACCTAAAACACCATTCAAAGGGGTTCTTAGTTCATGTGACATATTAGCTAAAAAGCGAGTCTTAGCTTGGTTCGCTTTCTCTGCCATGTCGATTGCTGCATATAGTTTTTTTATTAAAAATATGGAATACAGCGGGATCAAGGTAATGACGATTAAGAGACTGATTGCCACCCTTGTATTTTCTTGCCAATAATCCCCCCAATAAATAGCAGATAAAAAACCTATTGTTGCTACTATCAGGGAGATATAAAGATAATTAACACCGAACCTAAATCCATTACCTAAAATAACCCATAGATAAAATACAAATAAGTAGACGGTTTCTTCGGCGGCGGTCGCCATTAATATAGAGAGTGAAATTAAATCTAAAAATATTCCAATTACTCTTCTTGTTGGACTGATTCTAGTATTGACCATAATGGAAATAAAGATAGCGAGCGCCATGCTTGTCGCCGTTAATATTACTATTTTTATGGTTGAATCGAATAGGCTACTAAGTGGCGCTTCAACGCTCCATGGGATGCACAAAAAAATGACTAATAACAGGCTTATAAAAACACGTACTAAGGCTTGTTCAGGTTCTGGATCATCAGTTTGATTTACATAGGTTTTGACTGCATTTAGTTTTTTACATAGTAGGTTCATTAAGACATCGAATCCATTTAATCGTCTATTGTGAGCTAGAGGTTATGGTGTGGTGTTCTAATGTTTAAATTGCCTTGCTAACACTCCACCTTTTATGTGTTAGCGATTACATTCTAATAATTGTCAGTAGCCAGCGATTAAGAGCAAGTGCTCAGTCATTTTCTATTGAGAATAAGTTATTAGTCATTAATATTTAGTTGCTATCAGCTATCAGGGTATTCTCGGTTTATTGCTATTATGTTATCTAATCGTTTTAAAAATGCATCAACACAGCGAGGATCAAATTGCGTACCGGATTGTTTTTTCAGAAAATCAATCGCATCTTCAAGTGGCCAGGCTTTTTTGTAGGGTCTAACAGACATTAATGCATCAAATACATCGGCAACGGAAACAATACGTGCGATTAGTGGGATTTGAGAACCAGTTAACTGATTAGGGTAACCTTCACCATTAAAGCGCTCATGGTGATTAAGGGCTATAATGGCGCCCATTTGCATATATTTTGATTGACTACCCGAAAGAATTTCATATCCAATCGTGGTATGAGTTTGCATGATTTCCCACTCTTCTGGAATAAACTTTCCTTCTTTTAATAAGACACGGTCAGGAATACCAATTTTTCCAATATCATGCATTTGCGCAGCATGTTCAAGATCATTACATTCATTCTCATTTAAGCCGATTTCTTTAGCTATTTCTTTGGCATATTTTGCCATTCTAATAACATGATTACCGGTTTCTTCATCGCGATATTCACCTGCTTTCGCAAGTCTTAAGATCGTTTCTTGTTCTCGCTGAAGAATTTGTTCTGTGGCTAAATGTACTTGCTCTGCTAACCAATCGGCTCTATTTTGAATGATCACATGTTGCTTATGTAGTTTTAATAAGTTTCTGCAACTTGTACGGCATTCGATTTGGTCGATAGGTCTATTTAAAAATGCGGTTGCACCTGCTTCTAGGGCTTCATGACGCACTTTTTTTTCACTAACAACAGTGATCATCATGATCGGAATATGTTCACCTGTTGCTGTGTTACGCACCGCTTCAATGAACTCTATTCCATTTAAACCGGGCATTCTATAATCGGTGACAATAAGGTCTGCTTGGTTGTCTTTTAACCAGTTTAGTGCTTTTCTAGGATCAGCAAAATCAATAACTGTAATATCATCAGCAATTTGTAGAATAATTTTTTCTAAGATCATCCTTCCCGTTGATTGATCATCAACGATCACCACTTGTCTTTGGTCATTCACAATAGTACTTCCACTTAAATTTTAAATAATTAGCTTATGAATAGGATTGGGGTAATTTAATTTACCCTCTAGTAATTTTCCTATTACTTGGCATCTAATTTTATACATATGATTATTATTATGTGTATCAGCATCTCCAAGACCGCTGTAAATGAGAAGCTTGTTGAGATGGTTTTATGACAGAGTATAGATGATAACGTATCTTTTAGGTTGTTTAATAAAAAATGATCAATTAAATCCTATTGGGACACTAATTGCGTTATTTTATCACTACTATTATTGTTTTTGTTGATTTTAAATAACACAAAAATACTCAGTTATGAGTAGCGTAAATGACTGCAATTTAGAACACAACCTAAACCTGAACTTTAATTACATATGTTTATAAGTAAAATTATCGGTATATTACAAAGGTACAGATTCTTTAATCGTGAAGTATTTGATAATGAACTAGTTAATGCTAGCGCAGTTAAGAACGTGAAATAAATATTGATTCAGTAAATAGTAATGCGGTCATGTAATTTATTTTATTAATCGATTTTGATTAAATCATCGTATGTAATAACCTCGTACTATTAACGCATAATCATTTACTATCCACTATGTGATTATTTTCTTCTTAATAAATTAAGGAAACGACCATGACTCAAAGCTTCAATAACAGCCTCATTAAAACGGCTATTGTTGGTTATGGCTTTTCAGCTAAAACCTTCCATCTTCCTTTTATTGACACTCTATCTGAATTTGATGTAACCGCGATCAGTAGTAGTCAAGTTGATACTGTTGAGCAAGATTGGCCCAAAGTGCAGCATTATCTAACTGCAGAAGAGATGATTTGTAATACCGATGCGCAATTAGTGATTATTACTGCACCCAATAATGTACATTTTTCATTAGCTAAATTAGTGTTAGAAAATAATAAGCATGTTATTTTAGAAAAACCATTCGTAACAAAAATCACCGATGGAAATACTTTGATAAGTCTTGCTAAAGAAAAAGGCTTATTACTTAGCATTTATCATAATCGTCGTTGGGACGGGGATTTTTTAACGGTTAAGAAGCTTATTGAAGAAAAAACACTGGGGCAGATCAAGCATTTTGAATCTCATTTTGATCGTTTCAGACCTGTTGTTCGTCAACGCTGGCGAGAAAATTCTCAAGATGGTGGTGGTATTTTATTTGATTTAGGGCCGCACCTAATTGATCAAGCTTTACAACTATTTGGACTACCTGATGCGATTACAGCACATTGTAAGATCACGCGTGAAGGCTCCTCAAATATTGATTATTTTAATTTAACACTCCATTATCCCGATAAATTAGCCTCTTTGAGTGCTTCTTTATTCTCTGCTGGCCCCAATTTACGTTTTAATATTCAGGGGGACCAAGGTACTTACAGAAAATTAGGATTGGATCCGCAGGAAGATCTATTGAAAGCAGGTATACGACCTGACGGTGAACATTGGAATAATGAAAGTGTAGAGCAATACGGTACTTTATACACTGAAGACGCGTTAGTGGCGGTTAAAACAGAATTAGGTGGTTACCAACACTTTTATCAAGGTATTGCTCATGCTATTAATAACGCTGGTCAAGTGCCCGTTTCTGCAGAGGATGCATTATGGAATATCCGTTTGATTGAATTAGCGATGGAAAGTGAACGTTTAGGTAAAACAATGGCAGTTAAATTATGAGTTCAACCTATTCATTAAATGATTTATTAGCACAAGAATCACAGTTACAGTTTACGTTTTTTAACCATCAAACAGCTTGGGCGTTAGGCTGTAAATTGAAACAGTTAGCCGAAACGAGAGAGGCACAAGTTACGATTGAAGTTTATGCTTTTAACCAATGCCTATTTAGCTACGCAATGCCTGGAACTCAGCCTGATAATCTACATTGGATCAAACGTAAACGTCAAACCGTGTTGCGTTTTGGTCATAGTTCTTATTATATAGGTCAATATAATAGCGCTAAGCATAGAGTGTTTGAACAGCAAGACCATATTGACGCTGATCTGTATTGTGCTCATGGTGGGGCTTTTCCAATTATTATTAAAAATTCAGGTGTAGTAGGGGTGGTGACAGTTTCTGGATTACCGCAGGAGCAAGATCATCAACTGATAGTAGATGCCTTGGCGGAGTTAGTTGAGTCGTACTGACCATGATTTATTTACTTTGAAATTTTATAAAAGCCATTGCTTATGTTATCTGCAATGGCTTTTTGCTATTTCTCTGTTGCGCATTCTTACTTAATACAGTTTATCTTAGCTAGGTTTAATGAGCGCCTTTAAATCTATTGCCCGTAGATATCAAAGCTAAAATAACTTGCTGCTATTTTATCATAGGTACCATTTTTACGGATTTCTGCAATAGCGGCATTAAATTTCTCTGCTAATGCTTTATTATTTTTACGAAAAGCCAGTGCAGTACCTTCCCCTACATAAGCTTTATCAGTTACTAACTTACCTTTTAACGCAAAGTTAGCGCCACGTTCTTTTTCTAAAAAAGCTAACACTAATTGATCTGAATTTGCAAAGGCGGTATCTAAACGACCATTGGCTAAATCAATATATACTTGGTCTTGTCCGCTATAGCGTTTGATAGTAGCAACATCACCGTACATATCAGTCACATAATTATCATGTATGGTACCCACTTGAACGCCAATAACTTTACCTGTTAAGCCTGCTTTATCGATATTGAAATTTGCATCTTTAGCGGTCACAAAACTGGCTGGTGTTTGGTAATATTTATGACTAAATAAAACACGTTTTTTACGATCTTCAGTAATGCGCATAGAGGCCATAATCGCGTCCGATTTTCTTGATAATAAACCTGGAATTAGTCCATCCCAACTTTGTGTTACCCACTCACATTTTAGCTCTGCTTGTTTACACAAAGCATCTGCGATCTCTATATCAAAACCAACCGGCTTACCGGTATTATCCTTATAATTAAAAGGGGGGTAAGTAAAGTCAGAAGATAGGCGTATAGGCTTAGTTTCTTGGGCTTGTAATGGGGTAATAAAAAGTGACGATAATACAATCGCTGCAATATGTAATGCTTTCATGTTTAGATCCTTCTAGCGTAATGTTATTGTATATGTTTTAGTGTATTGAGTGTTTCGAGCATACTTTTTTTGGAGCCGATAGTGATTCGTACACAGTCACTAAGCGCGGCTTCATGAGCTTGGTTACGTGTAATAATTCCCTGCTTAACGAGGTAATTAAATACATTAAGGCCGGCATTAAACTTAATTAATACAAAATTAGTCTGGCTACTATAAATCGTCTCAACAATATCTAGTTGTTGTAACTCAGATGTAAACCAATCACGAATCTCAATCAATTCAGTCGTTTGTTTGAACATGGCTTGTAAGCCAGTGTCTGATAATGCTTTTAATGCAATTTCAGCACTAGGATCCGCGATAGGGTAAGGTGGAATAAGACGGTTAACATAAGCCATTACACTGCTATCTGCTAACAAAAATCCACAGCGAATAGCGGCTAATCCAAACGCTTTTGATAGGGTGCGTATTACGATTAAATGTGGGTATTTATTCATTAAGTGCAACGCACTTTGATGTGCTGAAAATTCAATGTAAGCTTCATCGATAACCACTAAGGTAGATGTTTTACTGGTCTCTAATAATTCAATAATATCGGCTTGGTTAATACTATTACCGGTAGGATTGTTAGGTGAACATAAAAACAATAAGCTGCTGGTGGGCAACTGAGTTTTAATCTGTTCAACATTTAATTGAAAATTATCTAACAACGGGATTTTATTGCTTGTTACTGCAAATGAATCGGCGCAAAACTCATACATTCCATAGGTGGGAGGGCAAATAATTATTTGGTCATTCCCTGGTGTACAAAAAGTACGAATCAATAGATCTATTGCTTCATCTGCACCTCGTACGGTCACTATTTCACTATCTAATTTACCAACACCTTGCTCGCAATAAGCGAGGTAAGCTTGTGCAGTGTCCTGTGGTAAAAAATCAGGATAACGATTGTATTGGTTATTGCTACCTTTAGAGAGGTCACCATATTGAGCGCACGTTTCAAGTTCATTAGCATTTAGCCATAAATGTCCGCTACCGCCTAAACGACGTGCAGACTGGTAAGGAACTAGCTTTTCTACTGCGCTTGGTACTAATGTTGATGCTAATGATTTCATTAACGTGTTTCCGATTGAAGTTAAATACAGCTAAAAATTAAAGTTGAATATTTATACTGCAAAAGTGCGTAAATATTCATTTTTTGGATTGTAAGCGATTTAAACAAATGTTCATTGAAATAAGAAACGAAAAATTGGTATAGTAGATATGCAAAAAACACATGGCTCAATGGTTGCCCCTGTTAATAGGTAACGGGGTAGATGCTTTATTCGTATAAACACATCTAGTGTTGCACTTACTTTCAAGTGTTTAATTAATTGATTAAGTTTAAAGCTTGTTATTTAAGCCTAGTTATCTAACCCCTTTTTATTTGAGAAACAGCACTGTCATTGAATAAAAAACAATAATTGACTAATCTTTCACGTTATAAAAATGAGGTAATGATGGATAACCGTTTACCGTCTACAAAGGAGATGCTGGCATTTATTGTTACTGCTGAACATTTAAAGTTTACTGTCGCAGCACAAACTTTAAATTTAACCCAGGGAGCGGTCAGTCGTCAGATTATTTCACTTGAGAAAAAATTAAATATTCCTCTGTTTCATCGCCATGCACGTGGTTTGAGTTTAACTGATAAGGGCAGAGATTTTTTGCCGCTGGTTAAGCAAGTGATTAATCAGATGAAAAGCGCAGTCGAAAAAGTTTCTGATATTAAACCTAACATTAGGTTGAAAGTGCCTAGTTGCATTACCACATGGTTATTACCCAAAATAATGGCATTTCAGCAGGCATTCCCAGATATTGCCGTAGAACTAACGTCATCCATTAAACATGATATAAATTTTGACTTTGAGTCATTTGATGCTGCTATTTGCTATTGCACTGTTATTAAAGATAAAAACTTAAGTAGTCAGTTGCTATTTGAAGAATATTTAACACCGGTGTGTTCTCCTTCTTTATTAACTAAGGCACAAACACAGCTTAGTATCGAAGAGATGGGGCAATTACCATGGTTACATGCAACACCACAGCAAAGCGATTGGATTTTATGGTTGAATGAAGCTGGTTGTGCATCATTCACCACCAAACATCATCAAAATTTTGCAACGTTGGATTTGGCGGTCGGTGCTGCTATTCAGGGGTTTGGGATCAGTATTGGGGATGTGACGTTAGCTGCTTCTGATCTTGAAGCAGGAAGACTTTGTCAGCCTCATTCATTGCAGGTTAAATCTGGAAAAGGCTATTATTTCGTTTTTCCAAAGGTCACCAATAACCTTACATTACAGAACTTAATCAATTGGTTAGAGAATTAATAGTTTTGTTTTTTTAGCGTTAATCGAATAAAAATACAATGCATAAAAAATCCGAGAGCAGTAATTGCTCTCGGATTTTATGTGATCTATTTACTCAACAAGCTCGTTCGCTTAATAAGCTGCTTATTTTTAAAGCTACTTACTCTGAAACTAATAAAGCGTTAAGTTAATCGTTAGATTCTTCACGTGGCGTGCGCTCATTTGCTTCACGTACTTTCAATGAACGTTCTTGGAACTCTTGTTCATTTAATTCTTGAATTGCATTGGCGGCATCACTTTCTGGCATTTCAACAAAACCAAAACCACGGCGTTTGCCTGTATGTTTGTCCTTCATGAGACGCACTGAAATAACTTTACCGTGTTCTGAAAATAGCGTGCGGATCGCCATTTCATTTGCACGGTAAGGTAAATTACCAACATAAAGCGTAGTGGTTGCAAAATCACCTTCTGCATCGCTGGTTGTTGAAGCCGCTACTGAGCTTGTACTTTTTGATGCAGTGCTTGTACTTGAATTTGCAAATTGAATTAAGAATCCACTAATGACAGCACCTGCAGCAAATAAAACGGCACCACCTAGTGTGATTGGAAGTAAAGTGATCGCAGCTGCACCAATAACGGCAACTGCAACAGAAAGCAACACTGGAGTGTTTGATTTCATAATTTAATAACCTCAAAAAAATAATAAAAGAAAAATAACTAGAAACGTAAGTGTTTATTCAAAAACATTGTTTGAATTCATCACATAGTGCTTTAGAGAATGGTGGCTGTATCCTTGCCATTGTCAATCCATTAAAAGCTAAGCTATTGTATGTCAAAAAAACGATTTAGCGTTAATAGATTGGCAAATCCACTTTGATCTTGTTGATGAAAAGTTAAAAATGTGAAGCAAGCCTCGCTGCTTGTGTATGAAATATAATCGTTGGGCGCTGTTTTTTTATACTGCGTTTTGTTTGAATTGCAAAAGTTAAACTTTCAAACGGATAAAATAATAGGATGTTAAATATTGACTTCAAATGATAAAGACTGAAGTGTTTAAAGATGGAGATTAAAACAGAAATTAGCTAGAATGCACCGCAATTAAGCTGCGCAAATTAGGCGTGCTATCAACAGATATTAAAAATAAGCATTAAAGCCGCTTAATAACTGCAAAAAAGCAGTGTTAAGTAATGCCAATGGTATCAAATATACGATTTTAATTTTACGTTAATAATAACTTAGTTTGATGTGGAAATTGCTGGAAATTGCTGGAAATTGCTGTAAATGGTTGTTCCCTTTACGAAACTGGCAATTAAAAACAAGCTATTTTAACAAGTAGAATAGATCTCTTAATGATTACGATTGGTATAAGCTGCGATAAAGTGGTTCTCAATTTTGAAGAACTTGTATCGCAATGCACAATGTCGTCACTAACAAGGTATTTAAAGTATTCATGAAAAATATTCGTAACTTTTCAATCATTGCCCATATCGACCATGGTAAATCCACATTGTCAGACCGTTTAATCAGTACTTGTGGTGGTTTAACCGAACGTGAAATGGCGGCACAAGTAACCGATTCTATGGATATTGAGCGCGAACGTGGTATTACCATTAAAGCGCAAAGTGTGACTTTGGATTATAAAGCTAAAGATGGTGAAACGTACCAACTTAACTTCATCGATACGCCTGGGCACGTAGATTTCTCTTACGAAGTATCACGTTCTTTAGCGGCTTGTGAAGGCGCGTTATTGGTGGTTGATGCTGGGCAAGGCGTAGAAGCACAAACTTTAGCAAACTGTTACACCGCATTAGAAATGAACTTAGAAGTGGTACCTATTTTAAATAAAATCGATTTACCGGCTGCTGAACCAGATCGTGTTGCTGAAGAAATTGAAGATATCGTCGGTATTGATGCAACCGATGCGGTACGTTGTTCTGCTAAAACAGGGTTAGGTATTGATTTAGTACTAGAAGAGATTGTTAGAATGATTCCACCACCAGAAGGTGAGATGGATGGACCATTACAAGCATTAATCATCGATTCATGGTTTGATAACTACCAAGGCGTAGTGTCCTTAGTACGTATCAAGCATGGTAAAATTAAAGTCGGCGATAGAATGAAAGTAATGACCACGGGTCAAGTTCATCTTGTTACTAAAGTGGGATATTTTACACCGAAACAAAAAGAAACAGGTATCTTGAAAGCAGGTGAAGTGGGTTACGTCATCTCTGGTATCAAAGATATTTTAGGTGCGCCAGTGGGCGATACATTAACCTTAGCTGATAATCCAGCGCCTAAACCATTGCCTGGTTTTAAACGTGTTCAGCCACAAGTTTACGCGGGTTTATTCCCTGTAAGCTCAGATGATTATGAAAACTTCCGTGATGCATTGGGTAAATTAAGCATTAATGATGCTTCATTATTATATGAGCCAGAAAACTCGTCTGCACTAGGCTTTGGTTTCCGTTGTGGTTTCTTAGGTTTATTACACATGGAGATCATTCAAGAGCGTTTAGAGCGTGAATACGACATTGATTTGATCACAACGGCTCCAACTGTAATTTATGAGGTTGAAACCAATAATGGTGAAGTTCAATATGTTGATAGTCCAGCTAAATTGCCTCCGACTAATAATATTAAAGAAATTCGTGAGCCAATCGCTGAATGTAACATTTTAGTACCACAAGCTTACTTAGGTAATGTTATTACCTTATGTATCGGTAAACGTGGTGTGCAAACAAAAATGACTTACCACGGTAATCAAGTCGCGTTAACTTACGAGATCCCAATGGGTGAAGTAGTAATGGACTTCTTTGATAGATTGAAATCGACTAGCCGTGGTTATGCATCATTAGAATATAATTTTGTTCGTTTCCAATTAGCTGAAATGGTACGTGTTGATGTGATGATCAATGGCGATCGTGTTGATGCATTAGCATTAATTACACATCGTGATAATGCAGAAGCTTACGGACGTGAATTAGTCGAGAAAATGAAAGAGCTCATTCCTCGTCAAATGTTTAATATTGCAATACAAGCAGCGATTGGCAGTAAAATTATTGCTCGTTCAACGGTTAAACAGTTGACCAAAAATGTATTAGCAAAATGTTACGGTGGTGATATTAGCCGTAAGAAAAAATTGCTGAAAAAACAGAAAGAGGGTAAAAAACGCATGAAGTCTGTGGGTAATGTTGATGTGCCACAGGAAGCCTTCTTAGCTGTATTGCATATAGGTAAAGATAAGTAGTCTTCAATTGCTAACCCCTTGTTAAGTAAAGGGCGATAGTAATTAATAAAAGCTAATGCGCTGGTTTATTAACCCGCGCATTTTGTATTTTAAACGAGTCATATTAGTTAAAAATATTAATTAATATGATTTATAAAATTAATAGGAAAAAAAATGGCAAATTCATTTGCATTGATATTAGTGGTTTTAACGCTCTTAACGGGCGCAGCCTGGGTATTTGATAAAATAAAGTGGGCGAAAAAACGTAAACAGGCTTATGCCGATTTTCAAGCTCAATCTGAAATAGAATTAGATGATAAAACCTTAGCTAAAATGTACCCAGAAAATCCAATTATTGAGAATGCACGTAGTTTATTTCCAGTGATTGCAACGGTATTTATTTTACGTTCATTTATTTATGAACCGTTTCAAATTCCATCGGGTTCGATGATGCCAACACTGTTGGTGGGGGATTTTATTCTCGTTGAGAAATTCTCATATGGTATTAAAGAGCCTGTTTGGCAAAATACACTTATACCAACGGGGCATCCAGAACGTGGTGATGTTGCTGTGTTTAAATACCCTGAAGATCAACGCGTTGATTTTATTAAACGTGTGGTGGGGTTGCCCGGTGATCGTATTGTTTATAAAGATAAACAACTGTACATCATTGCTGCCTGCGAAGAAGCCAAGTGTGGTGATTATAAAAAGTTAGATATGGAATTCTTAGGCGAGCAAAACTTCAAACATGAAGCAAATACTGTCAAAGTGTATTCAGAAGTATTAGGTGACGTGAAACATCAGTTATTAATCAATCCATTACGTGGTGAACCCGTGCAAGCTTATTTCCAACAAAAAGATGTCACCACTTATGCTTATGAGTGGGTGGTACCGGAAAGTAATTATTTCGTGATGGGTGATAACCGTGATAACAGCCGTGATAGCCGTTTTTGGGGATTTGTCCCTGAGCGCAATTTAGTCGGTAAAGCCGTTGCTAAATGGATCAGCTTTGAGTTTGACCGTGGGGCGGATAGTTTCTTACCAAATTGGGTACCAAGTAATGTACGTTTTGAACGTATAGGTAGTATAAAATGAAGATCAAAGAACAAGAATTAAAACGTTTAGAGAAGCGCATTGGATATGAGTTTTCAGATTTTTCATTATTAAAACAAGCACTAACTCATCGAAGTGCCTTGGGTTTACATAATGAACGATTAGAATTTTTAGGAGATTCAATTTTAAGTTTTGCTATCTCGACTGATTTATATAAACGTTTTCCTAAAGTAGATGAAGGTGATTTAAGTCGTATGCGTGCCACCTTAGTTTGTGGAAAAATGTTGTCAGAAGTGGGACGTGAATTTGTATTAAGTGACTGCTTAATTTTAGGTCCTGGTGAACTGAAAAGTGGTGGATTCCGTCGAGACTCAATTATTGCTGACGGTGTGGAAGCAATTATCGGTGCGATTTTTTTAGATTCTGATATCGATACTGCAAACAAGCTGGTATTAAGCTGGTTTGAAAGCCGCCTTAATACAATCCAACCGGGGATTAGTCAGAAAGATCCTAAAACTCGCCTACAAGAACACTTACAATCGCGTAAACAAGCATTGCCACTTTATGAAGTGTTAGATGTAAAAGGTGAAGCGCACAACCAACAATTTACCATGAGTTGTCAAATTGAAGGCATGAAGCAAGTGCAAGGTAAAGGCACTAGTCGTCGTAAAGCGGAACAAGTTGCCGCGAAAAACATGTTAACTGCATTATTAGGTGAGCAATAATGTTACTACTCAATACTATTTATTTACCTGTACTTTTAACTTTAACTTTCATCTATTTAGGAGCTAAATAATGACACAAAAATGTGGCTTAGTCGCAATCGTCGGGCGCCCTAATGTAGGGAAATCAACGCTTATTAATGCATTACTTGGACAAAAAGTAAGTATTACTTCGCGTAAGGCACAAACTACGCGTCACCGTATTCTAGGTATCGATACCGATGGTGATTACCAAACTGTTTTTGTTGATACGCCTGGATTACATATTGAAGAGAAGCGCGCCATTAACCGTTTAATGAACCGTGCAGCATCAAGTTCTATCAATGATGTTGAAATGATTGTGTTTGTGGTTGAAGGTACGCATTGGAATGCCGATGATGAAATGGTATTAAAAAAATTCCAGTATTTAAAATGCCCGGTTATTTTAGCGGTTAATAAAATTGATAATGTAGAAGATAAAGAGTTATTACTGCCGCATTTACAGAAAATCGGTAAGCTTTATGATTTTGCTCATATTTTACCTATGTCAGCCAAATCCGGTGATAACGTTGAAAAAATTCGTGAATGGGCAAAAGCGGTATTACCCGAGTCTGAGTTTTATTTCCCAGAAGATTATATCACTGACCGTTCATCTCGATTCATGGCATCAGAAATTGTACGTGAAAAATTGATGCGCTTCTTAGGTGATGAATTACCTTATTCTGTGACCGTAGAAATTGAACAATTTAAACAAAAAGCCAATGGTCTTTTACATATTAATGCACTTATTTTAGTTGAGCGTGATGGCCAAAAACGTATGGTGATCGGTAATAAAGGCGAAAAACTAAAAGCGATTGGGAAACAAGCGCGACTAGATATGGAAGAGTTATTTGACTCAAAAGTATTCTTAGAAATCTGGGTTAAAGTTAAATCGGGTTGGGCAGATGATGACAGAGCGTTACGTTCGCTTGGTTATGGTGACGATTACAACGGTTAATACAGCGGCGTAATTTATGTCCATAGAATGCCATAATGCATTTATATTACACCGACGTCCCTATGGAGAAACAAGTCAAATTGTTGATTTGTTTTGCCAAGATGTCGGTAAAGTTAGCCTTGTTTTTAAAGGCGGTCGTAGTAGTACTCGTATGAAACGCGGTATGGCACAACCGTTCACCCTACTGCTCGCTAGTTACTTTGGCCGTAGTAGTTTGAAAACAGTTAAGTCATTAGAGGCGCAAACACAGGTGGTGCCTTTACAGGGGCAACGTTTGTATATCGCGATGTATATGAATGAACTGTTATATCGGCTATTACAAGCTGAGACTGCTTGTGATGGTTTATTTGAGTGCTACCAACGTACTCTGATCAGTGTCGCTAGAGATGATGATCCGCAAAAAGCTCTACGCTTATTTGAATTAACATTATTAGAAACGCTCGGTTATGGTGTTAATTTTGATCACGATGTATACAGTGATGAAGTGATTGAAGCAGGCTTTCAATATCAATATAAACAACAGCTTGGCTTTTTTGCTAAACAGGCTATTTGCAATCCTCAACAGGTTTACGATGGTGCAGATATAATTAACTTATCACAGCGTAAGCTTGATAATGAAGCTACATTAAAGATGGCTAAGCGCTTTTGTCGACAGGCGCTTGCTAACTTATTAGGTGATAAACCATTACATAGCCGTGCTTTATTTGCGGCCAAATAAATATAATAAAGGAAAGAGCATGAGCAAAATATTATTAGGTGTGAATATCGACCATGTTGCAACACTTCGTAATGCACGTGGTACATGTTATCCAGAACCTGCACATTTAGCGGCGGTAGCTGAAACCTCTGGTGCTGATGGTATTACTATTCATATTCGTGAAGATCGCCGTCATATTAACGACCGTGATGTTGCTGTGCTGGCACAAACATTACAAACACGTATGAATTTAGAAATGGCTGTAACCGATGAAATGGTTGAGATTGCCTTAAAAACTAAACCTACTTTTGTTTGTTTAGTCCCTGAAAAGCGTGAAGAATTGACGACGGAAGGTGGCTTAGATGTTGTCGGTAATTACGATAAAATAGCAGCTGCAGTGAAGCGTTTAAACGCAGCTAATATTCAAGTGAGTTTATTCATTGACCCTGAAGCTGCGCAAATAGATGCAGCGGTAAAAATGAAGGCTGCTTATGTTGAATTACACACAGGTAAATACGCTGATGCCGAAACGGAAGATATTCAAGAAGCTGAATTAGCACGTGTTGCTAAGGCCGCAACTTATGGACATCAAGCGGGTATTAAAGTGAATGCGGGACATGGTTTGAATTATCATAACGTTAAGCCTATAGCTGCTTTACCTGAAATTATCGAACTGAACATTGGCCATGCGATTGTGGCACGTGCGTTAATTGATGGTTTCTCGGTTGCCGTTAGTGAAATGAAACGTTTAATGATTGAAGGCCGAAATCATAGTCTATAAATGACAGCCAATAAATCAACAATTGAATATAAGCATGAGTCATTCACAAAGATGAGTGCTTATTAATCTGCTTTTATGCGCCAGTTGGCAAGCTAGAACACATCCCTTATTTTATCCCCTTTACAGAGGTGTCACGTGAGTTCAGATCTTTATATTGAGCAATTACGCGCACAGTTTCCTATTTTAGATCAGCAAGTTAATAAGCATCAGCTGGTTTATCTTGATAATGCCGCCACCACGCAAAAACCACAATCTGTGATTGATGCTATTTGTGATTATTATCAAACCAGTAATGCAAATGTGCATCGTGCCAGTCATGCGCTGAGTAACCAAGCAACGGCATGCTTTGAACAGAGCCGTAGTAAGGTGCAGCAATTTATTAATGCATCTCGTTCAGAAGAAATTATTTGGACTAAAGGTACTACAGAAGGCATTAATTTATTAGCAAACATATTTGCTCAGCAACTGCAGGCAGGTGATGAAATTATTATTAGTGCTCTTGAGCACCATGCTAATATTGTCCCTTGGCAAATGCTTGCGAAACAAACGGGCGCTATTATTAAGGTTATTCCGTTGACGCAGGAGCATTGTTTAGATGTCGAAGCATTTAAAGCATTACTAACGGCAAGCACTAAACTTGTCTCTATTGCACATGTATCAAATGTTTTAGGCGTTATTAATCCAATTAAAAAAATAATCGATTTAGCCCATCAGAAGGGCGCTAAAGTCATTATTGATGGTGCCCAAGCAGTTGCACACCTTGAGGTTGACGTACAAGCCTTGGATTGTGATTTTTACTTATTTTCCGGACATAAGCTATTTGGCCCAACTGGCATTGGTGTAATGTATGGAAAATATGATTTATTACAACAACTTCCTCCTTGGCAAGGGGGAGGGGAGATGATTGAGACGGTTAGCTTTGAACAGACAACTTATAATCGACTGCCTTTTAAGTTTGAAGCTGGTACGCCGAATATTGCTGGTGTGATTGGTTTAGGTGCTGCTATTGATTTTGTAAATAGCTTAGAGAAAAGTATTCTTGAACAACATGAACAAAGGTTATTAGCTTATACCGAGATAGCTTTAAAAGAGATACAAGATGTTGTTGTATTTGCTCAAGATTTAAATAAATCTGGTGCCATTAGCTTTATTGTTAAAGGCGAACACAGCACTGATATTGCGATGTTATTAGATGCGCAGGGGATTGCCGTTAGAAGTGGTTCACACTGCGCTATGCCATTGATGTCGGTACTAGAGTACAGCGGCACTATTCGAGTGTCATTTTCAGTCTATAATACGCTAGACGAAGCGAAAGTGTTTATTAAGGCACTACAAAGCGTCATTCAAATGTTGCAGGAATAAATAAAGCTTGATCAAAGGGCCATTAGATAAAAGTATTAAAGGTCCATTAAATTAAAAGTTTCATTAAATTAAAAATCCCACTATTCTTCTCTGCTTTTATTAGCGCGAAGGTTAATGGGATTTTTTGTTTATTATGATGCTTTATTCTTGTAATGAGCGCTAACTGCTAACTATTGCAGTTAGCGCATTAATTACTCTACAGCTTGTGTTGGCGTTAACTTAAACGCTTTGTTGATCTCTTTTTTATCACCTAATAAACGTGATGTGATGGTGCCTGCTGTCATTGAACCACTGACATTCAAGGCAGTACGAGCCATATCGATTAAAGGTTCAATTGAAATAAGTAAGGCTGCTATTGTGACCGGTAAGCCCATTGCTGGTAACACTATCAAGGCTGCAAAGGTCGCACCGCCACCAACGCCTGCAATACCAAATGAACTGATTGCAATAATCGCTACCAATGAAAGAATGAAGTTAAATTCCATTGGGTTAATACCCATGGTTGGAGCAACCATAACAGCAAGCA
This sequence comes from Psychromonas sp. SR45-3, assembly GCF_014163575.1. Classification (NCBI taxonomy): domain Bacteria; kingdom Pseudomonadati; phylum Pseudomonadota; class Gammaproteobacteria; order Alteromonadales; family Psychromonadaceae; genus Psychromonas; species Psychromonas sp. SR45-3. The sequence goes on from NZ_JACJDP010000003.1 coordinate 98,528, forward strand.
TCGCAGGGTAGATACCAGCACAACCATTTTGACCAATGGTTGCACCAAAGGTCGCCGATAAGTTTGCAATCGCAGGCGGCACATTTAGTTTGGTAATCTGTGCTTCAACATTCAATGGAATGGTCGCAGCAGAACTACGTGATGTAAAAGCAAATGTTAGTACAGGCCAAATACGTTTAAAGTATTGTGTTGGACTTACACCAACTAACGAAACTAATAATCCATGCACGATAAACATTAAGAAAATCGCGATATAAGAAGCAACAATAAATCCGAGCAGACTTAAAATATCACCTAAGCTCGATGTTGCGACAACTTTTGTCATTAATGCCGCTATACCGTAAGGTGTTAGCGCAATAATCATTTTAACAAGGCGCATAACAATTGATTGAGCCGCTTCAATAAAAGTGCGGATCGGCGATTCAAGCTCTTTCTTTTCAATCATCACTCGACGTGCTGCGATACCGACTAAAATACCAAAAATAACCACCGCAATAATCGAGGTTGAGCGTGCGCCTGTTAAATCTGCAAACGGGTTAGTAGGGATAAAACTGACTAGCATTTGCGGAATAGTGAGGTCGGCTACACTGCCTAGACGAGTCTCAAGCACACTAATGCGAGCTGTCTCACGAACACCTTCAGAAAGGCCCGCAGCAGAAAGGCCAAAAATTTGCGTGACCGCAATACCAATCAGCGCTGCAATCATGGTCGTAAATAATAAAACGCCAATGGTTAATGCACTAATTTTACCTAATGATCCCGAATTTTCGAGCTTCACTACTGCTGCAATCATGGATACTAAGACTAATGGCATAATCACCATTTTTAATAGGCCAACGTAACCACTGCCTACTACATTTACCCATGCTAATGTTTCACTGATGATAGGGTTTCCTTCACCATAAAACATGTGAATAATAAGACCAAAGGCACTACCAAAAACTAAACCGAGTAATACCTGTCGAGACAAGGTAGTCGCTTTTGTTTGTTGTTGAAACAGGAACAAAAGGATGAAAACAAATATTGCAAGATTAGCGATAACTGCAATTGACATGGGATTTCCTTAATAATGATAAATATGAGTGAAATGAACAGCTTTTGACGTTATTTGTACTTTGAAACTGTGAACTAGATGATAGTAAGTTGAGATTTTAATTACCTAATCGCAAAATGACAAAGCCAGTTAAAGCATGATATATATGATTTAGTTATAACAGGTTTTTACTGTCATTATCGAAGCTAAAGTTAAGTAAAAACTTAACGCATATTTACTCCCACAACGCTATTTATTTCTACAGCACTATTTATTTCCAAAACAGTATTTTCAAACAACCTAGCTTAGTGTTTATTCTTTTGATTAGGGCCGCAGAGGCGTATCCCTAAAAAATATTTTCTAAATAATAGATCCAATCATTATGGATGTATTGATCCACAATGATTGGATCTATTATCTCTTTTTCTTAAACTCACTTATCTCTAAGATGACTGTCATCGCTAACACTCTTTATTATTAATTTATATTTGGAAAAATCATGGCTCATCAAATTATTACAGATCTTAACAATCGTTACACAGCTAAAATGTATGATGCAACTAAACGTATTTCAGCAGAGGATATGGAAATAATCAAAGAAGCAATGCGCTTATCAGCTTCTTCTATTAACTCACAACCTTGGAAATTTATCGTGATTGAAAGTGATCAAGCGAAACAACGTTTACATGATACTTTTGCTAATAAATTTCAATTTAATCAACATCATGCAAAAGAAGCTTCACATACTATTTTGTTTGCTCACAATCCAAACTATACTAAAGCTGATTACCAAAAAGTGCTCGATGTCGAAGTGTCTTCAGGCCATTTGCCTGCTGAAATGGAAGAAAACATGATGAAGGGCGGTTTTGGTTTTGTTGATTTAAATACAGACGAAGCAGGCTTTAATGGTCATTGGTCAAAAGCACAAACATATATCGCTTTTGGTAATGCATTACATACACTTACTCGTTTAGGCATAGACTCGACACCAATGGAAGGGGTAGATCCTGAGTTAATCGGTGAAGTATTTAAAGAGGAACTAGATGGTTATGTATGTCACGTTGCTCTAGCAATGGGGTATCATTTAGGTGACAAAGATTATAACCACGGTCTTCCAAAAGCTCGCCTGCCTATGGATGATGTATTTACGGTTTTATAATCTTCAATTCCTAGAGCACTAAATCCATAGAGTGCTAAATCTATAGAGTACTAAATCAATATTTGTTGAAAGGTAATATGTAGAAAAATAAGCTAGTTGTTTAACTAGCTTATTTATGAATTTATTTATTCTTGAAATCAAGTGATAAAGTAATAATAGTTGAGTGCTGTCAGGCATATAACACCTGCGATTAGCTGCAAGTAATAACTTAAAAAACCTGCAACCTAATCATTAATGGCGTTTTGAAATCAAGGTAAATTTGTAATCGGTGGTTTTGAAAAAGTTAATGCTATATTCAAATACCGTATTATCTTGTAAAAAGCTGCGTGTTCGTTTTTCAATAATAGGTTGATTGGGGTCAATACCCAATAACGTCGCAATGTCTCTTGATGGCAATATCGGTATGATCTCTTGTTCACTGCGATCAATCACTAGTCCTTTCTGTTTTTCGATATATTCATATTTGGACTTGCGCATTACTTCGTAGGTTAAATCTGGAAAAAGCGCTAGTGGCATCCAAGTTTCTTCTACAGTGATCGGATTATTTTCGATATAACGTACGCGTTTGACATAATAAACACGGTCTTGCTCTGTGATATTAAGATTATCTGCCAGAGCTAAGCTAGGTTTCATTACTTCAAAAGTAAGTACATCGCTGTGAGTGGCTAAATTTAAATGCGCCCATTTTTCATCAAAACTAGATTGTTGGTAGATATCATAATTAACTTTTTTTTCTTTAACGTAAGTCCCGCTACCTTGCACACTCTCAAGCTCACCATTTTCAATCAAGAGCTTTAAAGCTTGTCTAACAGTGACTCGACTAGCTGCAAATTCTTCAACTAATTCAGCTTCAGTGGGTAACGCTTCTCCTACTTTACACTCCCCTGTATCTATTTTGGTACGTATAATATCGGCTATTTGACGATATCTTGGTAGTTTAGCCATGTGATCCTCTTAGTAGGTATGAATCAATTTATTAATATTTACAGAGTACTGATAAATAGCTTTTAATACAAATATTTAAAAGTAATACAAATTTACCCCTTCGTTTTTTTATTGCCTATAATTTATTTTTTAGATACTTTTTGTGCGATCTGAGTCGTATTTTTGAGCTAATTAGAGATTTTTAATACAAATTCCAATACAAATATTGCTTTGGGTGATCTAAATCACACAATTTGTATCAAATAGGTATTACAATTCGTTTCGTTGAAGTGTAACCGATTTTATTTGTGGGACTTGTGGAAATAGGACAAAGATTATGAAAATGACAACATTAACGAATGCATCTTTGATGACATTGCAAACTACGTTTGCTAGTCGCGATGATGCTATTCATGCACTAACTGAAAAGTTAGATCAGCAAGGTAAACTACATAACAAAGAAGAATTTTTAGCGGCAGTATTTGCGCGAGAAGAACAAGGGCCTACCGCTTTAGGTGAAGGACTTGCTGTACCGCACGGTAAATCTGATGCAGTAAAAGAAGCAAGCTTTGCCGTTGCTACTTTGAAGCAAGATTTAAAGTGGAAAGGTATTGATGAAGATGAAGACGAAGATGTTAATTTAATCTTCTTACTTGCGATCCCTAATGCTGAAGCTGGTTCGACACATATGCAAGTGTTGACTGAATTAACAACCACTTTAGTGGATGATGACATTCGTGAAGCTGTACTTAATGCGACTACTCCTGAGCAAGTGCTTGCTTTATTAGACGGTAAAAAAGCCGCTAAGGAACAAGTTGAATTAGATTCAAGCAAACCAACCGTTGTTTGTGTGACAGCTTGCCCTGCAGGCATTGCACATACTTATATGGCTGCTGAATATTTAGAAAAAGCAGGTAAGAAATTAGGCATTAATGTCTATGTTGAAAAACAAGGTGCAAACGGCATTGAAGACCGTTTAACTGCTGCACAATTAAATGAAGCAGTTGCCTGTGTTTTTGCCACTGAAGTATCTATTAAAGATATTGAACGATTTGATGGTATCCCACGTGTTGAAACAGCAGTGGCTGAGCCTATCAAACATGCAGAGCGCATTCTTAATGAAGCCTTAGAGGCGGCTAAAAACGGAACGGGCGCAGAGCGTGTTGCACAGACTGAAGATAAACCTAAAAGGTTACCGCTTAAAACAGAATTGAAACGTGCTTTATTGAGTGGTATTTCATTTGCTGTTCCATTAATCGTTGCCGGTGGTTCAGTATTGGCTATTGCCGTATTGATTGCTCAAATTTTCGACCTACAAGAACTGTACGGAACAGATGGTTCATGGCTATGGATGTACCGTAAATTAGGTGGCGGTATGTTAGGCACCTTGATGGTACCGGTATTAGCAGCTTATACCGCTTACTCTATTGCTGATAAACCTGCATTAGGTCCTGGTTTTGCTGCGGGTCTTGCGGCTAACTTAATCGGTTCTGGTTTCCTAGGTGGTGTTGTTGGTGGTCTATTAGCCGGTTATGTAATGCGTTGGGTAAAAGAAAACGTACGTTTAAGCCCTGCATTCAACGGTTTTTTAACTTTCTACCTTTACCCTGTTATTGGTACGGTTGTAGTCGGTAGCTTGATGCTATTTGTTGTTGGTAAACCTGTTGCTTTCCTAAACCAAGGATTGACTGATTGGCTAAACAGCCTCTCGGGTAGCAACACATTGTTACTAGGTGCAATTATCGGTATTTTTGTATCTTTCGACTTAGGTGGTCCGGTTAATAAAGCGGCTTATGCATTCTGTTTAGGTGCGATGGCAAATGGTGTTTATGGCCCTTACGCAATATTTGGTTCAGTTAAAATGGTTTCTGCCTTTACTGTTACTTTCTCTACTATGATTGCTCCTCGTTTATTTAAAGAGTTTGAAATTGAAGTGGGCAAATCAACCTGGTTGTTGGGTTTAGCAGGTATTACCGAAGGCGCGATTCCTATGGCGATTGAAGATCCAATACGTGTTATCGGCTCATTCCTTGTAGGCTCTATGGTTACAGGTGCAATTGTTGGTGGTGCGGGTATTGGCCTTTCAACACCGGGAGCTGGTATCTTCTCAATCTTCTTATTGCATGACGCTGGGATCGGTAGCTTTATGGCTGCAGGTATCTGGTTCGGTGCTGCATTGGTTGGTACGGTTATCTCTACAGCAATGTTAATTACTTGGAGAGCACATCACGCTAAAAAAGAAAAATTAGCGGGCATGACTGCAACTAACTAATAAAAACAATGATTGGCATAGTGGGGGGGGCTCACTATGCCTTTTTGCAATTTTCTCAAAGTAGCTGGTTATTCTATCCATTAACCACTTATCTTAAGGTATAAAATTATGACTACATCTCGCGTACACATTACTCCACACATGCACTGGGATCGTGAATGGTATTTCACTACGGAAGAATCTCGTATTTTATTAGTGAACAACATGGAAGAAATCATGGGACGTCTGGAAACAGATCCTGATTACAAATACTACGTACTTGATGGACAAACTGCATTATTAGAAGATTATTTCGCTGTTATCCCTGGTGGTAAAGAGCGTGTTAAAGCATTGGTTCAAGCTGGTAAATTAATTGTAGGTCCTTGGTACTCACAAACCGATACGATGCAGGTTTCTGGTGAATCAATTGTACGTAATATGCTATATGGCATGCGTGATTGTTTAGCATTAGGCGAGCCGATGAAAATTGGTTATCTACCAGATTCTTTCTCAATGAGTTCTCAATTACCAATGATCTACAACGGCTTTGGTATTGACCGTACTATGTTTTGGCGTGGTTGTTCTGAACGTCACGGCACTAACAAAACTGAATTCTTATGGCAGTCAAATGACGGTAGTGAAGTCACTGCGCAAGTACTTCCTTTAGGTTATGCAATTGGTAAATATTTACCAGAAGACAAAGATGCATTAACAACACGTTTAGATACTTACTTAAAAGTATTAGAAAACGCGTCTGTGACTAAAGATATCCTATTACCGAATGGCCATGATCAAATGCCTATTCAAAAAAATATCTTTGAAGTGATGGACATCTTACGTGAAGCATATCCTGACCGTGAATTCTTGATGAGCCGTTTCGAAGATGTATTTGAAAAAATTGAAGCTAAACGTGATCAATTAGATACCATTAAAGGTGAATTTAACGATGGTAAATACATGCGTGTTCACCGTACTATCTCTTCTACTCGTATGGATATTAAGCTTATTCACGCTGAAGTTGAAAACAAAATTGTTAATATTCTAGAGCCACTTGCTTCAATTGCATTTAAACTTGGTTTTGATTATCACCATGGTTTAATTGAAAAAATGTGGAAAGAAAGCATGAAAAACCATGCTCATGATTCTATCGGTTGTTGTTGTAGTGATAAGGTTCACGCTGAAATCTTAAATCGTTATATTCTTGCTGATGATATGGCCACTAACCTGATTAATTTCTACAAACGTAAAATCGTCGATCATATGCCAGAAAAAGAGGGCTGTGATAAATTAGCATTATTCAACTTATCGCCTTATGCACGTGAAGAAGTTGTTAATACAATGATTACGATTCGTGCTCAAGAATTTAAAATCTTTGATGATGCCGGTAATGACGTTGAATACTTTATTGAAGATCAGCAAGAAATTGACCCAGGTAAAATTGACCGTCAAATTGTACATTACGGTAACTATGACCCGTTCATGGAATTCAATATTCAATTGAAAGTTAACGTACCGGCGATGGGTTTCACTACATTACATGTCCAAGCTAATGAAAAAGGCGCGCTACAAGTTGCTCCACAAAATGAGCAAAATGTATTAGAAAACAGCTTCTACAAAATTACTGTGAACAATGACGGTACGTTGGCTGTCTTCGATAAAGAAACAGAACAAACATTTGAGCAGGTATTACGCCTTGAAGATGGCTCTGATGATGGCGATGAATACGATTACTCTCCTTCACGTAAAGAGTGGTTGTTATATTCAAATGACTTTGATGTTGAAACCAATGTAGAGCATCAAGCATTACAATCTGTTGCGCATATTAAATTCCGTATGAATGTGCCTACCAACCTTGAGTCACGTGAACAACGTAGCAACCAAGATGGTTATGTTGATGTGGTCTGTCAGGTTGTATTAAAACAAGATACCCGTCGCATCGAAGTTCGCATGGAATTAGATAACCAAGCTGATGATCACCGTGTACGTGTGCTTATCCCAACACCATTTGTAACCGATACAGTTGTGGCTGATAACCAATTTGGTCTGATCACTCGTACTACTGATGACCCTGCAATGCAAGTTTGGGAAGCAGAGAAGTGGAAAGAAGCACCAGTACCTGTTTACCAATTAATGAACTTTGCTGCGCTTGAGAATGGTCAAGCTGGAATGGCTGTGATGACCAATGGTTTACGTGAATTTGAAGTCATTGCTAATGAAACTGAACAGCGTGATACATTTGCACTGACCTTATTCCGTGGTATCGGTGTGTTGGGTAAAGAGAATTTATTACTTCGCCCTGGTCGTCCATCTGGTATCAAGATCCCTGCTCCTGATTCGCAAGTACGTGGTAAAATTGTTTGCAAATTCACCTTGTTTGGGTTTGCTGGTGATCATATTACTGCTAATGTAATGGCTGAAGCACGTGATAACGTCACACCAATACAGTGTTACAACAAAATTCCATTTAATGCGATGAAATTAAATGTGGGCGAGAAAAACATTCCATTAACTTATAGCTTATGTAGCGCAGAGAAAAATGGTTTAGTGTTAAGTGTTCTGAAAAAAGCTGAAGATGAAGATGCGTTAATTATCCGTGTTTATAACCCTTCAGAAACAGAAACAGAAACAGTTCAAGGTGATATTGAATTTACAACACCGGTAACTGAATGGTTAGAAACCTTAATGGATGAAACGCCAAAACCGGGCGCAGTCGCTCAAAAATCGCAAAATTTTGGTGCTTTAGGTCCATGTCAGGCTAAAACGTTCCGCGTTAAGTTTTAATCATAATGGAGCAATACACTTAATGAGTTGATTCGCTCCCTTGATATAAACTATTTTTTAGTTAACTATAATTAGAACCCCTCGCCAGAGGGGTTTGTAGGTGAAATGATGAAAATTGTTATTGCCCCTGATTCATTCAAAGAATCACTTTCTGCTGCTGACGTAGCAACCTGTATAGAAAATGGGTTTTCAGAAGTTTTCCCCGATAGTGAATACATTAAAATCCCACTTGCGGATGGCGGTGAAGGAACCGTTGATGTATTGGTTGATGCGCTTAATGGTCAAAGACAAAACCAAACTGTGCGCGGCCCAATTAAAGGTGCTGTTAACGCCGTTTGGGCCTTGCTGGATGATGGCCAAAGTAAAACTGCATTAATTGAAATTGCAGCGGCTTCCGGCCTTGATTTGATAACACCAGAACAACGTGATCCATTGATAGCGACCAGTTTTGGTACTGGCCAATCAATATTACAAGCGTTAGACCTTGGTGTGCAAAAAATCTTGATTGGTTTAGGGGGCAGTGCAACCAATGATGGTGGCGCAGGAATATTGCAAGCATTAGGTGGTAAATTATTAGATGCACAGGGTAGTGAATTACCTGTTGGTGGCGCTGCATTAGCTAACCTAGCGAGTATTGATTTAACCGATCTTGATAAACGTTGTGCCAATGTTGAATTTATTGTTGCCTGTGATGTATCTAATCCATTAACAGGTGAAAACGGTGCTAGTGCTATTTTTGGTCCACAAAAAGGTGCCACTGCAGAGATGGTTGAGTTACTTGATAATGCCTTAAGTCACTTTGCCGACATCGCAGAAAAAACAACGCATATTAATCACCAACAAAGTGTTGGTTTTGGCGCGGCCGGTGGTGCACCTTTAGGTTTGTCATTAGCGTTTAATATTCAAATAAAAGCCGGTATTGATATGGTATTGGATATCTTGAATGTCGATGAATTACTTCAAGGTGCTGATTTAGTCATTTCCGGTGAGGGCATGATGGACAATCAAACGTTGAACGGTAAAGCACCCTATGGTATCGCTCAACGCGCAGTACAACGAGGTATACCTGTGATTGCTATTGCGGGTTCTCTAGGCACTGAAGTTGATGCTTTGTATGACTCGATGGGCAGTATTTTTGGTACGGTGAGATCACCACAATCGCTACCGCAAGTATTAGATGAAGCAGATAAAAACTTAACGCGTACCGCAAGAAACGTAGCGGCAACATTAGCGATGGGAAATAAACTTTCTATTAAATAACTATTTTTAAATAACGACTTTTAAATAACTATTTTTAAAATACTACTTATAAAACTAAAAATGAATTAATAAGGGCGCATCATGACTCAAGTACTTTCACCTTGCTTTTTCCCCATGGAAAACGTGATCCAAGATTATATATGGGGAAGCCGTACTTCTATTAGCAAATTATTAGGCATTAATAACCCAGAAAACAAGCCTCAAGCTGAAATCTGGATGGGGGCACATGCTAATGGTTGCTCTAAAATTATCAACAATGGCAATACACAGCTTCTATCAGATTTTATAGCACAAGACAAAGATGCTATTTTAACACCTAAAACTAATGCCCAATTTGCCGAGCTACCTTATTTATTTAAAGTATTAGCTGCAGGCGAAGCGTTATCGGTGCAAGTTCACCCAAGTAAAGCGCAAGCTGAAGCTGGTTTTGCAAAAGAAGAGGCAGCGGGTATTTCGCGTAACGCTGGTAATCGCAATTATAAAGATCCAAACCATAAACCTGAATTGGTTTATGCATTAACACCTTATCAAGCAATGAATGGCTTCCGTGAGTTCGAACAGACTATCGAATTATTTAAAAAAATCAATGTGGCAGCAATTGGTGACCTTGTTGATGCGTTTTCTTCTTCTTTAGATTCAGCAGGATTAGAAACATTTTTTTCTGCGTTACTTTCTTTAAAAGGTGAAGTAAAAGAATGTGCTGTCAATGAACTGCTTGAATATGCCAATGAAAATAAAGAAGACCCATTATTTGCGCTTATTTTGGAACTATCACTTCAACACCCCGGCGATATTGGTTTATTCACCCCATTAATGCTGAATGTGATCACGCTACAACCTGGTGAGGCTATGTTCTTATATGCATGTACACCACATGCTTATTTGAAAGGCACGGGTCTTGAAATCATGGCAAATTCTGACAATGTATTACGAGCCGGATTAACACCAAAGTATATGGATGTTGAAGAGCTTGTGGCATGTACCAAATTCGATGCTATCCCTTTTGATTCATTACAATTCACTCCTGAATTAAAAGAGGGGGGCGAGTATTACGCAATCCCAGTTGAAGATTTTAAATTTGCATTGTTTGAATCTATTACAGATTTATCGTTAACAGTTGATAGTGCTGAAATATTATTAGCTCTAGACAATGATGTCACCCTAACTCATGAAAGTGGCGAAACGGTTGTTATTAACAAAGGGCAATCAGTATTTATTCCTGCCTACACAAAACAATACCAGTTAACTTCAAGTGGCCGTGTGGCACGCGCATTTAACTAATATTCAACTAGTAAAGTGTGATTGATTTTCTATCTAACCATTACCATTCAAGGTGCAAAAATAATGCATATTGATTGGTAATGGGAATAAAAAAGAAAGCGGGTTTAAGTCATTAAATTGATTTGTTGGCCGTCGCGCTTTACATTCCTGCTTTCAATTGTATCTGCAATGATAAAATAAGCCTATTGACTCTTCATTCACACTTTATAAAATAAACGGCTTTTTTATTCATAAATACTGCCCGCAAATATATCTATAAATACAGCCACTCACTTTATATCTCTATTAATTTGAACTCTTTTTTCTCATCTTTCTGTGTATTGATTAAAGCTTTGCATAAGCCGACCTGAGCATTTACTATTTGAACCTAAGTTTTTAATTATCATTGCTTTGGGAATCATTATGTCAGCAAATTTATCGCAATTATTATCCATCATGCAGCAATTACGTACCCCTGAAACAGGCTGTCCATGGGATCTCAAGCAAACCTTTGATAGTGTGGTGCCACATACCATTGAAGAAGCCTATGAAGTCGCCGATGCGATTGCCAATAAAGATTTTGATGATTTAAAAGGTGAGCTTGGAGATCTGTTATTTCAAGTAGTTTTTTATGCTCAGCTTGCAAAAGAGCAAGGTTTGTTTGAGTTTGATGATATTTTAGTCGTTTTAAACGAAAAACTGATTCGACGCCATCCGCATGTGTTCTCGACCACTGAGTTTACCAGCGATGCTGAAATCAACGCCAATTGGGAAGCTGAAAAAGAAAAAGAGCGCTTAAAAAAAGCTAAATCATTAAATGCTGAAGAAAGTATTTTAGATAATATCCCATTAGCGTTACCGTCACTCACACGCGCTTATAAAATTCAAAAACGAGCTGCTAGTGTCGGATTTGATTGGGCTGAAATAGAACCTGTGATTGCTAAAATACATGAAGAGATAGATGAAGTATTAGTTGAAGTTAAACGAACTGATTTAACACCTGAACAGCAAAAATCGCGTATTGTAGATGAGTTAGGTGATTTGTTATTTGCTAACGTTAATCTCGTTCGTCATTTAAAAGCGAACCCAGAACAGGTTTTAAATCAAGCAAATCAGAAGTTTTCATCTCGTTTTCGTTTAGTTGAGCAACATGTAAAATCATTAGGTAAAGAGATGGGGGATTGTACTTTGAACGAACTAGATGCGATATGGAATGACATTAAAAAACTAAAAACTAAAAACTAAAAACTAAACGTTAATCCCAGTGAAATATTTTTCTCTTTTTTATTTTGTGGGGCTGATTTAATGCGTTATTAAAGTAATGACTCAGCTCTGCTTAACTTAACTGATAGACCTTGTCATAACAGCAGGGTGAAGATCCAGTTGATAAAGTGTTTAAAAGTTAAATTTTAACCCTATATCATTAATAGTAAAATTGTTGCATGGTTATGGGTTCGAGCAAGATGGTGAACTTAATCGTTAACTTGATATTGATGATGCTAGGTTTTTTATTTATTAATAATATCGTCTGATTCGTTTTGATAGCAATCTTTAAGTACCGCATAAGTACCGTTAAGTACCTTTTTATTCATTGAAAGTAGTGATTTATGACATTAATAGTTGGCCAAAATATCTTAATTGAAAAAATTGGGTGTGTTGAAATTGATTTCGCATGGCGCAGCCTTAAAAGTGATTTAAATTTAGCAATTTATGCTGTGCCTTTTAGCGATGGGAAAATACTCACTGAAAAAAATATAGCCCCTAATCAATGGCCACTCCCCAAAGCGGTGAGTCAAGATAAATCAGGTCGGCATTTTACTGTTCAATTCCCACAACTTGATGCAAAAATTGATCGTATTGCTTTTTATGGATTTTTACCCGAAAACAGTCGTTATTCTTTAAAGCAAATGAGCCACTTTCAAATTAGAGTTAATGACTTATCGCTTGGCAGGTTGGCAAAAATGGATGTTGAAGCGTTTGACGATACACATAAAAGCGTGTTGTTTTTTGAGTTTTATAAACATAACAATGCCTGGAAGCTAGGCTATAAAGCGTTGCCTTTAAAGACAAGTTATTTGACTACTTTAACCCAACTAGGGGGTAGTTTTATGACACCGGTTGCGCCTGAAAGCCCGCAAGCCACTTCAATACCATCGCATCAAGAAAGTGAAGCAGAAAGTGACGTTCCTTTATCTGCGAGCAATTTACTTGATAATGTGGAATTACAAAAAGGTCAGAATTTATCGCTTAGTGAACACTTTACACATTGCACCGCGATCACTTGTAAGCTTGATGTTGTGCCTAAAATCGATGATTTAGCTCTTAATGTAGTTGCTATTAATCGTGATAATAAAGTGAATAATATTAAAGACTTTCTATATCATGAAAATACAATATTACGTGGTGAAGGAGTAAAACTGAGCGATGCAGAAGTATCTATTAATTTAGATAAACTGCCTCAGGACGTCACTAAAATTCAAATATTAGTGACTCGGCGTGCCACGAGTAAGCGTATTAATAGTGCTGATTTTATTGAGCTGAGCGTAAGCAATACTTATACCGACCAAAAGATGGCGAAGTATGTCTGCGAAACCACTGATAAAAATTATAATACGATGGTGCTGCTGAACTTCTATCGTCATCAACAAGGTTGGTCGATTCGTGCCGTAGGCCAAGGATTTTCAGGTGGGCTAGATAAAATAGGTCAGCGTTATCAGTTCTCACCACCTAAGTTACGTTATGTAGCACCTAAAGCTAGCGTAGCATCGAACACGTTACAACAAGAGATCGCTTCCTTTGAAGTTGAGAATAAAACCGCCGTGGATAAATATAAAAAACTACAGTCTTTATCTTATTTATTGATGGGGATTGCCGCATTACTGGTTTTATTAACTTTTAGCCGGATTTTATTTTTACCGCTTGCCTGTTTGTTAGGTGGGCTAGGTTGGTTTTGTTTCCAACATGCATCTAAGTCATTAAAAACAATTCAAGATGAACGCTTTGAACGTTTAGTGCTCAACATGATCAAAGCAAATAACTATCAGCTCACACCTTTTGACATCGCAACTCATTGTCGAGTTAATATTGAACGCGCGACTGAAATGTTAGATAGCCTGTGCGACAAAGGACTTGGACATACCGCTATTAATAGAGAAGGTAATATTTTTTATGACTTTTCTAGCCTTAAAAATTCAACTTATTAAGATATAATAGCTAGCATTGCTAAGCATTCTATATTTGCATAATTTATAAAGATGTACTTTTGCTGGCGCAACATCATTTCTTAAACACTATGTTACGTTTATTGCTGCTTTCATTGTTAGGAAGAGAGGAGTTAAACCTTGTTTTTACAGGCAAAATAAATATTATGAGTAAATGCAGAGAAAAGATTGTCGAAAATAAGTGCGCTTGCTATAATGTCATCCCATCTAAATGTTCAATATTCTTCATTTTTGATAACAATGTCACATAACGTATAAACATCACTTAACTTAGCTAAGTTGATGATTTTTGCTGTGTGATTATTTTTATGTGGAATACCGGCTTCTTTCTACTCTTTAATTCTTAGGGTTACTATGACGACAAAATATATTTTCGTAACTGGTGGTGTTGTTTCATCACTAGGTAAAGGTATTGCAGCAGGCTCTCTTGCCGCAATTTTAGAAGCACGTGGTTTAGACGTGACTATTCTAAAACTTGACCCATATATTAATGTTGACCCTGGAACAATGAGTCCAACTCAGCATGGTGAAGTATTTGTTACCGATGACGGTGCTGAAACGGATCTCGATTTAGGCCATTACGAACGCTTTATTCGTACCAAAATGACTAAACGTAATAATTTTACAACCGGTCGTATCTATTCTGACGTATTGGCAAAAGAGCGTCGTGGTGATTACCTTGGTGCAACAATTCAGGTTATTCCTCATATTACTAACGAAATTCAAGCACGTGTTATTGCTGGTGGTGAAGGGCATGATGTCGCTATTGTTGAGTTAGGTGGAACGGTTGGTGATATTGAATCACAACCTTTCATTGAAGCGATTCGTCAACTAGCGTTAAAAGTAGGTCAAGCTAATGCTATGTTTATGCATTTAACATTATTACCTTACTTAAAAACAGCAGGCGAAGTTAAAACTAAACCAACGCAGCATTCTGTAAAAGAATTACGTAGTTTAGGTATTCAACCTGACATTCTTATTTGTCGTAGTGAAGTGAGCTTCCCTGCAAATGAGCGCGCTAAGATTGCGTTGTTCTGTAATGTGCAAGAAAAGTCAGTTATTTCATTACGCGATGTAGACTCAATTTACAAAATTCCAGCATTGTTAAAACAACAGGGTTTAGATCAAATCTGTGTTGAACGTTTTGGTTTAGAGTGCCCTGAAGCTGATTTAAGTGAGTGGGCAAAAGTTGTTTCTGAAGAAGCAAATACAACCAGTGAAGTTGTTATCGGCATGGTCGGTAAATACACTGAGTTACCAGATGCATACAAATCGGTTAACGAAGCCTTAAAACATGGCGGCTTAAAAAATGCTGCAACAGTAAAAATCAAATATATTGATTCACAAGATGTAGAAATTAAAGGTTTAGGCGTATTAGAAGGTATCGATGCGATCTTAATCCCTGGTGGGTTTGGTGAGCGTGGTGTTGAAGGTAAAATCTTAGCCGCGCAGTATGCTCGTGAAAATAAAATTCCGTATTTAGGTATTTGTTTAGGTATGCAAGTCGCACTTATCGAATACGCACGTAATGTTGCAGGCCTTAAAGATGCACATTCAACAGAATTTAATGCTGAGACTAAATATCCTGTTGTTGGTTTAATTACTGAATGGATTGATAAGTCAGGTGAAGTCGAACAACGTACTGAAGATTCTGACTTAGGTGGTACGATGCGTGTAGGCTCGCAAAAATGTCACTTAGCAGACAAGTCTAAAGTATTAGAAATGTACGGTAGCAAAGAGATTTTTGAACGTCATCGTCATCGTTATGAAGTTAACAATAATTTATTACCAGCGATCAAAAAAGCAGGCTTAAAAATTACTGGTTTATCAGAAGACAAAAAATTAGTCGAAATAATTGAGAACCCAGATCATCCTTGGTTTGTTGCTGCGCAATTCCACCCGGAATTCACCTCAACACCACGTGATGGACATCCGTTATTCAAAGGATTTATAAAAGCTGCGATAGATCATCAACAAGGTCGTTTTTTATAGTTTTTGTTGACCCGATCGCATTAGTTTGTTAAAAAATTACACAATAAAAGCTGCTCGATGTAATAGCAGCTTGTTTTAAAAAATTTTAAAATTTTATTTTTACTTAAACAAAGGAATAATCATGTCAAACATAGTTAAAGTACTTGGTCGTGAAATCATGGATTCACGTGGTAACCCAACGGTAGAAGCTGAAGTTCATTTAGCAGATGGTTCTATCGGTATGGCTGCTGCGCCATCTGGTGCATCTACTGGTTCTCGTGAAGCTCTTGAATTACGTGACGGCGATAAAGCTCGTTACTTAGGTAAAGGCGTACTTAAAGCTGTTGCTGCTGTAAATGGTCCAATCGCTGAAGCGCTAGCTGGTAAAGATGCACTAGCACAAGCTGAGCTTGACCAAATCATGATCGACCTAGATGGAACTGAAAACAAAGCTAAATTCGGCGCAAACGCTATCCTAGCTGTTTCTCTAGCTGCTGCTAAAGCTGCTGCAATCTCTAAGAAAGTGCCTCTATACGCTCACATTGCTGACTTAAACGGTACTTCTGGTGTTTACTCTATGCCTCTTCCAATGATGAACATCATCAATGGTGGCGAGCACGCTGATAACTCTGTAGATATTCAAGAATTTATGATCCAACCAGTTGGCGCTCCTAACTTCCGTGAAGGTTTACGTATGGGTGCTGAAGTATTCCATAGCCTTGCTAAAGTACTTAAAGCTGACGGTCACTCAACAGCTGTTGGTGATGAAGGTGGTTTTGCTCCTAACCTTGAGTCTAACGAAGCTGCACTTGCTGCAATCGAAAAAGCAGTTGCAAATGCTGGTTACGTATTAGGTAAAGACATCACTTTAGCGATGGATTGTGCTGCATCTGAGTTCTACGACAAAGAAGCAAACATCTACGACCTTAAAGGTGAAGGTAAAAAATTCACTTCAGAAGAATTTAACTTCTTCTTACAAGATCTTACTCAAAAATACCCAATCGTTTCTATTGAAGATGGTCTTGACGAGTCTGACTGGGATGGCTTTGCACACCAAACTAAACTAATGGGTGATAAAATCCAATTAGTTGGTGACGATCTATTTGTAACAAACACTAAGATCCTTAAGCGTGGTATCGACAACGGTATTGCTAACTCAATCTTAATCAAATTTAACCAAATTGGTTCTTTAACTGAAACGTTAGCTGCAATCAAAATGGCTAAAGATGCAGGTTTCACAGTTGTTATCTCTCACCGTTCAGGTGAAACTGAAGATGCAACTATCGCTGACCTAGCTGTTGGTACTGCTGCAGGCCAAATCAAAACTGGTTCATTGAGCCGTTCTGATCGTGTTGCTAAATACAACCAACTTCTACGTATAGAAGAAGCTTTAGGTGATAAAGCACCGTACAACGGTCTTAAAGAAGTGAAAGGTCAGTAATATTATTGCTTAACTTCGGTTAAGGCTAATATTCTACTTTGATTTATAAGTCCTCAACTTAGGTTGGGGATTTTTTTTGCCTGATGTTTTACGTAACTAAGTGGCTCTAGGCG